>CP119311.1:5210676-5517186 GCA_029202545.1 Candidatus Pseudobacter hemicellulosilyticus
TCCCTTTTTCGGTAAACTGCATAGCAGCGGCAGGACCATCATTGGCCCGGACATTATTACCCAGGGCATCGTCCCAGCACATATTGTATTGAATGGATTTCCAGCCACCACTGGCCAAAAAAAATCGACTGCCGATCTGAAGAGCTTCTCGGGGCTGCGTTGTACCAATACCCACCCTACCGTTTCTTTCCAGCAATACCCTGTTCCAGGCCCTATTGGGATCATCTATCGTTTTCCGGAAATAAAGATTATCAGTAAAAAAATTACCGGCAAATTGCATGGCATGGTTGTTTTCCGGATTGGAATGGCGGATATCCAGAAAATGCCACCAGTTAGGTAAAACCGGGCTCAGGTCCGGGTCTGTTGGAAAACCAACCGGGGTGGAGGTCTCATAAAAACCACTTTTGGCGCCTCTGTTCCCTTGGAGGCCGGCGCTGTCCCGCCATTCGGTGCGGGACCCTGCGGTCCCCCACTCTGTCTGAGCATAGGATTGACTAACATAGAACAGGAAGGGTAAAACTAAATACTTTTTCATGAATAAAAATTTTCACGGTTGAGGCTCCTGCCTCGCATATCCGGCAGGAAGGATTAATGAACGCTAAGGAATAACAGGCAAAATGACTGGATCAGACAGTTACCACCAGCAACAATATAACATAGACTGCAACACAGGTTCCAGTAGTATTTTCGTAAAAAATTGATCAGGGAGATAAAACAATCAGAAGGGACATAGGCATAAGGGTATAAGGTTTCAATGCGTAAACAATAATTTCGATCAATACAATACTACAGAAATTTATCAGACAAACCGTTAATAGCAGGAAACCATTTTATCAACGCCAATATCCATCCCCTTCTTAAAACCCATATCCAATAAGGATTCCAGCCATCATATTAAAAAAGCCCTGCAATACATGCAGGGCCCGCAGGAAGGTTTTCATTTATTGCAAAAGCCGGTAGCTGATAAAGTTGGTTGTTAATAGAGCGATCACTTACACTGGTAACTGATCACGGAGTGGTTCAGCGGTAATTTATCCAGTAAATTGAATTCGGCCACATTGTGCTGCACCGGGTGGAAGCCCAGCGGCAGTTTGTACTGGTTATAGCTCAGTGCCGGAAAGGCATTGTTAACGCTATAGTTCCGGGCCAGGAATTTCCATAGTTTATGGGTCCTGTGAACAGCCGGTTTATCGTCATAACTGTTATACACATACTCGGAGGCCAGCTGACTGCCCTCCCATCTTTGCATGCTGGATAAATTGCCCTGTGCATTGTAGGCATAGATATAGGAGGCAACATAGACCTGGCTGCCCACCTTCAGGGTCATGACCATTTTAGTGATCCTGTCGTGCTGATCATAGGTATAATCAGTGACCTCATATATCTGTCCGCGCTGCGGTACATTATTGATCACATTGACAAAGGACCAGGCAGTGTCCTGCACTATCCGGTTTCCCTGGTACACATAATGACGCCAGCGTTCACAGCCATGCCAGACGCCCTCCGAGATATAGGCCTCAAAATAATCGGAGATGCGTCCTTTCTGGTCATACCAGAACAGGTAGTTGGGGCGGCCTGTACCGCTTTCATCAAAGAGGATGGACACCGGGTCCCCGGCCTTGTTGTACTTAAAAGTAGCTGTTGTTACACCACTGCCGTAGCTGGCGGAGGAATCAATGATCCGGGTGATCCGGCAATGACCGGAGTACTTGTCAAAGTCCCTGAAAATATCCTCCAGGCGATCCAGTTTCCGGCAGGCGGGCAAGGTAATTACTGCTGCTGCCAAAAGCAGGCAGGAGAAAAAGAACGATTGCTTTTTCATAAATAGATGAAGATTTAATGGCTGTTTGCAACAAACCTGATACAAAATGAGGATAACGGAATTGTTGCTTTAACAAGGCAGGAGTAAACCAGGGGGTGTGAGGTAGGATACTGCTAAACTACTAACTATTTGCCAGAAACCCGCACAGGCTGTGAAAAACGGGCAAAAAAGATCATTGGGGATACATACCCATTATACTTTTCGAGAATTGATCGTATAGTTCTTTCAGTGCGGGGTAACCGTTCAGCAACTCCAGGTGTTTGCGGATAGTCACCTCGTCGTGCCGGATAGCAGGCCCGGTCTGTGTATCCAGAGGAGATGCCTGGGAAAGCCGCTGTGTCACTTCATTGATGAGCGGCAGCAGCAACCGGAAATCAGCCTGCTGGTCGCGGCAATATTGTTCAGTCAGAGCAAAGAGATGATTGGTGAAATTGCTGCTGATCACCGCAGCCAGGTGCAGGCGCAGGCGCTGTTCATCACCGGCCGGCTGTACCTGTCGGGAAAGCGTATGCGCTAATTGGCTGACCAGGGCTTCCATGGCCGGGCTGCTCCCTTGCACCAGCAGGGGGATCTCCGGCAACTGATCCATTTCCCTGCGCAAACTTTGCAGGGGATATAATACCCCGTAAGGCCCGCCGGTAATGGCCAGCACAGCGGCAGGCACAGAGCCGGCCGTATGCACTACGGGCCTGCCCCATCCTTCCAGGCCGGCTGCCACGGAAGCAATGGCGGCATCGGCCACAGCAATGATATAGCAGTCTGCGTCCGGGTCCAGCTGTTGTAGATCGGCTACCGGCGCGGCTCCCAGCAGGTTGGCCAGGGACTGCGCTTTTTCCGGCTGCCGAGCATAGACCTGCAACAGGGTATGACCTGCCATCAGGCATTTCCTGCCCAGCACATGGGCTACATTTCCGGAGCCGAGGATCACTATTTTCATGGGAGAAAATTACTTAAAAAAATCCGCCGGGATTATTCTTACCTACTACCATGGGGACAAATGAAAAGTTCTCAAAGGTTTCCTCTGTTACTGTCCCGTCAGCCTGTTTGGTAAGGCGCAGCATCCGCTGCACGTTGCCCGCGCCTACCGGGATCACCATTTTGCCACCGGTTTTCAGCTGCTGGATCAGCTTGGGTGGAACATAGGGTGCGGCGGCAGTGACAATCACCTTGTCAAAGGGTGCATAGGTGGGCAGCCCCTCGTAGCCGTCACCATAAAAATATTTGATATTGGGATATTTATTCCGCAGTACAAATTTCTTATGGTTGTCAAACAGCTTCTTCTGTCTTTCAATGGTATAAACCTGGGCTTTCAGTTCACCCAGCACAATACACTGATAACCGCTGCCCGTACCAATCTCCAGTACTTTCTCGTAGGGCTTCACTTCCAGCAGCTGTGTCTGGTAAGCCACGGTATAGGGCTGGGAAATGGTCTGCCCTTCAGCAATGGGAAAGGCCTTGTCTTCATAGGCCACCTCATCAAATGCGGAATCGAGGAACCAATGGCGGGGGATATTTGTAATAGCTTCCAGTACCCGTTCGTCTGTAATACCTTTTTGTTTTAATACCTCTACCAATTGCCTGCGCAATCCTTTGTGCCTGTATGAATCGTCATAGGTTCTCATATCTCCCGCAAGTTACGCCAAGGGCAATATTTTTCCTTTAAATTTTACCCACCGGTTGCGAAATCCGCGCCAAACGGCTATCTTGCTATCTCTTAAAAAGTTAGTCGCCACTCCTTTGAAAAGCAAAAAACCCAACCACCTCCTATCCTTCTGCTGGCGTTCCGGCGCTGCATTTCTACTTTATTTTCTGGCTACCTGCCCTACCTTATATGCCCAGCTGAAAGCAAATTTCACCATCGACAAAACAGGGGGCTGCTCGCCGCTGACCGTCAGTTTTACCAATACCAGCACCGGGGCCAGTCCTACCGCCACCTGGCATTGGGACCTGGGCAATGGCAACCAGGCCAGTACCAGGGATGCCGGCGCCATTTATACCCAAGAGCAGGAATATACTATTACGCTGACAGTCACCGATGGCC
Source organism: Candidatus Pseudobacter hemicellulosilyticus (assembly GCA_029202545.1). Taxonomy (GTDB): domain Bacteria; phylum Bacteroidota; class Bacteroidia; order Chitinophagales; family Chitinophagaceae; genus Pseudobacter; species Pseudobacter hemicellulosilyticus. The sequence continues at coordinate 5,214,540 of CP119311.1, forward strand.
AGGAGACCTCCACTTTTTCCCGGCAGCTGACCGTATACCAGCGACCGGCCGCCGATTTCAGCGTCAGCAAGGCAAGGGTATGCCTGCCTGACCCCGCCGTGTTTACCGGCAGTTCCGCCGCCGGCAGTGGCGCTATCACCAGCTATTACTGGGACTTTGGCGATGGCAACACACAGAAAAGTACCACACCGGTGCAATCACACCAGTACGTACAGGATAATATTTATTCTGTCAGTCTCACCGTCACCAACAGTTATGGCTGTCACCATTCCATCCAGAAACAGCAGGTAGTGGAAGCCCGTGTTGGCATTAACGCCCTGTTTGCCGCCACTAAAGAGGTACTCTGCCAGCCAGGTGATCCGGTTTCTTTTCCCAATCTCAGCAGTGGACCAGGGCCCCTGATCTATTCCTGGGACTTTGGCGATGGCCAGCAATCCAATACCGAGTCGCCCACGCATGTGTACGGTCAAAAAGGGACCTATACCGTTAACCTGACCGCCAGCAATGCATACGGCTGTACCTCCAGCGCTCCCTCCGTTGAGGTGAATGTGGCCAACTACAGCACTGATTTTTCTGTGCCTTCGCCGATCTGTACGCAGACATTGACCCAATTTGCCAGCCTCAGCAACCCAATACCTGATCCCTACACCAGCAGCTGGGAAATAGACGGCAGCCTTTATACTTACGGCAATACAGCCCAATACCCTTTTTATACCCCGGGCACGCATACGGTTTCCCTGACCAATACTTTCGGCAGCTGTACACAGACAACCACAAAACAGGTGATTGTTCAACCGGAGCCTGATATCAGGCCCTTCTCCACCACCCTTAACGGCAGCTGCGGCGCACCGGTTACTGTTAACTTCAAAGACAATACAACGGATGCCGTAAGCTGGAAATGGCAGTTAACCGGCAATGCCAATGGCCCGGGCTCTACCCTCCAGCAACCGGCCTATACCTATACATCCAACGGCCTGTGGGTTGTGCAGCTTACAGTCAGCAATGCCATCGGCTGCAGCGCCGAGCTGGTGCAAACAGTGAATATCCAGCCACCTACCGTCAGCATCAGCTACAGCAGCTCTTCCAGTACCAATGGATTGCGCTCCTGTGGTCCTCTCACCGTCCAGTTTACCAGCAGCAACTCTGAGCCCATTGCCCAATACCAATGGGATTTTGGTGACGGCGGGACCGCCGGCACGGCAAATCCCCAGCACACTTTTTCTATTGCCGGCAAATACCAGGTGAAGATGAGCTATACTACGGTCAGCGGCTGTACCGGCACCGTATACCTGAATGGTATTGCTGTCAGCAAGGTGCCCAAACTGGATTTCACCGCTTCCGCAACGGAAGTATGTGGTGACCAGCCCGTGGTATTTACGCTGCAGCCCAATGATGCCAGTGTGACCCTTTTCACCTGGGATATGGGCGAGTGGCCGATCGTCAGCACGCCCGGCCCCAGCAACAGTCAGCTCTTTCGCTACCATGAAGCAGGCTACAAGACCATTAAGCTGACGGCGAAGAATGAGAACTGTGATACCATTATCACCAAAACAAATTATATCAGGGTGCTGCCGCCGGAGCCCATCATCAGCCAGCAGCTCAATACCTGCGACGGGACCCGGGGTGAACTGACTTTGACCCATTCTTCCATTGGCGCCAATACGGTTACCTGGGATTTTGGCGACGGGCAGAGCCAGTCTACCCCGGCCACTACCCTGACAGTAAAACATACCTATGCCCGTACAGGAACCTATACCATCAAGCTTACAGCTGTCAAGGACCAGTGTTCAGTCAGCACTTCCACTATGGCGGACGTTCTGCTGAAACAGCAGCCCAGGCTGACCAGCAACCAGACGGTGGTGTGCAAGGATGGCGTGTTCTCTTTTGTACTCAGCAACCTGGAAAACAATCCCCGCCCGCAGTACAGCTGGCAGGAGATGTATTATTATTCCGGAAGGGAATATGGCGATAACTCCCAGCATATGGGACCAGTGACGCCGGGGTATATAGAAAAGTACAAAGTGCCGGTCAACGGTCAGCTGCAATACCTGGATGAAAAGCAGGACAAGATCCGCTTTATCCTTACTTCCAATATATTTGGCTGCCAGGATACCACCAATTATATCCCTTTCACCGTACAGGGCGTTAATGCCGGCTTTGAAGTAGTGAAAGACAAACAATGTTACCAGCAGGCCGTGGAATTCCGGGATACTTCCAAAAGCATCGGCAGCACCATCACCAGCATCAGCTGGGACTTTGGCGATGGCTCCACTGCAACAGGGGCCGGCGCTATACAACATACTTACAGCAATCCAGGCAGGTCCTATGTCCGGCTGACCGCCACAGATGGATCCGGCTGTAACAGCGCAACAGCTTACTATGGCCAGGCGGTGGAAGTCTACGGCCCTAAAGCAGCATTTACCAGCTCCGCCACCTCCGTGCAGCTGAACGGCACCGTTCGCTTCACTAACAACAGTAAAACCTATAACAATATTGGTACCCTTTATGAATGGAATTTTGGAGATGGCAGCACTGCCAGCACCTATGATGCCATTCATCAATACCGGGCTGCAGGCATCTATACTGTTGTCCTGAAAGCCACTGACCCCAATACCGGCTGTGAGTCCTTTGCTCCCCCGGTAGCTATTACTGTCGCCCCTTTCAGTACGGCCTTCACGGTCACCACTACGGCCATTACCGGGAAGAACTGTGCGCCCGTGCTGGCCAGCTTCCGGAATAATTCCACCGGCTTTGCTGCTGTCAGCTGGGATTTTGGCGATGGTATTACTTCCCATGTAGTCAATCCCTCACATATATACGAAAAAGCGGGAAAATACATGGTCACGCTCACTGTTTATGACGGGCTTGGCTTTCCCGCCCAGCACCAGCAGGAAGTAGTGATCAGTATGCCCGAGGCTGTCCTGCAAACCGTAGCGGCTGAAGGCTGTATCGGCCATAGTCCCACCCTGAATGCCATTGGTGAAAAAACCAGCTCCTATACCTGGGATCTGGGAGATGGGCGGGTGCTTCAATCTCCGGATTCTACCGCTCAATTCAGCTATACCGCTCCCGGAGAGTACCGGCCTTCTGTGCTGCTGAGTGATGGCAGCGGCTGTATTGCTTCTGCCACCGCTGCTGATAAGGTCATTATCCACCCTGATCCCGTGGTCAGCATTTCTCCGGCACAACCCGGCATCTGCCTGGGCGCTTCCACGCCCCTGCTGGCCAGCGGTGGCGCCACCTACCAATGGACACCCGCCACCGGGCTCAGCGATGCCGGCATTGCCAACCCGCTGGCTTCGCCCAGGATCAATACCACCTATACCGTAAAAGCCAAGGATGCCCTGGGCTGTACCGGCTCCAGCAAGGTCACTGTCCAGGTAGTGCAGCCCGTAGCCCTTCAGTTGCCGGCCACAGCCAGGGTCTGTGCAGGCAATGAGCTGACCCTCCAGGCCAGCGGCGCCGATCAGTACAGCTGGATCTTTGATACCGACGGACTGAGCGCCATTGATATTCCCAACCCCATAGCAAAGCCACAGCAATCCATAACGTATACACTCAAAGGCTCCGATACCTACGGCTGCTTCAACGATACAGCCCGTATTGCCATTACCGTACTGCCGGTACCCACTGTTTATGCCGGGACCGACCAGGAAGTATTTGCCGGCAATACTTTTCCCCTGCAACCTGTTTACAGCAGCGATGTCACCCGTTGGGCCTGGGAACCTGCACAGTACCTGAGTTGCAGCAATTGCCCCGCTCCTGTTGTTACGCCGCTGGCCAGCAAAGCTTATGCACTGACGGTCTACAATCAGCATAACTGCAAGGCTACAGACACGGTGCTGGTCACCCTGCTCTGCGCAGAGAACAGGATCGCTATTCCCAATGTCTTCAGCCCCAACAATGACGGGGTCAATGATACCTGGACCATCAAGGGCATCTCAGAAGTAAAACACGTTGTACTCTTCAACCGTTACGGCCAAAAAGTATTTGAGCGCAGCCAGTTCATAGCAGGCAGCGCCAATGGCAGCTGGGACGGCAATTTCAACGGCTATCCCCAGCCACCAGGCAGCTATGTTTATATAGTGGAGCTGCAATGCCCCGGCGGCGGCGTATTCACCAAAAAAGGGTCACTGGTACTGGTACGTTAAGCAGTTCCTGCTTATTTACAGTTGTACGTAAAACTGGCCTCATTCAGTGTAATGCCATATAGAAACCCTACAGGCTGGCCGGCAGGCACACTTGTTTTCAGCGGCAGGTCGTTTTTATTATAGCTGTCGGCCCTGAAGGGATTGTTCAGGCTGTAGTTCCGGTCCAGGAAAGGCCATAACCTGTGCGTACGGTGGATACTCACCTTGTTATCGTAATTCGTGTATTCGTACCTGGAAGAAATATTGCCCATAAAATACGTAGTGGTAGCAGTCAGATTACCCTGTTGGTTATAGCTGTAGTGCGTTGTTAATTCATAAACAGGGTCACCTTCCCTGTGATCAGCAGATTCCACCTTTATGATCCGCTCATACTGATCATAGGTATACTTCGAAACCCGGTAGTAAATGGCCTCGTCCCTGGAGGGAACCCCATTCACTGCCCAGCCGAAAAGGTAGGAGGTGTCGCCAACACAGCGGTTTTGCTGATATATGTACCGCCTCCAGAACTCATAGCCAAATATTATCCCATCAGACACATAGGCACCGAGAAAATCGGTGAGCCTGTTTTTGTTATCATACCAGAAATAAAAATCCGGCCTGCCGGTTCCGGAAGCGCTGAAAGTTACGCGGATTGGATCACCCAGTTTATTATAATAGAACCGGCCGGTATTCACCGGCTCCCCGGGATAATAGACATAGCTTACCGAGGTAACATCGCAGAGCTTGTCCACCTTATCGGTTTGTCCGGGAAAAATATCATGTTTGCTGCAGCCAAAGAGTAGCAGACCAGCCAGCAGTGCCGAAGCTGCCGGAAAGGCGATGGATCTTTTTTTCATACAATAAGCTTTAATCGTGTTGCTGTGCAACGCGTTTGATGAATGATAAATACTACGCGGCAACAAAGGCAAGTCTTCGTTTCAATAAGGAGGAGGAATGATGAATAAGGGGAGATGAAATTGACTACTAATGTAAGCAAAAAACCATAAAAAAAGAGTAACCCCTTTCGGCGGTTACTCTTTTTTGGTTCAATGGTTCCTGGTGGCTGTATGTCCAGCTTATACTTTCAATGCTTTATTGATCTGTAGTAACAGGTATTGGTATTGCAGTTTAGTATCACCGCTAAACCTGGGGATCAGCGTTTCCAGCGTACCCTTTGTTTGCAGCAGCCACTGGTAGTAGACATGGGAGATATCACCGGCCTGGTATTTTACCCGCGGCATAAACTCAAAGCCACTAACGGATCCATGGTCCTGGTTGTACAGGAGCGGCAGGTTCCTTACCGGCTCATGCTGCAGGCTGCGTTGCCGGGCCTGCATTTCCAACTGTTGCAGGGCCAGTTCCTCAGGGGCCTGTTCAGACAAAGCCCTGGGACCTGCTCCCGGTTGCGCCTTCACGCGGGAGCCATTGATCAATACCTGCACCAGCGTACTCTGCATACTCAGTTTTTCCGCTGTAGGCTTTTTGCCGGCCCGCGCTTCTCCCCATACATAATCAAAAACATCCGCCACACATGCTGCCTGGGTATAGGGATCGGCATCCGCCTTGGCTTCGCTCAGTCCGATATTGGCCACAAAACGCATCATATAGGGAAAGAGTACAGCACGCAGGTAATCGGAAGCATCTCCATTGAGCGCAGTGATGTTCTGCTCAAAACCCGGATCATTCATCCAGTCCAGGTTTTCCAGGCTTTCCAGCAGAAAACGAACAGATTCCTGTTGCGTTTTACGGGGCACCACTTTATAGGCCGGGAATGGATCATGCTCATATTTTTCATACAGGTAGATACCGCCGATATTGTGCAGCACATGCATCCAGTGCCAGTAGAAATGGATATTGATGATGCTGAAATTCACCTGGGTACGATAACTGTAATCAGGATCATCCTTCGCCACCCAGCCGCTCATATGCTTCATCAGGTATTGCAGGTTCTGTATGGCATAGCGGGTAGACTTCACCTGGTCGTCCCCCAGGTCTTCCGTCAGGGCGCTGGGATCCAGGTTACCACTCACCTGCTGTTTACCGTAGCGATACATGGGATCGGTGATCTTGTCACTGATCCATTTATCCAGTACCGGCACTTCCGCCTCGGCAGTAGCCGCGTCCGGAACAGGTGCATACAACCAGTGAATGGCATAATAATCATACACGCCCAGTTCCGGCGGCGTCAGCTGAACACCACGTTCATAATCGCCCGGCTGCGCCACAAAATTGAAGCGGGCATAGTCCATGATACTGGGTGTGGTGCCGTATTGTTTTGTAAAAGACGGCGAGCGCAGGGAGTCCACCGGGAAGGCGGCGCTGGCGCCCATATTGTGCATCAGGCCGAGCGTATGACCAATTTCATGCGCCAGCACATAGCGGATGCCCCGGGTCATGATATCCTGCGGAATATTGCGGGTGCGCACGCGCGGATCGGCAGCAGCAGTCTGTATAAACAGCCACTCGCCCAGCACATCGGCAATGCCGTGGTATACATACACAGAAGCATTCAGGATCTCGCCGGAGCGGGGATCCACCCAGGAGGGTCCCATGGCGTTCTGCGTCATATTGGGCGCATACTTGATGCAGTTGTATTTGATATTATTGGGGTCGAAGTTGGGATCGCCGACGGGATACAACTGCGTAACAATGGCATTTTTAAAACCAATTTGCTCAAATGCCTTGTTCCATTCTTCCACACCCTGGCGGATGCCGGGCAACCAGGAAGCCGGGAACTTATTGTCAATATAGAACAGGACAGGTTTTACCGGCTCCACTTTTTCGCCCCGCCGGAAAGCAGCTTCATCCTTGGGTTCCAGGCGCCAGCGATTGGCAAAATACACCTGCTTCACCCCATTGTCCGTACCGGAGAACTGCGTGTATTCCGTGGGGAATACGCCAATCCGCGGGTCATTGTACCGGGGCCGCATGGGCGTTTCCGGCAGCAGCATCAGCGAGCGTTTCATCAGGATGGTACTGGGCATATCTTCTGCAGTAGAGAAACCGAAGAAGGTCTTGCTGATGCCAAAGGTCAGGTAGCTGGAAATGGAGATATTATCGTCAAAGGCGGCAATATCATTCAGCAGGGAGCTCTCCGCTTTGAAGGAGGTCCTGCGGGAATACAGGCCGCCCACGGGCATAAAAGGATCCATGTCAGCATTACCGCTTACAAAGAAAGCGGTAGCATCAAACACCAGCGACTGGCTGTCCGGCGAAACCGCCAGCACTTTGAAAGCCGCCATCATGGGATTGATATTGTTCTTGTTCAGCGCCCGCTGCAGGCTGCTGTCGGCCGCTGTGGTCCTGACGGCAAAAAGACTTTTACGGATATAGATGGTAGAATCTATCTGCGAAAAGAAGATGGCCAGGGGATCATGGGCCTGCTCGCCGGCCGCTACTTCTTCCGAATGGCTTACCGCCTCTGCTACGGAGCCCAGCAGCATATCCCTGTCCAGCAGCTTTACAGGAAATTCGAAATAGAGTTTCCCCTCCACTTTATGCAGGGTGATCATCCCCTGCCGGGTACTGACCGTTTTCCCTTTGAACAAACGGCTATAAGGAGTTTCTGCAACAGCCCCTTTTTTTGTAGTATCTGCGGGCTGCCTGGAGGCAGCGGCTTTTTGCGCCCATAAGGCGCCATTCGCCATGGAGAGGCCGATCAGCAGCAGGGTCCAACGCTTGGTAGTCATCATGGCAAATGTTATTTAAGAGCTTTTTCAATCTGGTGTAACAGGAGGCGGTAGTGCATGGCCGTTTCCTTATCGGCAGTCCGGGCCACAGCCGCGGTCAGCAGTTGCCGGGTAGCCAGTATTTTGGCATAGTACAGGCTTTCCAGTGCCGGCGCCCTGTTGAAATTGATGCTGAGGGAACGGAAACCGGAAATGGGATCGGCAGCGCCGAAAGCAGCTTTGCCGGGCAGTTCTGTATGAGCGCAACCATCGGCCATATGCAGGCCAGGCAGCTGAATGCCCGTGAAGGCATCATCCGTAATGGCGCTGGCGTCACCAGCACCTGAAGGCGCCAGTTTGGATTCCTTGATGATGGCCGCCACATAGGCTTTCTGCACATCTTTTTCTGCCTTGTTGGGCAACTGGCCCGCGCTGGTCTTTTTCCAGACAAAGCTGTAGAGGTTATCCATCACTTCTTTCGGTGCAAAAGGATTGGCTTCGGTGGATTTGCTGGCGGACAGGTTCACGCGACCGGGCATGTTCAGCAAGGCTTCCACTACCTGTGAGCGCAGCACGGTGGCCGGCGTTCCGGTGAGGGTCATGTTCTCCAGCAGGGCTTTATCTTCCAGCCAATCCAGGTCTGCCAGCTGGTCCAGCAGGAAGCGGAATGCTTTTACCTGCTGCTGTCGGGGTACCGACTGGAAAAAAGGAACCGGATCTCCCTCATATTTTTCATGCAGGTAAATACCGCCGATATTGTTGAGGACATGGTTGATGTAGCGGACGTACTGCGACAAAACATTTTCCCAGATCTCCTGGCGGTACGTATAATCCTTGTCCTCAGGTCCTACCCAGCTGTTCAGGTTCTTAATGATGTACTTCAGGTTGCTGATCCCATACAGCGAGGCCTGTACGGCGTCATCGCCCAGGTCTTCCGTCTGTGAATGCGGATCTACACTCTGCAGGCCCTGCGCCCCGTAACGGTAGCGGGGATCGCCGGACCTGTCAGTGATCCATTTTGCCAGTGTTGCTTTTTCATCGGCGGCGGAAACGGAAGCCGGAAACCAGGCATAGTTCCATTTCACCAGGTAGTAATCGTAGAGGCCAAATTGTGGCGGGTTTAGGGCAACGCCTTTTTCCAGGTCGCCGGGCTGCGCCACATAATTGAAGCGGGCATAATCCATAATGGAATGGGTAGTGCCGTATTGTTGCGTAAAAGAGGGTGAGCGAAGGGAGTCCACCGGTATAGATGCAGATGAACCCATATTGTGCATAAAGCCCAGGCAGTGGCCGATCTCGTGGCGCACTACATACTGGATGCCTTCCTGTCTTTCTTTTTCCGGCAGTTCTTTATGACGTACTGCTTTGTTGGCGGGCGCCGTCTGTACAAAGATCCAGTTGTTCAGCAGGCGTACAATATCATGGAACACGTATACTGAAGCATTGATGATCTCACCGGTACGGGGATCTACCCAGGAGGGACCCATGGCATTGGCCACCGGTACGGGCGAATAGCGGATACAGTTGTATTTGATATTATCGGGATCAAAGCTGCTATCGCCTTTGGGGTAATCCAGCGCCAGGATGGCATTTTTAAACCCGATCTTTTCAAAGGTCAGCTGCCAGTCTTCCACCGCCTTTTTGATAGGCTGTTTCCAGGACTGGGGGAAATCACTGTCCACATAGAAGATGATGGGCTGGACCGGTTCTACCAGCTCACCGCGCTGGTAGGCCGCCGCATCTTTGGGCTCCAGGCGCCAGCGATTGGCGAAGTAAACAGCTTCTGTGCGGTTCACTGCATCGGACAGCTGGTTCTTGCTGGTGGTGAAGATGCCAATACGGGAATCCGCTACGCGCGGGCGCAGGGGCTGCTCAGGCAGCAGGACAAAAGTGCGGGTCATCACCGCTGTGAAGGGATTGTCCTTGACCAGGGTGCGTTTGCCATCGCCTATAGAAGTTTCGTAAGAGAGATGGCTTTTGATCATCACGTTGTCGGAGAAAGATTTGATCTCACCGATAAAGGAACGATCTCTTTTAAAGGAGGGTGTACTCTTCAGCCCGTAAGCGCCATAAACGCTGAAGATGCCGAAGGGCGATAATTCTTTTACGTCGCCGGCAAAATATTCGGTTACATCAATGACCGCTGTAGACCGGTCCTTATTATAGGCCTGTACAGGGAATACTTTGATGATGGCGCCAATGCTGTTGATATCCAGCGCCTGCTGGATAGTGGTATCAGAGGCGGGCGTGATGGTGCCGGTCTCAATTTTACGGAGCAGGATGCTGGAGTCCACTTTGCTGAACTGCACCTGCATGGGATTTTGTTTGGAGCCCACAATCCCATCGTAGTTATCACTGATCTCGGAGATGGTAGAGGCCAGGAGCAGGTTCTTACCCATGAGGGACATAGGCAGTTCCAGGTAAAGCTTGCTCTTGACATAGTAGAGGTTCATGAGCCCTTTGGCCGTTTTCTGGGGATCTTTCAGGAGGCGCTCATAAGGGGTGATCTTAGCCAGGCTGTCCTTAACGGCTTTATCCCGGGCCGCCTGCTGTTCTTTTTTTTGTTTTTCTTTTTTCTTCCGGCTCTGCGCCTGTGTGTCTGTAGCGGCGCCGGCCAGGATAAGGCAAATGAACAATAACAACGCTCTTGTATTCATGGCACTTGTTGGTTTAGAAGCAGTGGAAACGATCGTTAAAAAGATCCCGGGAACCGGAACCAACCGGTCCCCGGGAAATTACACTATTATTTCTGTGTACCGATAGCCGTGATACGGCCAAAACCGGTAAAGGTCTTGATATTGGGCACATCAATATTGCCGGCGCCCAGGTTCCGGATAGGCAGGATATACACCTTGCCTTCAGTACCATAAGTGGACATGATCAGCTGCCGGTTATTGGTAGCAATAAATGGATCCCAGGATACAGGATACGTGGGGTCCTGGTAAACCTGCAGCGTGGTCAGCTGCTCCCCTGCCGGGATGGTATAGCGTTCTTCAAATACAGGTGTTGAAGTGCTGTACATCATAGCATAGATCTTGGTGGGGGTGGCATAATACAGCACTTTCTGGTCGTCCATGATCACGAATTTGGTGGCCTCGCCAATGCCTGGGGCGCTGCTCAGGTCAATCACCACGTCAGGCACCGGGGCCGGGACATCATCTGTTCCTTCTTTGAAGAGATACGCTTCCGTTTTACCGGAGGTCTTGTCTTTCAGCACATGCAGGAAGCCCCTGTCCACAGTATACCCCGCAGCCAGGTTCTGCTTATTGGGCAGGTTACCGGCATTGAAAGCGCCTGCGGTGGAAGGATGGGCATACATTTTAGTATCCCCGCCGAAGGGCAGGATGGTCTGGAGATATACAAAATGCCCTCTGACCTCATCATAAAAATTGATGGACGTAACAGGCGTATAGGTAAAATTGCTGTTGTTCGGGTTGACAGCCACCTGTGCGGGTACGGTAAATTCATTATCATAAGGCGCTCCTATAGCCCGGGAAGCGCCCAGGTTGGTATAGGTGAAGCGGTTATTGATAATAAAGATATCGCTCTGGTAAACGCCGCTCATGGACTGCGGGTGGATAGGACTGTAAGGGGCAAAGAACAGGGTGGCGTCCTTTGCAGAAAAAGTCTGGTCCAGGCTGTTGATCCGGATAATGGAATTATCCGTGATGGCAAAATAGCCGTCCACCCCAAAGAACTTGATATAGCGCATCTGTTTGACCAGGCCGTCGATCAGGTCACCATTGATGGAGGAGTATACCTGGTGCTTAACGGACACGCCGGTATAGTCTGTGGTCACTTCCGGTGACATGATATGGCTGATATCCGTATGCTGGTTGTCCAGGGTGCTGGCCACCAGCAGGCCTTCGCCGATATTGTTCCGGACAATGACCGGCCAGCTCATTATATAATTGAGGTCGTTCTTTTTGTCTGTTACGGTCAGCACCAGCTTATAGCCAATACTGCCTGTAATAGGCCGCAGGCGGATCTCTTCATTCAGGTCCCTTTCGGTGCTGATCACTTCAAATTCATTGACCATGGGCCTGCTGTTGATCTTCCATTCATAGCTCAGGTCGGCTTCCGACAGACCGGTGGTTGTCAGATTGGGGGTCACTACCAGGTTGGTGAACTGGTAAACACTGAGTGTCCCCTGCCCTGTGGTATCAATGACCACACCGGGTATTTTATTAGAATCCATTGAGCTTTCATCCTTCCGGCATGCGGGAAGCAGGCAGATAGCTGCTATCAGCGCCAGGAGAAAAGTTTTATATGTTGACTGCATATTAGTTGGGGTATTTAGAACGGGAATAATAAAGGGGTACTATTTCCTGACCGGCCAGCGTGCCATCATCATGTTTCAGATGGTCATTGGGATGGTCCAGGTTCCATTGTTTAACATAGTCCCCGAATTTATACGCCTGGGCGGTAGCACCCGCTACACTGAGCTGGGCATGCTGAGAAGCCGTCAGCGTTTTCAGACCGGTGATCTGTACAATCAGGCTATAGGCCTTTGTGCTGGCCGCCGTGGTGAAATACAGCCTGAAAATAGACCAGCTGGGCAGGATGATCTTGTTGGTCCAGGCCACTGTAAAAGTGCTGGTCTCAATATTTCCCGCCCTGAAATCTTTGGCAGTGATCAGCTTCACTTTCAGGGAAGCTGTTGTGGTGGACAGTTCCGGCGAGTTAAGCAGTTTGATCCGCAGCGTTCCTGTAAAGGAACCTGCCGGGATGCTGCCTCCCAGTATTTCGTACTGGCTGCTGGTAGCTGTAGTGGCAGTATCCGCCACTACTTCCACTGAAAATTCCCTGTCATGACTTACGGTATCTCCAATGATCCGCACAGCTATTTCCTGCACATATTCATTGGAAGGATTACCGAGGAAGGTATAGTCGATCCTTGTACTGGTAAAATTTATGGCCGGATCTGCCTCGAAGGAACCGATCTCATCCTTGCTGCAATGCACCAGCAGCAGGGAGCAGAGGGTAATGAATAATATTCTTGACATAATCAGTTGATTTGTTGTTATTGAACTCTGTTACCTGCTTCCAGCTCGCTGTTGGGATAAGGAAGCACATATACCTGGTCGTTAGCCACCCTGTTGGCGGGGAAACCCGGGAAGGTGGACAGGTTCAGGCGTTTGTAATAGAAGAACAGCTGGCCTTCCATCAGGAAATCCTTCCTGTATTCTTTTTGCAGCTCAGCCACTACTGTGGCCTTGTCCGCAATGGCCGGGATATCTACCTGGATACCACGGCTGCGCCTTACCGTATTGAGGTATTCAATGGCTTTAGGCAGATCCGTTTCAATGTAGTTCTCCGCAGCGATATAGTACATCTCGGCTACGCGGATCAGGGGCATCAGGTTATTGGTAGTAAAGGAGCGGTCTTCCTGCCGCAGCTTCACGCTGATATAGCCTCTGGGCTGGGAAGACAGCATGGTATTAAAGCGCTTGTCCACATTACCAATGCCCGCCGTATTGGCCTCATAAAGACTTTCAGCCGTAGCGGTCTGCAGGAACAGGGCGTTCACATCTGTAGCCAGTACCGCCACCAGCGAAGGATTGATGATATTGATAAAGGCGCTTACATTCAGTGTGAAAAGATGCTCGGGCTGGAAGAACTTGTCCGTTGAAGGGGAATTGTCCACGCTGATCAGTTCCGCGGGCGACTGGCTGATCACTTCTTCAGCCACTGCTGCGGCGGCAGCCAGGTTAGCGGCCCCACCCTGCCAGAGATAAGCTCTGGCCTGCAGGGCTTTCACAGCATAGTAGTTCATCCTTTGCTGACGGTTGTTGTAAAAACCATCGCGGTTCACCACAGCATAATAGCTGCTGGCATGGTTACCGGTGATGGGATCTTCTTTCAGCAGCTCAATAGCTTCGTTGATATCCTTTTGCAGCAGGGCAAAAGTTTCAGGGAAAGAACGCTGGGCCGTCATATCCTTGGACAGCACAGTTACATAAGGAATAGCCTGTTTACCGGACAGCTCAGGCCTGTTGGCCAGGTTGCCGTAACCGAAAAGGCGCAGGAGGTCAAAATGCAGGAATGCACGCAGTCCCAGCAATTCACCCTTGATGATGGAATAGCTGACCGGGTTCAGCACTGATCTATTCTTGTCAATATATTCCAGTGCGCTATTGGTATTGGCAATAAGGTTATAGGTCTTGTTCCAGAAAGCCTCCACCTTGGGGATGGAACGGATAGTGCGGTAATTGTAGAGCTGGATATCATAATCCCGGGAGCCTTCCTGCAGGGCGTTGTATTGCTGCGCCATCAGGTCCGGCAAATTCCAGGACATATCCCGCCCATACAGTTCAGAGGCGGTCATTCCTATATATACACCCATCAGGGCATCTTTGAAGCCAGCTTCGGAATTGAACTGGTCTTCTGCTTTGATCTGGTTACTGGGCGTTACATCCAGCCATCCCTTCTTACAGGAAGAAGCACTGGCCAGTAACAGCAGTCCGGCAACCATATATTGTAAAGTCTTCATTAGTTGCATGATTTAAAAGTTGGCAGATAAGGAGAAGGACAATGTTCTGGCAAAAGGATACTGGGTGCCTCTTTCAATCCGGATAGAAGAGAATTTAGCCACTTCATTCATGTTGAAAGCCACGCGGAGCCTTTGCATGCCCAGCTTACGCACCAGGTTATCACTGAACAGGTAGTATACGTTCACAGCGGCAATGTCCAGCTCTCTTCTGTCCTGTACAAAACGGGAAGTAGGACGGGTCATTTCCTGCTCAGGCGAGGTGGCGCCATCACCATCCCGGTCAATGCTGAAGGTCCCCAGCCTTTTGAACAGGGCCTGCTGACCAGGTTGCAGCCACCTGCCGGTAAGTACGCGTTTGTCCACGTTATACAGCATATTCACATTCTCTACCTTATCTACCAGGGTCTGGTTGTACAGCTGACCACCGCCCAGGTAACGGGCAGTTACGTTGATACCAAAACCATTGTATTCAGCATTGATACCGAAAGTGCCCTGGTAAGTGGACAGGTCGTTACCCACTACCACCAGGTCACTGGGATCCCAGATATAGGTGGTGGAGCCGTCCTGTTTTACATAGATCTCATTACCGGTGGCAGGATCAATACCCAGGGAAGGCACGGCCCAGATAGCATTCATGGACATACCGTCCTGGTATTTCTTCACGGGTTTGTTATTGGCCTTATCAGCGGCCTGCGCATCCATCCGGTCGTTGAAGGCCTTCATGGAACTGGACAGTTCTACTATCCTGTTCTTGTTGGTCTCAATGCCGGCGTTCACGCTCACAAAACTCCGGCCCTTGGTCCATACCAGCCAGGAAGCAAACGCTTCAATGCCCTGGTTCTTCACTTTACCCAGGTTATCCTTTACGGAGTTGAAACCGGTGGAGCCGGGCAGGGTGATAGTAGTGACCAGGTTCTCGGTATAGCTTTCATAATAATCAAAGCGCAGGGTCAGGTTGTGGATCTTGGCATCCAGGCCGGCGTTATAATCAAACTTGGTCTGCCATTGCAGGCCTGCATTGGGCATATTGGCCAGGTAAGAACCGGGGAAGCCCTGGTACAGGGATTCCAGGTGGTACTGGTAAGTGGCGATGGAGGCGTTGGAAGCAAAATTGGGATCACCGGTGGAACCGATGGAACCACGGATCTTGAACTGGTCCAGGACGCCGATGCTGTTCTCAAAGAAACGCTCATTGTGCAGGTTCCAGCCCAGGCCCACGCTCCAGAACTCAGCCCATCTTTTTTCTGCGCCAAACTGGGAAGAAGCGCTGGTGCGCAGGGTGAGGTCGGTCATGAAGCGGTTATCATACATATAAGAGAAAGCGCCCAGGAAGCCGATCTCGCGTTTTACGCCGTCAATGCCGGTGGGACGGGAATCCGTCAGGTAGCCACGGCCCAGCATCACATTCTCCATGCGTTCGCTGGTGAAGCCTTCCACCACATGCATCAGCTCATTGTATTTGTCTTCCCGTACATTGAAGCCGGCATTGGCAAAGAAGAAATGGTCGCCCACTTCACGGGTATAGTTCAGGTTCAGGTCGCCGGAGAGGCTGGTGCTTTTACCATTGTTGATCTGGTAGCGGCCTCTTCTTTTGGCCAGCTCTTCGGAAGTATATCCGTCGAACATGGTATGGGAGCCGGGATAAAACTCATCGGCGTCACTGTTCTTCACGTCAATACCCATCCGGGCAATAGCCCTTAAACCGGGGCGCAGGGTCCATTCCAGGTAAAAGTTATTGGTGAAATTGAAATAGCTGGTAGCTACTTTGGAATTCAGGGAAGCGTTATACAACGGGTTGGTGATCCTTTCGCCATTGGGTCCCAGTTCTGCGTAGAAGGGAATAGTACCGTCCTCATTCACGGCCCTCCAGTAAGGGTTCATGATAGCATAATCATTGAACTGGCCATAGGGCGATTCCGTATTGGAATTGCTGGTGGCGCTCATGATATTGCGGAAAAGCAGGTTACGTACGCGGTAGGAAGTAGTGATGTTACCGGAGATATTGGTCCGGTCGGAGCCTTTCATTACCCCATTGACCTGGCGGTAGGAAAAGTCGGCCAGTACGTTCAGGGCGTCACCGCCCAGTTCCACACCCAGGGTGTGTTTCTGGCCTATGCCGTCACGGAGCGGTTTGGCCATCCAATGCGTATTGAGGCCTTCTTCAGCCAGTTTTTTCCGGGAATTATAGAGTTGGTTCAGCGCAATCTGTTCGCTGGCGGGGTCATAATTACTTTTGGCGGTATACATCCCGTCGATGGTCTCGGCCAGCAGTTTCTCCCGCGCATTGGTCAGGTTATAGCTGGTCAGGTCCGGCAGGTCCACATCCACGCTGGCATTATAGGTGATCAGCGCTTTGGAGGAAGGGTTCTTTTTGGTTTCAATGACCACTACCCCATTGGCCGCACGGGCGCCGTAGATGGCTTTGGAAGCGGCGTCCTTGAGGATGGTAACACGTTCAATACGGTTGATATCCAGGTCAAAGATCCGTTCAATAGTGGCTTCAAAACCATCCAGGATGAACAGGGGTTCATTGGGGTTTTTAACGTAGTTGCCTTTCAGGCCGGCTGTTGAGGCCATATCCGCGGGGAAAGTGGAAGTACCGCGCAGCTGGATATTGGGCAGCGCATTTGGGTTGGAACCCAGCGCAAAATTATCCAGCACCATGGCGGGCGCAATATTCTTCAATGCCTGGAATACGTTGGCATTGCCTACTTTCCGCAGTTCTTCGTTGGTGATGGTCACTGCAGAACCGGTATAGCTGCTTTGTTTCCTGTTGAAGATACCGGTTACAACGGTGGTCTTCATTTCCTGGGGTTTCTGCAGCAGGCGGATAGTGATCTGTTCGTCCCTGGTGATCTTGTATTCATAGTTCTGGTAGCCAACATAGCTGATGGTGATAACAGAACCGGGAGGCGCAATAATGGTGAAATCACCTTTGCTGTCCGTGCGGACGCCGGTCTGGGCGGCCACCACAAATATGGAAGCGCCTACAATGGGTTCACCGGAAACAGCGTCAATGACCTTCCCGGACACTTTAGTGGGAAGGGTTTTCCGGTAGGCTGCCACAAAATCCTCTGATGGCGCAGGTTTGCGCTTGATAGCAATGGTCTTGTCACCGATCAGGTAATCAAATGGAGAACTGTAGAGCAGGTCCAGCAGGGCGGCGGACAGGGGCATATCCTTCCATTCAATACTAACGGAATGGGAGCCTCTGAGGAGATTGTCCTCATAAAAGAAAACATACCCTGTCTGTTTGGTGATCTTTTTGAACACCGATTCCAGGGAAACGCCGGTTTCAGAAAGGGTCACTTTCTGGGCATAGCCTTCGGCATTGGCTTTCAAAAGCAGTGTGAGCAAGAAGATTGCGGTCAATTTCATTGCCTTTACAATTAGTGTCCGTCGGACGGAAGCAGGTTCATACAAAACAGGCTCCGGCCGGTGTGGAGTTTTGGTTAATGGGTAACCAATACTGGTTTCCCCATTTAAAAGCAGATTCATACCTTTACAGGGTTTGGTTAATAAAACAGTTATCCTTGAACAGTTAACAACATTTTCTTGACCAGACAGCCACCGGAAGTGCTCGCAACACTTCCGGTTTTTGTTTGGCGTTTGTGATCATGGCTATACCTGGTGCTTATACTTCATTGAATTATCTGGCTTTTACGGTGATGTTCTTTCCATCTACACTGAATTTCACATTACTGGAAAAAGCAATCAGCTTCAGGATCTCGGAAAAATCATCGGTGATATAGATACTGCCGCTGAAATGCGCCTGGATCGATTTATCATAACTGATGCGCACATCATACCAGCGTTCCACCTGCCTGAGCACCATGCCCAGGTCGGCGCTCTTGAAATAAAACCGGCCGTTGACCCAGCTGGCGGCGGTTTCCACATCTACCTTATTCACTGTTTTTTGTCCGTCTTCCGTGGTTACACATTCCTCACCGGGTTGCAGGATCAGGGATTTCCCTGTGCCCTCAGCCGGTCCAATCTTCACTTTTCCTTCCAGCAGCGTGGTGGTCATAACCGGTTCATTGCTGTAGGCATTGATATTGAACCGGGTGCCCAGCACTTCAATTTCCTGGTGGTTCACAGTCACTATAAAAGGCTGCTCTTTATTCTGCGCCACTTCAAAATAGGCCTCGCCCTGCACCATCACCTTTCTTTCATTACCCCTGAAAGTAGTGGGGTAACGGATAGAAGAAGCGGCGTTAAGCCAGACCTTCGTACCATCGGGCAGGCTCAGCTTAAACCTGCTGCCGCGGAGAGTGGTCATGGTATTATAGAGCACGGGCGCATCTGCAACGGCGGCATATACCAGGTTACCATCCTGCAGCATGACCGAAGTGCCAGCCTGATCAGCTATCTGCCCGTTGCCGAGACTGTCCAGCTGAATGGCTTTGCCGCTGGCCAGTTTCAGGTAAACGCCTTCGGAGCCAGATCTGACAGGTCCCGGCGTGGGCTGGGCCGCCACCGGCACAGGCGTTCCGGCAACCGGATGCATAAATTGCCAGGCGCCAAAACCTGCTGCCAGCAGCACGGCGGCGGCAGCCGCCCACCACCATCTTTTATGCAAAGAGCGTACAGGTACAGAGGGAGCCAGGACATCGTTCCTGACGGCATTCCAAATGGCTAAGCTGGTATCGTTGTTCAGGACCGTACCGGAAGCAGGCACTGCTTCGTACGCTTCACTGATCTGGTGGAGCTGTTCCTCGTAAGAAGGATCGGCCAGGAGGCGGAACAATTCCTGCCTTTCTGCCGGGGTACATGATTTTTCCATGTAGTGCGTAAACAGCTCTACTAATTGCTGATGAGTCTTCATTATCAAAGGTTGAATGGGGCCGGGAAATTGAGGGCCACTACTGAAGACACCGCTGCGGAGCAAACGTATTAGGTAAAAAGAAAAAAGATCAGCTGATGAAGATAGCCAGGCAGAGCGAGGAGGGCGCCAGCACATTCTTTCCTACCAGGTACGCCCGGATAGTGCGCATGGCCTGCATAACATGTACTTTGGCGGTATTGGGAGAAATGCCCATGGCATCCGCCGTTTCCTCACGGCTCAGGCCATTGATCTTGAACAGCTCAAAAGCTTTGAGCTGGGCCGGGGTCAGCAGTTTCATGGCTTCCCGCAGCTGGAGGTCCACATCAGCCGCCAGCAGTTGCTGGTCCGCCATATCCGCGGTGGCAGGCGCCTGCTGCAATAGTACCCGCAGCTGGGCTTCGGCACGGGCAACGCTGCGCAGCACGTTAAAGGCGCGGTTGCGGGCCATGATAAAGAGCCAGCTGCGGAAATCCGCAATGGATGGCAGTTCCAGCCTTTTGGTCCAGACCTGTACAAACACATCCTGCAGTATTTCTTCGGAAAGCTGGGGCGACTCGGTGTACACGAGCGCTATTTCATAGACCCTGTCCTTGTGGAGAAAATAGAGCTGCTCAAAGGCTTTTTCATCACCTTCACAGATCAATTGCAGCAGCAGATCCTGCGCTGAATGTTGGGTATGGGAAATTGCATTCAAGTCTTGAGCCTCTTGTTTAACCAGATTAAAAATAATGAAAATACGATGTATAGCAGGCAAAAAAATCAAAAATTTCCCCAGATGCCCTGACAATCAATGGGAGAACATTTACTGATGCAAATCAAAAAAGTGCCCGATCTGTGTGTGATCATTGCAGATCCCGTTTCCAGGAACTACTTTCGCCGGGTTATTATTAGTGTACTGTCCCACCCCCTCTGGACCACTATCATACAGAAAAAACCACCAATCTCCCTGTAAGGCCGCAAACCTTAAATCTGAAATCAGCATTGTTATGCGATCAACACCCTTTTGCCCTGTCGTAAGGACAAACCAGCTTTTTGTTCCCGGACATCCTGTTGTTTACTGTATTCCTGTCGCCGGTCCATTCACCGACTGACCAGCCTGCCTGCGGGTTGCCATTAACCCCTTCCGGTAAGCTATCCATTGCGGGCCACCACCCCTGCCCGTTCCATTGATCAATGTTTCACCCTGTTTTTCCTGGCTTTTTGCCGGGCCGGCAGCTCCATGCCCACCCTTATAAAAGCCTCCCACCACCACTTATCAATACCTATAGGTTTCCCCCTACCAGAATTTGGAAAAAAATTCCATCGCTGGGAAAAAAACAGCGATTGGCAAGCCCTTGAAAAGATTTTGAAATAATAAATTGTTTAAACACTGAATTACGGATAAATAAATGATTACCAATTTACTAAACGCCTTTTTAGCACTCATGGTTTCTGGGTATTTGAGATCGTTTTTCGGTATTTGGTTCATGGTTGGACATATCCGTATCAAACAACCCAAACCGATTATTATGAAACAAGTTTACCCTCTGCAACTCAAAACCGCCTTTCTGATCGTAGTGATCATGGCCGCTCTTCAAAATCTCTCTGCCCAATGCCCTGCCGGCAGCATCAGCAACACCGCCGGTAATTATAACAATGGTCAGGTAGTATGTATCTCTTCCAGCTTCAACCAGGAAATCACCCTCAACAGCGGCGCCAAAATGGTGATCGTGAGCGGTGGTAATTTCACCGGCAATATCAACGCCAAAAGCGGTTCTACTATCGAAGTAAATACCGGTGGTACTTTCAACCCCAACAATGCCAACAGCTTTGCCGCTGTAGTGACCGTAGAGAAAAACGCTACTGTGAACATGAATGGTAACTTTGGCCTGTCTTCCGGCTTTGCCCTTACCAACAACGGTACTTTTACCTGGGGCCGTTCCTGGAACCAGAACAACTACACTTCTATTACTAATGGCGCCTGCGGCACCATGATCTTTACCCAGAACACCAACCTGACCCAGAGCGCCGTTTTCAATAACAACGGCTATATGCTGGTCCAGGGCGAGTTCAACACTCACCAGGGAACTTCTTATACCAACCGCGGCCGACTGACCGTAACCGGTAACTTCAATGTAGCTGGTTATTTCAGCAACCAGTACCAGGCAGTGTTCCTGGGCGGCCAAAGTAACTTCAACAACAGCAATGACTCTACCATCAACCTGCACACCATGTATTTTGCTGGCAAAGTAGCTGGTCAGACCCGCTTCCGTAACGAAGGCCTGGTATGGATCAAGAGTGATTTCAACTGGAACAGCAATGCTACCTTCCTGATCAACCGCCCTGCTGCTCAGCTGCGTGTTGGTGGTAAACTGGAGAACAATGGTATCATGCGTGGTACCGGCAGCCTCTGGGTCAATGATATCAACAACAACGGTACCCTGATCGGTGTCAGCACTAACGAACGCCTCACTGTGAACAGGCTGCCTAACAACGGTACCAAGACCAATATTACCCACCAGAGCGACCTGATCGCCAAAGACACTTCCGGTTATTCCGGTGGCCTGGCCAACCCTGACGTATGTACCAGCTCCCTGCCTATGATTGTATCTACCCTGCAGGCGGTATACAAAAACAACGCAGTACAACTGGACTGGTATACTGTTTCCGAGATCAACAGCAAACAATTTGTAATAGAATACAGCACTGACGGTGTTTCTTTCAAAGCTGGCGGTACTGTTGCAGCCAATGGTAACAGCAACTCCCGTATCAACTACAGCTATCGTTTCACCAACATCACCGGTTCTACCATGTACTTCCGCTTACTGCTGGTGGACCTGGACGGCAGCACTGATTACTCCAGCATTGCCATTGTAAAGATCAACGGCGGTGGTCAGAAACTGGTAGCCGAAGCTTATCCCAACCCCTTCACTGAAAAAGTGGACATCCAGCTTTCCCTTTCCCGGAAATCGGATATCGAAGTGAAACTGTTTGATATGAACGGTCGCATTGTGAAGAACCAGGTGTTCAGCGGCCAGAGCGGCAGCAACAGGATCAGCCTGAACAGCCTGTCTGCCCTGCGGAGCGGCATCTATGTCCTCTCTGTAGTAGCTGGCGAAGAAAAATGGATGCAGAAACTGGTGAAATAACCAGCCGGCCTGCCTCCCCCTTCCATACCGGAAGAAAGACTTAGAAAAAACCACACATTAACCAATATTCATCTTAAGATTCTTATAATCGGTACGGGTATAAACGAAAAGGTCCTCCGCGGGGAGGGCCTTTTTTATTTTGGTATCATCTTGTTTGTTCCAGGTAATCATCGTGTATTACGGCAGGTTGGCCAGGTTCACAGGATCCGTATGTAAACCCTGGTAGCCCATCCGGTCACCCGGCCATTGATGGCTACCAACCGGGCAACAACTACTTCTATCGTTTATTCTATTGCTTACTCCGTTTCCTTGTTCTTCTTCTCATAGGTCCCCATCAGGCTGCCGCGGGCCAGCACATGGGATTCAATAGCTACCAGCAAGGCTTCTTTGTTGATACCGGCCGGCAGATCCAGCTCGGCATCCAGGGCAAATACATGAAAGTAATAGCGGTGCACACCCGAGGGCGGGCAAGGGCCTATGTAGCCGGTCTCACCAGCAGAATTCACCCCGTTGATCCCAGGATTGGCATCTTCGTCAATAGTTTCCCGGACGGGAATATTCCACATGACCCAATGGTCAAAAGTTTGTTTGGGCGCATCCGGATCCTCCACAATCAGCGCCAGCGATCTGGTACCCTCCGGCAATCGCTGGATGCTGAGCGGCGGGTTGATGTTCCGGCCCTCGCAGGTATATACAGCGGGGATCCTCTTCCCTTCTTCAAAAGCACTGCTGGATAACTGCAAACGGGCAATGGTTATGGCCATGATCTATTATTTTAAGTGTAAACCAATAGGTTTAGCAGCGGGGCTGAATGCTCCTGTTAAAGTATAAAAATTGGGCCAGTGCCCGGCACAGCCAGGTCTGTATTTTTTGGGGACGAACCAGGGGAAGAAAAGCCAGATTTGCCCGATTGTCTCCGCAGAACCATCAACGGTAGGCGCCCTGCCGGTTGAGAACGAGGAAAAACAGCTTTGGGACGAACCAAGGGGAGGTCCAGGTGGTGGAACTATAGCGATCCTAACTGAATTTAAAAACTGTTTTACTATAATATGGCTGTCCGGCCCTGAGCAGGGTGGATGGAAAAGCTGGCTGATTGGGAGAATCCGGGAAATGCTGCGTTTCCAGGCAGAAGCCGGCCCGCCGCCCATACACAGCCCCCTGCTTGCCCTGCACATTCTCCAAAAAATTACCGGCGTAAAAATGAACAGAGGGTTCCGTGGTCCATAACTCCATGCTGATACCGCTGACAGGCTGGTATACACGAGCTGCATATTTCAGCGCAGGGGTATGCCGGCTCTCCAGCACAAAGCTATGGTCATAACCACCGCCTAACACCAGTTGCTCATCCCGCTGCTCCAGCAGCTCCCCTATTGGCCTGGACCTGGTAAAATCAAACACCGTTCCCGCTACGGGAGCAATAACACCTGTAGGTACCTGCAGCTGGTTAACAGGCAGGTAATGGTTGGCAAAAAGCTGGAGCTGATGCTGCTCAACACCGCCCGAGGCATGGCCAGCCAGGTTAAAATAGGCGTGCTGGGTTGTATTAACGATGGTATCCCTGTCTGCAAGCCCGTTAAACTCAATGACCCACTCATTATCCTCTGTCAGCAGGTATTTCACCGTAAGCCGGAATTCACCGGGGTATCCTTCTTCCAGGTGGGCGCTGGTATACGTGAATTCTACACCGGCAGCCCCGGCTTCCTGCAACAACCGCCCCTTGAAGAGCTTTTTATTAAAGCCCTCTACACCACCATGGTGATGATACCGCTCATCTTTAGAACGCAGCGCATATACCGTACCGTTAATATTTACCTGGTTACCAGTTATGCGGTTAGCATACCGGCCAACCACGGCTCCCAGGTAGTAGTCGTCCCTGAGATACAAACCGGGCTCATCATAGCCCAGCACAATATCCGTAGTCTTTCCCTCGCTATCCGGAAGCAGCAACGACATCAACGCCGCGCCTACCGGCGAGAAAGTCAGTTTAACGCCGCGCTTGTTCACCAGTTCAAACAGGTACAGATCGGACGCGGCAATAGCATCATAACTGGCAGCGCTTTCACTGCCGGGCATATTCAATTTCACGCTATAATCAGATTATAAGGGGACCGTAATGAATTTTGACTCAGGGGTTGCAGATTCCGGTATAATCCCTAACTGGGCCCAGCCAGTGGACAGCTCAATAAAAGCAAAATTTACTGCCCTGTTCTTAGGACTGTTCAAGGCCGATTTCTTAATGGAGAACTCCATCACTTTCCTTCCTGACACCGTGGTCAGCGGCCCGAAACGCATGCCGTCCGCAAAACTGACCGTAGGTGTAAAAGAGAAATCAGCAGGATTGCCCTGGTGCAGGTATACGGAACCACCGGTAGCGGTAGCTGAAGAGCCTTCCAACAGGAAATCTGCCCCGGAACCGGCAGGATACATCCAGGTATTAAAACCGGTTGCAGGATTATTATCCGCATCAATATACATGTCAAACAGGTCTATTTTCATATCGCCAGTTCCTTCCATGTAGAAGAAAATATCATCAGGACCTGCAAAGGCTTTTACAGCCCTGATGGTGCCCGCATGGCTTTCCGCATTTTCATAGCTATAGCCAACATAGAGCCAGTCCGACAGATCAGTATCGATCTTGATATTAGGTCCTGTAACTTTTACCGTATCTGCAAAAAAACTGGATTCTTCCCCATTGGTCACTGTTAATTTCACCAGGAAGTCGCCCTTGGCCGTATAAATATGCTGGGGCGATTTGGCCGTTGAGGTACCATCGCCAAAATCCCACAGATAGGTTTGGGCATTGGTGGAAAAATTGGTAAAGTTCACTTTGTAGCCATCAGCCACGTAGCTGAATACAGCTTTTACGCCGCTGCCTCCATCTTTTTTACAGGAGCCTGTCATCAGCGCCAGGCAGAGCAATGGACACAGTATATATAGATTCCTTTTCATGACGTTGGTTAGTTTGGTTTATTTAACGGTGAGCGTATGCTTGAAACTATTCAATCCACCATGATCTTCTGTCCAGGTATCGGTATTGGCCAGCCTTACTGAATACTGCGACTTGTTGCTCAGGGAAGCCGACTGGTCCGCAATTTTCAGGTACAGCTCATAGTTGCCTGCCGGTATGCCCGACAGGGAGACGGTCTCTGCTATTTCCAGCGTGGCCGAGGGCTTAACGGTACGCAGGTCAATGCTAAGGGGTTTATCGTAATACTGACCGGAGACCTTATCCTTCAATACCAGCAGGGTATTTTTCTTATGGTATAAAGGCGCAAATCCCTTATTGATGATGGAAAAGGTCAGCTTCAGGGAACCGGCAGCCGACGCTTCAGCAGGCAGTGTACTATTCCAGAGCGCCAGGCGATAGCCCAGGCTGCGCTGGAACTCATCAAAACAACCGGAGTTCTTCCAGGCGTTGATAGTAGCCGGGTACCAGTCCAGGTTCAGGTAGGTCCATTTCAACAGTTTCATTTCACTGGTACTGGTAGCACAACCGGGGTTGAACCCGTCTGTTGGCGGACAGGTTTCACCGCCGGTAGGTACATACAATGCCTCATTGCTGATATATTGCTTCTCCAGCGTCACATTGGTATAAGTGCCGTAATCTGTTGAATTGGACAAAAAGCAGTCATTGTGATGCCCCACCCTTGCTTTAGTGGTATTACCGTAAGCTTCTGTTTCGGTCAGGGCCGATGCAGTATTCAGGATCTGCTGTTTATACAGGGGCGTTCTTACCTGCACCATAATGGATGAAGGCAATGCGGCAAGCAGTTTGTTCAGCACGGCCGTCCGCCCTTCTGTATTGGCCAGTCCGCTGCCAGAGCTATGCCATTCGCCCCAGGCGCCAATAAAGCCAGCCTGCACAAAAGCGATCACATCCTGGTTCGTCCCAAATAATGGTTTTAACTGGTCTATATGCTGCTCAATAATGTTTAGCGGTGCATCCGTCACAGCCATATCATCTGTATAGGCAAAACGAAGGATCATTTTCAGTCCCGCCGCACGTATTTTGTTGAAATCATCCTGTATCAGCTGCAAAGTGGCCGCATCAAGGGCTTTGTCTTTGAATCCGTCAAAGTAATACACCCGCAGGATCATGGACGTATTGCTGCTCCGCAGGGTATTCAGCAAGGATACGTCAAGGCCTGCTCCTCCTGATTTCACCTGGATGGTCCTGATAAATCCGCGCTCCGGGTTGGGAAACAAAGCTG
Organism: Candidatus Pseudobacter hemicellulosilyticus; assembly: GCA_029202545.1. GTDB lineage: Bacteria > Bacteroidota > Bacteroidia > Chitinophagales > Chitinophagaceae > Pseudobacter > Pseudobacter hemicellulosilyticus. Next base: position 5,240,995 of record CP119311.1, read on the forward strand.
CCGATTGCTCATAGGTAAAACTACTATCAACAGGTTCCTGTTTTCCGGAATCATTGCTCCTGGAACAGTTGCTGTTTATAGAGACAAACGCCAGCAACAACAGCAAAAAACTTTTATACATAAGCATCTTCTTTTGTTGATCAGTTATAACCGTTGTTTTGAATGAAGGCACCCTTGCCCTCCGCCACGGTGGTCAGTGAAAATGGATACACTACTTTATTGGGGCCGGTAAACTGTGATTGATTCACTTCCACACAGCGGCTTACAAATTTATCATGCCTGATCAGGTCAGCACGGTACTGGCCGTTCTCGCACCAGAACTCATGACTTCTCTCCAGTAAGATCAGGTCATTGAAAGCAGTGAGGGACGCATAATTGGCCAGCAGCTTATCTTCCAGCCCTGCACGGTCCCGCACCAGGTTCACCAGGTCCATGGCTTCCTGTGAAGGCGTACCACTGCTGTTGGCAAGCGCTTCTGCTTTGGATAAAAGCACGTCTGCATACCGGTACATAATAATATCCACAGTGGTCAATCCCGTTGTACGATCCGCGTCCGCGTTAATTTTTAAAGGGATGGGACCTTTATCAAGGATAGCGCCGGGACTGGAACGATTGTATACCGTACCACCGGTGCCGGTGTATTCAGCAATCAGCATTTCTTTACGTTTATCGCCGGCTTCAAAACGATCATAGAACCACCAGGTGCTGCTGATAGTGCCATAACCGCCCTTGGGCGCAAAGTCAGCGGGCAATACCATCAGCTGCCATTGGTTCTCACTGGTCCCCGCATAATCACAGGGGACGGCCCAGATCACTTCATTGCTTGCTTTGGCGCCGTCAAGGTCCCACATGGATTTGTAATCAGCAGTGAGCCTGAAATAATTATACCCGATAATATCATTACACAGTTCAGTCACACGGCCCCAGTTCTTTTCATGCAGCTGCAGCCTGATATTGATCATTTTTGCCAGGGCCTTGCTGAACCTGCCATATTGCGCCTCCGCAGGTCCCGGCAGGTTTTCCGCAGCAGCTTCCAGGTCGTCGCTGATGAACTTTACCATTTCTGCATTGGTGAGCCGGGACAGCGGCTGTTCCTTCAGCGGTGTTTTCAGGATATCCAGCGGGGCTACCACCAGCGGTCCATACAGGTCAAATAAGGTATAGGCCAGCAGCCCCCGGGCACAACGCACTTCGGCGATGGCTTTGCGTTTCAGCTCGGCGCTGACGGTTGAATTCTCAATGGCATCTATAGTAAGGGTCATCAGGCTGATCTTATTATAGAACTCATCATAATAGCGGGTAAAACCAACATCTGTGGGGCGATAGTTGTGCAGGCTGGCCAGGTTCTGGTCGCCATACTTGCCGAATAATATTTCGGTGGCAGCGTCCGCCAGGAACATCACGCCCCGTTCGGAAGTGGAAAAGATACCATTGGACCAGGCGCCCCGCAATGGATAATAACAGGCATTGACCATGGCTTCAATATCATCAGCCGATTTCGGGAATATAGCCGGGTTTATTTCAGCATAATCCTTGGGGACCAGGTCCTTGGTACAGCTTACAGCATGCATCAGCAGCAGCAGCGATAAGAATATTTTAGTGGATCTCATCATCAGTAATTTAGCATTCATTTAAAAGGTAATGTTCACTCCCAGTGTAAATGACCTGATATAGGGATAGGCGGCCGTATAGACATCGGTCTCCGGGTCCACCCCTTTATAAGGTGTTATGACGAAAAGATTCTGTGCGTCAAAATTGATGCGGGCTGCCGTAAACACATTGCCCAGCAGTTTGGGGGAAAGATTATAACCCAGGGAAACGTTCTGCAGCCTTATGAACCAGGCATCCTGCAAAAAGAAATCTCCTGTTCCATAGGGCGAAAAGCCCCAGTAAGAAGACGGTACAGTAGTGGAGGGATTGGTGGGCGTCCAGCGGTCCTTTACGGTGCGCAGGCCATTGTACCCGTTATTGTAAATACCGTAGGCGCTGAAGCCATAGGCGGTATAGTTGGGATCCGCCATCCGCCGGCCGAACAGGGCATTCAAGTCAAAATTGAGCGACCAGTTCTTGTACACAAAAATATTTGTGATGCCGGCCATCAGGCTGGGATCAGTAGTGCCCATCATGCGGGTATCTGCATCATCAATAATACCATCCGGCGCTCCGGTCCTGATAAAGCGGCCATTGCCATCTACCACAGGATTGCCATTGTTATCCCGTTCAAAACCATCTATATCACTCATCCGGATCATACCGGGAATAAGCTGGGGCTGGGAAGCGGGCTGTTTCTCGCCGATCTGGTAAATGCCGTCAGACACACGGGAATACAGCGCCCTGATTGGATCTTTTTCACTTTCATAAACAGCAGGCTTCCAGTCGGGCGTACGCTCCAGCCAGGTATCCTTATAATGAGACGCTACAAACATGGTGCGCCACTGGAAATCCTTCGTCTGGATATTGCGGGTATTGATGGTGATCTCATACCCACGGCTGCGCGTTTTGCCGATATTGGCAATCACCGTATTCACCGCCTGGTAAGAGTTCAGCGCTTTGGTGTTCAGCAGGTCGGATATCTCATTATTGAACAGCTCAATTGAACCTTCTACCCTGCCGTTGGCCAGGGCGAAATCAAGACCAATATTGATCCCCGTAGTTGTTTCCCATTTCAGGTCAGGGTTTTCAAGGCGCGACAAAGAAACACCTATCAGCCTTGCTTCCTCGCTGGACAACCAGGCGGGGTAAGCCCCATAAGCTGCAAAGGCATTGGTATTGATCTGGGCGTTGCCAGTCTGACCATAGCTGACGCGCAGTTTCAGTTGCGACAGCGTACTCTTCAAACCACCAAAGAAATTCTCCTCCGCAATATTCCAGCCAACGGCTGCAGAAGGGAAAGTGCCCCATTTGTTATTGACGGCAAAAACACTGGCGCCGTCTGTACGCACAGTGGCTGTCAGTAAATACCGTCCCTTGAAATTATAGTTCAGCCGGCCGAAGTAGGAGATCATTTTATTGGAAGAAGCTGCCGAGGATGGCGTCAGCTGTATGCTTCCGGCGCCAAGGTTATTCCAGAGAAAAGCGTCCGTGATAAATCCTGTGGCGCCCTCACTGTTTGCCCGCCTGTTGAAGGTCTGCTGCGAAGCACCAGCCAACAGCTCCAGTTTATGATCATCCAGCAGGATTTTGCTGTAGGTGGCTGTGGCCTCCAGGAGATAATCATCGTTCTCACTGTTTGAAATGAAGGCCCGACCATTTTCCAGCGCCCCGTGCAGGGTTGTTTTGGGGATATAGCTGTTCCTGCGGGTGATGCCGCGGTCCATACCGGCCTTCAGCCGGACCACCAGCCCCTGGATGGGCATGATATCAACAAATGCATTGGCCAGCGTCCGCTCTATCCGGCTTTGATCCGTAATGGTCAGCAGGGAGTAAGGATTAGGTTGAAGCGCCAGCTTGGGATTCAGCGGATAATTACCGTCCTCATCAATGGCTTCAATATGAGGCCCCTGCTGAATAGCGGCCCGGATAATACCTGAATTCTCAAACTGCTCACCGCCCAGTTGGGTATTGTCATTGTCATTCCTGCTGGTAGTGAGGTTCAGCCCCACCTTTACATATTTATTCAATTCCTGGTCCAGGTTGATCCGGAACGAGTATCTTTTAAAATCGGAATTTTTGATGATCCCTTTCTGATCGTAAATGCTGCCGGAGATCAGGTACTTTGTAGCCCTGGTACCACCGGACATGGAAAGATTATGCTGCATGGTAGCCCCATCGCGGGTAACCAGGTCGAACCAGTCCGTACCTCTGCCAACATTATCAATGGCATTCTGGGTATACTGCTTCCGGTAAGCGGCCACGCCACTTTCCAGCACTTCTGCCCTTGTCTTTGTCCCATAAGGGTATACGCCATTGTCAAAATCCCATTGCTCCTGCCCTGCGTCATTATACACCTGCATCCATTCGTTCAAAGGCAGTACGTCAAAAGGATTCTTATAGGTCTGTACCGTGTATTGGGTAGAATACTGAAAGCGCACCTTACCCTCCGCTCCTCTTTTGGTAGTGATCATCACCACACCATTGGCGGCCCGGGAACCGTAGATAGAAGTGGCGCTGGCATCTTTCAATACTTCTATGGATTCTATATCATTCGGATTGAACGAGTTTAAAATACTCATGGAACCGGCCTGGTACCGGCCGCCGCTTTCCGGCTGTTGCAGATCGGTAATGGGAAAACCATCCACCACAAACAAAGGCTGGTTGCTGGCATTGATAGAACCGGCCCCGCGGATCAGGATATTCAGGCCCCCGCCTGGCTGCGCACTGCTCTGGGTAATGGTCAACCCGGCCACCTTGCCTCTGAGCATAGCGCCAATTTCCGGGCCTGAAGTCATGACCAGGTCCCTAGTCTTTACGGATGATACAGCACCGGTAAGATCACTTTTCTTCTGTGTACCATAACCAACTACAACAACTTCATTCAGTGCTTTATCATCTGCAAACAATACAACATTCAGGGTGGTGTTGCTCCCTGCTTCAACTTCTTTTGAGCTATATCCTATGTAGGAAAAAATAAGTGTGGGATTGCCTGTCACATTGATACGAAATTGCCCGCCGTCATTTGTACTTGTATGCAGGGCAGCACCTTTTACAGTTACAGTGACTCCACTGAGTGGTTTGCCATCCTGGCCAGCAGTTACTGTTCCCGAGACCGTACGCTCCTGGGCGCGCGCTACGAAAACAATACATTGCATGAGGACAAACACCAGGGTGGTTTGGAGAAGCTTCATTGCAGTTTGGTTTTTGGTTTATTAATTGCATCCGGATCTTTTAAAAAGCAGCAGCTATCCTGGAGGCTGGTTCATGTAATTTCATGATTAAAATCATCCCGGCAAAATGGTCACGCACACTATTGCCGGTTTAACGGCTATGCAAACGATTGCTTAATCAAGTAAAACGTTTGCATAAAATGATGGATCTGGCGCTTTGTGCTACCATTATCCCGGAACTGACGGTCTGATCCGGGTCAAAATCCGGTTATAATTTGAAGAAGATCCTTTTTTTGTATAGCCAGTAGCATAAGCACCACTCTGCCAGCAGGACCGCAAATGCTGCAACTATTTCCAGCCCGGCATCCTGGATACCTGTCCATCCAACAAGCCCATCGGAGAATATTTTGACCACGCCGTTCAGCCATTGCCTGCCCACTGTTTCAAAGAACAGGTAGATAAAAATGGCATTCATCCCTACTACTGTCACTATCCACGCATACTTCCTGTACTGGAGCCTGTCAACCAGCCAGTAGATCATCACAAAGATCAGGATCACCCACCCCAGGGAGGCCAGCACAAAGGAGCTGGTGCTGATCCTTTTAATAATGGGGGTTATATGCAGCAGGTCCAGGGCATAACCTGCCAGCAGGCATAACAACGCAGCTGTTATCAGGTTCCGGAGCAGATGGGTTTTGTAAGTGCTGAAAGCTTTACCTATAGCTACACCGGCAATGGTATGGACCGCTGTAGGCAGGATATTGATAGCCACCCAGCCATCGCTGTTGATCTTACCCATCAGTACAGTATCCATCCAGGAACCGAAATTCCTGCCTTCAGCAAAGGGCTGGTCAAATCCAGGCATCAGCACAGTACGGTATAGCAGTTCTGTCAATAGCAACAGGCATACAGAAACTGCCAGCTGCACTTTTATGGACCTGCCAATGATCAGGTAAGCGATCAGGGTGGTGACGGAAAGCTGTGTGAGTACATTCCATAATTCCCAGACCAGTTTTCCGGCGTATACGCAATGCAGGGCGACGCCGCACAGGAATAAACGGAATGAGCGGATCAGCACATGCCGGAAATGCTGTTTCCAGCTGATCCCCTGCTGTTGTTTTTTCCGGTAGGAGAAATACAGCGCGGTCCCGGCGATGGTCATAAATGCAGGCTGTACCAGGTCCCAGAAGCGCAGCCCATTCCAGGGATGATGAAAGAACTGCCGGATCAGGCTGCCGGCAAGTCCACCCGCTTCCAGGCCTGCAAGGGAATCATACAGCAGCGCACTTTCAGCGGCCAGCAGGATCATGATAATGCCTCGCATGACATCGAGCGACAATAAGCGGTCCGATCGTTGATCAGTCAATTTTTCCATACCGGTACTATATGGTTTAGCAGATAGTGATTGAATGCTGCAGGGTAACAGTTACCCAATATATAGCATTCCGGCCTTCCCCGGCAGGGGGCATTGCAGTAACCCGGTATGCAAACGTTTGAACTAATTGGGATTTTTGCCAGGAATTTCAATAACTTTTGAAAAAATACAAGCATGTCGGCCAAACTGCCTACGATCAAAGAAATTGCCAGGCAATTGAACATTTCTGCTTCTACAGTTTCCAGGGCCCTGAACGGCCATCCGGGAATAGGTCTCCGGACAAGGACCCGCGTGCAGGACCTGGCCAGGCAGTTGAATTACGAACCCAATCAAACAGCCCTCTTCTTTCAGCAGCGTAAGACCTACACCATCGGTGTCATCCTTCCTGAACTGTCGGAGCTGTTCTTTTCCGCTTCCATCAGCGGCATAGAAGATACTGCAGAAAAGAATAATTATACGGTGCTGCTGGGGCAAAGCCACGACAGTGAAGAGCGGGAGAAAAAGATAGTAGAGACCATGAAAAATCACCGGGTAGACGGGCTGATTGTCTCCATCGCCAAAAACACCAGCAACTATGACCACTTTGAATCCCTGAAAAAATATGGCATCCCGGTAGTCTTCTTCGACCGCATCCCCAATATGACCAATATCCATTATGTAGCCTGCAACATGGCGTCCGGGACCATCCAGGCCATTAATTTCCTCCTTAAAAAAGGGCATCGGGTAATAGGTATGATCAATGGTCCTGAAAAGCTTTTCGCCAGCCAGGAACGCAAACAGGGCTACCAGCAGGCCATGAGCAAAAGCCGCCTGAAATTTGACCCATCGCTGGTGGTGAATACGGACCTTACCCAGCAGGGCACTTATAAGGCCACAGAAGAACTGCTGAAGTCCAAGCGAAAACCTACTGCCATTGTAGCATTCAATGATTATGTGGCCATGGATGCTGTTCAATGCGCCCTGAGCCATAAGCGTAAGATCAACAAAGACCTTTGCTTTGTAAGTTATGCCAACCTGCCTATCAGTAACTATACGGCCTACCCGCCCATGGCATCGGTGGAACAATTCCCTTATCAGCAGGGCCAGAAGGCAACGGAGATCCTGCTGGAGTTGCTATCCCAGTCGGAGGAAGACCAGCAGAACACTCCTTATTACAGGATCATACTGGATTCCCAGCTGGTCATGCAGGGAGACAGGCAGTAAGTCATCCTGTGCAAACGTTTGCCGGATCAAACTTCAATAGTCATAGGTATGTTTGTATCATTAAACTTACCGGTATCATGTTACCCTCCATACTAACTGCTTTTGGGATCAGCCCGGACAGCTGCGCCATCACTCCATTTGGCAGCGGTCTGATCAATCATACCTGGCGTATTGAATGCGGTGATAAGGTCTATATCCTGCAACGGATCAATCACCAGGTATTCAAACAACCCGAAGCGATTGCCGCCAACCTAACGACCATTGGCCGGTATTTGCAGCAGCAGCATCCAGGTTACCTGTTTACACATGCCCTGCCAACGGCAGATGGCAGCAGCACGCTGGTGGTGGACGAGGTACATGGCTATTTCCGGCTTTTCCCATTTGTAGCCGGCTCACATTCCATTGATGTGGTAAAAAGCACTCAGCAGGCTTATGAGGCTGCACTTCAGTTTGGTCGTTTCACCAGGCTGCTTTCCTCCCTGGATACAAAGCTGCTGAACATTACCCTACCGGATTTTCATAACCTGTCTTTGCGCTACCGGCAATTTGAACAGGCGGTGGCGGGAGCGCGGGAGCCCAGAAGATCCCTGGCCGGCGACCTGGTCCGATACCTGTCGGCCCAACAGGAAATTGTACACACCTACAAGCGTATTGTAGCCAACCCGGACTTTCCGGTAAGGGTGATCCATCACGATACCAAGATCAGCAATATCCTGTTTGACGACAACGACAAAGGCTTGTGCGTCATTGACCTGGACACAGTAATGCCTGGCTATTTCATCAGTGACGTCGGGGACATGCTGCGGACCTATTTAAGTCCTCTCAGCGAAGAAGAGACCGACCTTTCCAGGATCACTGTCCGGGAAGATTATTTCCGGGCCATCGCAGACGGCTATCTCCAGGAAATGGGCGCCGTGCTTACCCCGGAAGAACGGGGTTATTTTTTATATTCCGGGAAATTCATGATCTATATGCAGGCCTTACGGTTCCTGACCGATTACCTGAACAATGATAGCTACTATGGACAACGGTACGAGGGGCATAACCTGGACCGTGCCGCTAACCAGGCCACCCTGCTGCAAAGGCTGATAGAGAAAGAAGCCATTCTTCAAGGCTGAAAAAGGGTGTTGCAGGATAAACGGGCGCCTGGGAATCGCTAAGGGTCTTTGGGAATCGCTAAAACGATAACGTAGTATAAAGAGAAGAGGCCGTCTCCCGCCAGGGAACGGCCTCTTTGAGCAACATTGCAGGGAACTATAGAGAAAAACTATTAATAGTCTTTACTTCTGCCGAAAACGGGCTTACGGTTTTTCCATTTACCGCGGGTAAAATCGGGTATTTCCTGTAAGCTGCCACCGCCCTGAATAGATCTCTCGCTCAGCGGGGTAATAGCATACCAGGTAGCCAGATCGTACACATCCAGCGGGAAAGGTTCTTTTCGTTTGATACATTCAATAAAGGCATTGTCTACAAAGAAGTCCATGCCGCCATGTCCTGCGCCTTCGGCATCTTTCTCGTATTTCTTCCACAGCGGATGGTCCATTTTTTCCATCCACTCTTTCGGGTTATCCCAGGTATGCGGTTCGCTATTGTCTTCAAAATAGATCATCCCGCGTTCCGGTTCGCCAGCGTGGTGGTCCTGCCAGATGCCGTTGGTGCCCTGTACTCTGAAGCCCAGGTTATAGGGTCGCGGCAGGCAGGTATCCAGGGTCAGCACAATGGTTTCACCGTTCGCGGTCTGTAGCTGTGTGGTAACAATATCTCCCTGTTTGAATTTCAGCGCAGCATTGGCGTGGCTGGCCCCACCCTGCTTCTCGATATACTTATGCAGTCCTCTTGCCTTGGAAGATATGGAGGATAGCCTTGTGAGCCTGTTGCCCCTGTTGAGGTCTATCATTACACCTACCGGTCCCAGGCTATGGGTGGGATAGTTTTCACCGTTGCGGTCAATATAGTGCTGGGTGCGCCACCTGGCCTCACTGTATCCTTTTTCGCCGAACTCCGCGCCCGGGTCGTTACTGACGCCGTTATTAAAGAGGATATGCCGCAGGTCGTGCTGGTAACCGCCCTGGAGGTGAATGAGCTCACCAAACATGCCGGCCTGTACCATATTGAGCACTGCCATAATATCGCGGCGGTAACAAACATTTTCGAGGGGCATAATGGGTATGCCTGTTTTCTCGCTGGTATTCACAAAATCCCAGCAGTCCTGGAGTTTGAGGGCGCCGGATACTTCCATCCCTACTATCTTGCCGGCTTTCATAGCCTCAACGCCCTGTGGCAAATGCCATTCCCAGGGAGAAGAAACGATGACGGCATCAATGTCTTTCCGGTCCAGCAGCCGGCGATAATCATAATTGCCATTATCATATACTGCCGGGGCTGGTTTACCGGCATCTTTTATCATTTGTAAGGCTGTCGCCAGCATGTTCTTATCGGGGTCAGCAAGCGCAATGATCTCAACATCGGTCCTTTTCAGCATCTGAGACAAGTGCAACTGGCCGCGGAGCCCTACTGCAATCAATCCTATACGCACTTTATCCAGTTTTATACCGGCCAACGCCTGTACAGGATTGCCCAGCAACGCCAGGCCTGCACCTGCCAGGGCCGACTGTTTCAAAAAATGTCTTCTGTCGTAATGCCGCATAAGCAATTGTTTTGATTGATTTAGATAGAAGGGAAATGGAGCATTGTGTTATCAAACTTAAGGAATGCGGATAGGTTAACAATGCGCAACCGTTTGCACAAAGAATGAAACTAACGTAATTATCAAATAAACAACAAGGGATAATTGTTAACTTCAGTATCCAATCAACAATAATTTACGGCTAATTGGAAATATATAGTTACAAAGCTGAGTGAAGAATTTTATTCTCCTGGATTTGGGCGATGGACGCCAGAGCATTTACGTCGCTCTTGGAATATTACCTTCGACTTTCTACCGCGCAAGTTTCATGACCCCAATGATATGTATGGCAACTTTGCATTGCTATTTGATTTTCTGGCCACCATAGCCAACTTGGATAATGTAACGGATCAGGAAAAAATTGAGAAAATGGTCCTTCTTCTGGAAAACATAGCAAATAAGATTGATATTGGAACTATTAATAAGATATTAGCAAAAGGAGGGGATAATGCACCATTGCCTGAACCTGATGATTCATTAGCTTCCACATCAGTAAACAACATGCATCAACAGGTGGTAGCTAATTGTGCAACGTTCTTCAAGCAAGGCCATTACTTTACTTGCGTAAACGAAGCCTGCAAAGCATATAACAAAACTGTACAGCAAAAAAGTGGTAGCGACAAAGATGGCAATGAACTTATGTTTGCAATATTGGGGAGTAAAGGGAAACTTCGCTTCAATGCTGGTAATACAGAAACAGAAAAGAATGAGCTTACACTAAGAGCATGTGTTTTCCCTGTACCACGTCGGCCATAAAGGATCTGGTGGTCAGAATTTTGAAGCAATGTTAATAACGGTCCTACGTCAACAAAGGTTTTAACCAAGTGTTCTTTGTCGTATTTTTCCGCACGCTTCACTAATTTATATATAGACTTATTGATCGTTGATGACATGGATTGTATGTTAATACCTAAAATTATAAATATTCTAATACCTTATTGACAATGAATATTATTTGAACTCCTCCCTGAAGGATTGAACTTTCAAGTTGCGGCATTTTATACTTATCTGTACTTAATTTTGGTAGATAGAAGGGACTATATTTACTCCTCAGTATAATCGTAGCCTTTACCAACTAAAACACCTCCTGAACTTAACACCATTTTATCTAATGAATTAAAAAAAAAGGGTTCGCCAAGAGTACCGACTGGGCAAGAAGCTATACCTAAGGCTGTCGCGACCAGCTGAAAAGTCATTAACAGAGCACCAGCATCCCGCCATACCAGGCTTTCAGGGTTGTGATATTTCAATGCAGTGCTAGCCATATATGCACCGAACCAGATTAATGTGCCATTATCCATCTGCAAACAATTATTGACCTCTTCAAAAAAAGAAGATTCATCCACAGGATTTATTATTAATCGTCCGAGCCTATGTCCAATTGGATCATAAAGCAACAGCTTCCTTTCATTTATTAATGTCGGGAGTGATACAAATACATCTATTGGGTGAATACCTCCAGCAGAAGGCGCTGGCCTATGAGAAAGAATAGCTCCATTTTCAGAAACGAATAATTTCTGGACTTTTGCCGAATGCCACAACAACGTGCTAAGCTCATTTAAACTTAACTTCCCAAAAGAACGAGTAGACCTTCTTCTTTTAAGTACTGTAAAAAATAAAATCTGATTTGTATCTAAAATTTCAGGAAGCAAAATATACTCTCCAATCTTATAATGGAAGGTTGGAGTATTTTGTATTTTCTTTCTAGGATTAGGATTTTTTCCAGCCGGCATCGCTTAACTGTTGTGTCACTTCTATATATTTGTTACATCCTCGACAATGTCCGCAGGGCATATTCCCCATGTGACAAGAATGAGCGTAAAAAAGTATGTCGGGAGGAATTCCTGAATCTATAACCAACTCAGAAGAAATTTTATCGATCCCAGGGGCTGAAATACTAATATTCCCTTCTTGGTATTGCATAAGCTCTGATATTCGAGAAAAGAAACCAACGGTTCCATCTTTATGAAACCCATCAGAACGTACAGCCCCAACCATTAACTCTTTTATGCCATAAGAAATTGCTTTCATACACGCCAGGGTTATTAGTAATTGGTTTCTGTAAGGCCACCATTCGGTGGAAGGAGCAACATCAAGTGCTTTCTGTTTCAGAAGATCACCGCTCCCTAGCTTACTGCAGTCAATCTCAATAACTTCGTGTCTTATATTAAGGGCCGAGCATACAGCTTTACTTGCGCCTATTTCTGCCAAAGCAGGTTCCTGTCCATAATTTAGAGTGAAAGCTATATCTGGCCTTTTCCAATATGATAATGCTATAGAATCAATGCCGCCTGACAAAAGAATTCCTTTATTCATTTTCAGATAGTTTCCAAAAACATTTATAGACTGCTGTTGTAAGATCTTTTTCCAATATGCAGCCAGTACCTTCAAGCATTTTTACCGACTCGGAGCTTTCATTTTCAACATAGCCAATGGTAGGAATTCCCTGTTTTACAGCGTACCCTATTTCAAAAAGGGTTCCCGAATCAAGACCATCAAGTACCGCAAATACGATAGAAGAATTGTCAAGTGCTGCAATATCTTTCTGAACGACTTCACTTGCTATGCCATGACCGACATCATGCCAAGGCGAGAATACATTTAAATTCATCTCAAGTAAACTTCTTCGAATTTCATTCACAAGCCACCTTTCTGAGTATGTGAAAAATGGGCCGGCTAAATAGACTTGGCCTTGCGGATATTGAGTAATCTTCAACTGACGAATTTCGCTGTTACTTCCAAGTTCGGAAAATTGAAAATCTTTACTATTACAATATGCAGCAGTCTGCCATGATGCTTGTATTGCTGCATATTCTATGTCTTTATTGTTAAACCAGTGAAATGCGAAAACTGCAGCAAAAACATCCCCTGATCCTATTGGCCAAACATTATTTGTCCTATAAACTGGAACAAGAATGTCACTTTTTCCCGGCGAGGCAACCAAGGCTCCCCTAGGTCCCATTTTTAATACAAGAGCGACTGCTTTTTCCTCTTTCAGAAAATAATCCTTGATATGCTGAATTTCTGTTTTACCTGAAAGTAATGTTGCCTCACGATAGTTAATTACATATACTAGTTCTTCAGCCTGAGAACCTGTTTTTGAAAACGAGATGGGCATTACTGGAGATTGCGGATCATAGACAACCTTTTTGCCATTTACGATCGCTGAACCTTCCATAAACCCGTAGTATAAAATATTCTTTTCTTGTGAGATAAAGGTATTCTCAACCCTATTGAAAGTATCTGGGCGAGGAAAGATTCTAGGGGTAATCAAAGGATGATCATAGTAGAACTTTATTGATTCTCTAATATTAGCGGTTTCAAGTTTGCTAAAAGGTGCTGGTGAAAGCATTTTCAAAAACTCTTCAATAGATGGGTCTGCAAACGTGCAAAACTTAATGTCTTTATTAGAGCCCCCTAACGTGTTTATTACCCAGCAAGCTCTAAGCCCTGAGCCAAAGCGTTCCTTCCAATGAGGTTCAAAGCAAAGTTCATCGTAAGTACCGCCTATTACTGTTATCATTTGTGAGTAATTAGGATCTGACAATTACCTCCCTTGATATCAAGTACTTTGGCCTGATATTGGTGCGAGCCTGCAATGCATTCAATAAGTTGTGCGAGATCAGGTGGTAAAACAGCGCCTGCAATTTCACCAGCAGCGGTCACAACCTGAACTGGACCTCTTTGAGAAGCTAAGTGAACATCTAATATTTCGCCTGCTTTTAGTTTTGAAATTACTGTAACAACTGGTGATGCAAGCTGTGTTTTGATAGATAACTTTTCGCAATCCGTAGGTCCGCTAGGAATGTAACCAGAACCGCCTCCGCTTCCAGACATAGAATAAAGTTTTAAGTTTAGGTGATGGACAAAACTTGTAAGGCTAATTTATTAGTTTTTTTCATATAATTCCAAATTATTGCATCCATATTTGAAGGAAGTACCCCTAAAGCGTTACAAAAACTAATATAACTTGTTTCTAAATGAAGGTAATGTGTAGCAACGTCACAGTGACCACTAAAAAATCCTGCAATTTTTCCTGCTCGCAAAATATGTATATCTAGTATCGCAACATTTTCACTTTGTAGCCAGTTCCTAGTTATCCAAGAGGCGGTTTTAAAACCAATGCCATCGACAGAAAGCAGCCAAGTTCTAAGGCTACCATCATCCTCTAAAGGAATTTTATCAAGGTCAGATCGCTGAAGCAGATTATAAACATATTTGCTTTTCTGGTTGTAAAATCGATAACGTTTAAGTGATCCATCTTGTAATTCAAATGGATCATTTAATGCTTGATGAATCTTTTTAAAGGAAATTCCTGGCTTAATCAATGACTCACTCCTTAGTCTTTCAAATGCAGCAATACCCAGCTCAGATGGCATACCATACCCACCCAAGATGCATGCAACTATTTCTTCAATGATTGTAGTGCCTATTTTATGATTGTTATAGTCGATATGTGGCCCGTATACCAAGTACATGTATTTCCAAAAAGCAGGAGAGTATAGTTGACAATAATGACCCCATTTTACGCCAGGCAAAAGCTCATTATCTACATGAGGGAGATATTTTTCAATTACATAATGGTTTGGGCAGAAATTAAGCACATTTGTATCTGGAGAAACAAACGTTGTTTCTAAAGTAGTGGAGATATTCATGTAGACCTAAATTGGTTTGGCTTCAAATATGAAATTACTATACACAAAAGCACTGGAAGTAAACATTTAGACCCCTTATTTCCAATGGGTAAACTCATCGAATCTGAGCCTCTATTCAACTGGTTATAGGACAACCACGGCAATTCTAATACCTAACCAAATCCACTTAATGATTTAAATATAGATAAATAAATCATTAAGTCAACCAAAAAAAAGAGGTTACCATTTCTGATAACCTCTCTCGGTGATCCGGATTGGACTCGAACCAATGACCTACTGCTTAGAAGGCAGTTGCTCTATCCAGCTGAGCTACCGGACCGGGGAAACCACAAATATATAATTTTATTCCAGATTTCGGGGCTTGTTTACAATCAATTTATAGGAGGCAGAACGGAAGCCAACTCCTTTTCGCGATCAGCCATTGCCGGGGGAAAGGCAAATAGCGTGTCCTGAAACACAGTGACAGCAGGCCTCTACCCCAGCTTGATCACCCGTACCGGGCAGGCTTCGGATACGGCCCTGGCTTCTTCATACTGCTGTGCAGTCACCTGCAAAACATGGGTCAGTTTTTTGGCTGCGGCTTTCAGGAGTACGGCTTTGCCATCCTTGCGGCTCATGCGCCATAGCTCGGGCTGCAGCTCAAAACAGATGCCGCAGCCGATGCATTTATCGCGGTATTGAATGATCTTAGGCATCTGTGGCAGGCAGTAATTTGTATAATTTATCTGTTGCGGAGATCTTATGGGCAAAGGGAAAGGTGATCTTATCGCCCTTCAGGGCTTTGATTTGCTTTTCGCCGTTCACGAGGACCTGATCAAACAGGATCTTCTCCATGCCAAAGGCATTGCCGGTCAGCAATAAAACATCGCCTTCCTGCAGGCTGCCTTTCTCAATAATGAATTCGCCTACCTGGATCTTTGGGTAATATTTAGTGCCCTTGCCGGCATAGATCTTTTTCTCGGTGGCTATAGAACCAGGTGTCTTTGTCCACTGGCCAATTTCCCGGCCCAGGTAATAGCCTTCCCAGAATCCCCGGTTATAGACGGTGGACAGCCGCTGCATCCAGTCGGCTATAAGACCGGGGGTAAACCTCCCCTGCTCAATGGCCGTAATAGCTTCCCGGTAACAGGTGGTGACGGTATGGACATAGTCGGCCCCTTTACTGCGCCCTTCTATTTTCAGTACCGCCACACCTGATTGGAGGATCTCGTCCAGGATGGGAATGGTACAGAGGTCCTGGGGCGACATGATATACTCATTGTCCACCAGCAGCTCATTGCCGCTTTCCGTATCAACCACCTTATAAGGCCGGCGGCAGTTCTGCACACAGGCCCCGCGGTTGGCCGAAGCGTTCTGGCTGTGCAGGCTCAGGTAACATTTACCGGAGATAGCCATACACAGGGCGCCATGAATAAAAACCTCGATCTTTACTATTTCGCCCGAAGGGCCCACTATCTTCCTGCGTTTTATTTCACTGCAAATAGAAGCGATCTGCTTTAAGGTCAGCTCCCGGGCCAGCACAATGGTATCGGCAAACCGGGCATAGAACTGCACCGATTCCAGGTTACTGACATTGGCCTGGGTTGAAATATGCAGGGGAATGCCCATCCTTGTGCAGGATTCAATCACCGCAAAATCCGAAGCGATCACGGCATCTACCCCATGCTCCTTTACGGCTTTCAGAATGCCCTGCAGCAGCTGCATATCATACTCATACATCACGGTATTCAGGGTGATGTAGCAGCGCAGGCCCGCAGCATGGCAGCGCACACTTATTTCCGCAATATCATCAATGATGAACCCGCCCGATGAGCGGCTACGCATATTCAGTTGCTCCACGCCAAAATAAATGGCGTTGGCGCCGGCATTGATAGCGGCCTGCATGGCTTCAAAAGAGCCGGCGGGCGACAATAATTCTACATCCATACTTCATAAAATGCCATGGTCTTTGGGCACAAGCATGTTGAGATACCTGCTCCACCGGGCATTTCCAGGCTGCAAAGTTCCACCTTAAAAACTGATAGAAAGATGACAAAAGTCATCCTGTTCAGGCAGGAAATTCAACAACCGGGCTTATCATTTTAAGCCCAACCGGGTCAAAGCGCGTTCTACAGTCACGTAAGGAGCCTTCAGCCGGCGCGCCAGCTGTCCAACGGAAGAGAAGCTTTCTTCCGAATCCCGCAGGCTGAGAATAGCCCTTTCGATCCAGCTACGGCGGGATCCGTAGGGGACCCTTGGCTCTGATACATAATTCCCCTCGGGCCTCCAGATAAGGTATTCATCCTCATTTGCCGGATTGTCCAGCGCTTCCTGAAGATCATAAGTCTGCAAAAGGGGAATACCGGAATAATTTGATTCCAATTTTTTATACCTGCTCCTTGTTGTTAGCGCAATCCGCGATGGGTGCCTATAAATATCTACAGGTCTTGTAAAAGTATTGAAAGGGGAATCCAAAGCCTGGGTCTCAGCTATATGATCATTCAGGCTATTAGCAGTCACTAACCAGGGATTTAAAGCCGCATTTTCCCGTATTATATTATAGGCTACCCTCAGCATAGGCGTTCCCGCTCCCGGTCCCCAGGCTACAACAGTGTTTTCCAGGGCGGTCTTTTTAAAATGCTGATAGGACAAAAGATTTAAAGCCAGGAGATCCGGGGAGCTGTTATCCTGCAGGATATTCGACTGCAGGTTGCGGATAATCTGTTGAAATACCCCGTCATTAATGGTTTCACCACTCAGGAGATAAAGGTAGGCGCCCAGCAGGGTCAGCATCGGTGCTTCAAACTCCGGCTCAATAATGCGTTGGATGAGACTTGTATCCAGGCTGAAATCATTGTTCTGCAGCTTGCACAGGCACACGTCGGTATAAATATGATTGATTTCAGCCGGATCGTATGCCTTATCCTTGGACATAAATACCCTGATAGTCCCGAACAGCGGCTGGACAGCCATTGTCATAAAGAACTGGGTATACCAGCCCTTATACACATAGATGGGGATCACCCGCTCCTGACCTGGTGCGGCTGTATAAATAAAATAATATAGGCCGGGAATAAGGTTGGCTGAAAAACCGATAAAGCCATTACCATCTTCTTTATTGTCAGCATAGACAGGATCACCTGTAATACAGTATTCCGGGAAATGGGCAATCAGCTGGCCGCTTTCCGCATCATACAGCCTGAACCGGTCCCAATAGGGAAGGCCATTATTTGTCTGCTGATAACGCTCGCGGGATGAGTAGCGCAGAAAGATGAATAATCCACTGCCTGGAGATTCGGTGACCGCCCCACGCTGGCAGGTATTCTCCGAACTGATGGCGACTGCCGGGTCATGGTAATATTCATGGTTAGACCTATATGCACCGATACCATAAAGCAAAGCCGAAGAATACAGTTCCGGGACCTGCAAACGCTGCCTGCCTCCCGGGGAATTGGCCATTCCCACTGTGCAGGTTTTATCCATCGTTAGCAGGATCTCTGTATCCTTTATCTGTCCGCTGATCCCGATCCGGACAATATACCTTCCGGGCGCCAGCAAATAAGTTCGCCAAAGCGGATCCCCCCTTTCCATTCCGGATATTGCTACCCGCTCCAGCTTTTCATCAAAAATGGACACCTGGCATAAATGTCCATAAGGCTCAGCAAAAATAAGGGTCAGCGTAGGCAGGTAATCCCCTTTTTCTTCAACAACCTTTTTCTCAATGCCATACGCTGTGGCTGTATTCGTTTGCGGCTGTTCTTGCTGAACTGGCTGAGGTTGAAGTTGCGTCATAATTTAAAAAATATAGGATCAGAAATACACAGGTTTGCCGGTATGCGTATTGCCGAATATCTCCGGGTCCTGCGAGAAGCCGGCCTTCTGCGCTTCCAGCGGCACTTTGTAATAAAGATAATTGCTCAGCTCCGCTACATTGGGGCGGACGCCGGCGCTGGGGGCAGCTCCTGTAAGCCCTTCCAGCAATACCTTTGTAAATACGCCACGCATTTCATTGTTCGCCGGATCAACAACCGCTTCAAATGCCTCATTATTGAATTGTGCGCCAAAAGCTACCATCCATCTCGGGTTATGATTAGGCCCCATCCGCGGCAATATCCTGGGACCCCTGCCCGGATCAAACTGGAATTTGGCAGTACGGCAGCAATCCATCCATAGAATGATCTCTTTGAACAGTCCTTCATTGATAAATTTCTTTTTGTATTGGGAAGAAGAAATAGAACAGACATCAGCCATATACTCTTCCCAGTCAGCCATACACATGCCAGTGTTTTCCATATCATCCGGCACACAGAGACCATGACCTGCATAATAAAAATATAAGCGGTCCGCATCACTCTGGTGGTTTTCCTGTATATCCTTAATGATATCAACTATTTTTTTGTCGATCACCGTTTTGGCAGGCGCCAAAGGCTGTTCTGTTGAGGTATACAGAAAGCAATTATCTTCAGGAACGCCCCCGTAACTGATCAACCACTTATGCACTTCCTTGGCGTCAGCAATGGCGCCCTTCAGTGTCTTTAACCCGCTTTTTTCAGGAGGAACATAATGATCGATACCTATGACTATGGCATATTTTGACATACTATTACTGTTGAAGGATATATTGAATGCTTTGCAGCGTTAACAGTTCTTCGTCAAAAGCCCCATGTTTTTTTGCATGACAACGCAATCCTTCCGCAGCATTTTCCAGCGTAACGGAAAGCGCTTCCCTGTCCATTCCCGCTTCCGTGAGATAGGCATGTACTTGTTGCAGTTCTTCTGTATCATATGGTTTGAGGGAGCTGGTATGACGTTGCAGACCCAGGATATGGCTGTCGAAGTTATCCTCCCCTTCTTCCAGCAACCCGGACACCAGGTACAGCAGGGAATGCGTGTAGATAAAAGGAACAAGTTTATCCCTGCATTCATACTCATCCGTCATGGTGAAAAGGCGCAGCCGCTGATAACGATCGGGATGGGCCAGTATCTCGTCCCTGAACAGCTCTATCCTGCAAGCAGGCGCCAGCAACAGGATATGGTCATAGGAGAAGGGCTGTGCCAGTTGTGCCGTAGTACGGAGCAGATAACTGATGGCAATGGAGCCGGCGCTATGGCCAACCAGGCTGATCCTTGTTTCCGGGAGATCCTTTTTATAGGCAGCCAGGAGGTCCAGGAAATAACGGCCTGCATACTGGTTCAGGCAGGTCCTGCCGTTGTTTGAGGTCCACATATCCCGTGCCTTGTCTTTCATGCCCTTCCATATCCAGGCGCCTGCTTCAGCAATATAAAACTCCCGAAGGATCTCCTCCACGATGGTGGGATAAAGATCATGATCCCGTTTTTGCTGAAATCGCCTGATCACCCGGATGATGATCTTTACAATATGTTTTACGAAAATAGCGATGCTTATCGGCCCCCGGCCTACTGCATTATTCCCCGCCGCTGCCGGCATGGCTGTATCCCGCAGCAGCGCCGCAAATTCAGGGTCGCTAACTACAGTCAGCTCCACTTCCTGGCTCAGTTCAATTTCCAGCACAGGTATATTGACCTGTTCTGCATTCACCGCTGTTCTGGCGTTTTCACGCCCCGCAGACCGGTTGTACTCGCTGAAAGGATCCGGCTGGTTCAGTTCCAGTTCAATCTGTTCATCAGAAAGCCCGGGACCCGCTATCCCTCTCGCCTGCGGCGAATCAAAGCCCAGCTGCCTGATGATCTTTTTGATGACCAGCTTCAGTAGTTTATTGAACAGTTTTGTTTCCGCAACCTTTGTAATATTACCGGCAATGGTTTCTATCAATCCCGTTTCCCAGACAAAGCAGACGGGCGCCGCTCCTGCCTGCCGGAGATAGGTTTCCACCCGGGCGGCAGATCCCAGACCGGACCGCTCACTGACCAGGCCGCCATGAAAATACAGGGCGATCTTTTCTACCTGCTGCTGCCGGAACCGGGCAAATAACTGATCTATATCTTCCGGGCTGGTCTGGAAATTACCGGACCTTCTGAAAGTCCCCTGCGGACCTACATTGACAATATATTCCCTGGGATCTGGTGATGCCATATAAATGTTTATCTGGTTAAGTATAACTGGAAGAGGGAGACGGATAGTTTGCTCAAATAAAACCAACCAGGCGGGATCAAAAAACAGTATAAACACCCATTTTATCTTGCACAGGGCATATATAGCAATAGTGAGCACCTGACAGGCTACTGTCAACAGCACTCACTGTTATCAATAAGTAAGTAATAAATTGTTCACGAGGGAACGGAAGACAGGACTAAACCCGTATTATTTACACCGTCCGGGCATTCATATTCATGACGTTCTTGACCTTTTCAATATAATCGGCGGGAGACATATTGTATTGCTTCTGGAAATTACGGCGGAACTGGGCGGGGTAATTGTAGCCTACTTCTGAAGCCAGCTCATTGATCCGGAAATTTCCGGCATTGATCATATCCGCTGATTTTTTCAGCCTGGTCAGGTTGATCACATCGCTGGGCGACATACCCGAGATGGTCTTTATGCGGCGGTACAGGGTAGACTTGCTCATGTTCATCAGTACGGCAATCCGCTCCACATCCAGCTCCGTATCCCGCATATTGGCCACAATGGTTTCCGTCAGCTGCTTCCAGAATAATTCGTCGTCCTTGGAAATGGCGATGCTGTTCAGGTGCAGCAAGGGATACCGGGCATAACATTCTTTCAGCTTCAGCCGGTTCTCCAGCAGGTTGTCGATCTGCACATAGAGATAATCCAGGGAAAATGGCTTTTCCACGTATGCGTCAGCACCCAGTTTAAGGCCCTGGATCTTTGACTGCAACGTATTTTTAGCTGTTAAAAGAATAACGGGGATATGGCTGAGCTCAGGTGTGGACTTGATCTTCTCACACAGTTCAAACCCATCCATTTTGGGCATCATCACATCGCTTACCACCAGCTGCACAAATTCATATTGCAGCAGGCTAAAGGCTTCCAGACCGTCTTTTGCTGTATAAGTATGGTATTTTTTACTGAAATCGTGGGAAAGGTATTCCAGGATATCCTCACTATCGTCCACCAGTAAGATGATAGGCTTCGCTGTTTTCAGCAATGGACCCATTTCTTCCATATCGCAAGTTGTTGGTTGTTGCTGTATAAGGTACAAATTTAATGTGAATTTCATTAAAAATACCATAAAAAGAAGTGGCTAACCTATCCGATTAGCCACTTCTTTTTTCAATTTCTTATCATTCAAACAGCACCTGCGAATCTTCCTCCGGTATCTGGGTATTTCTCCTTCTTTCCATGGTTAGCGGTCCAACAAACCGGTAATTGATAGGAAAAGAGGGGTTGGTAATATCACTGTACCAGTATTCCAGGTTCATGGTGATCCGGGTGATCTCCAGGTAAGGCAGTACACCATCCGGTTCCTTTTGACTGGTATAGCTACCGGCCCTGTGGGAGAAATGGATAGCCGGATCATCTGCCCTCAGGGATACTGTGCTATCGGCATTGAAGGTGGCATATACTTTATATTTCCTCCTGTCATATGCCTCTTCATCAATATTACCTGCGTAGAAGAATACTGTCCTTTCGTCCACCACCCAGGCATTGCGGTGGGGAGTGGTCAGCGCGGTCTGGTTATTTTCAGCTACATCCCTGTTCCAGATAAGACCGGCATTGGAATACTTACCGCTGAAATCATTGAAAGGAACAATATGCATGAGCGTCCTGCTGAACCATCTCCTGGTGGAGACATTGCTTTTTGACGTAGACACTATTTTCAGCGGGAGCATGTATTTGTCTACCAGGTCCAGTCCTTCCAGTTTCAGGGTCAGGTTAAAATAACCCTGGATGGAGCCTGCAGGAATGGTGGTGGTCATGGACTCAAAGGTATAGTTGGCTTCCGGCAGCTCGCGGAAGTACAGGTCTTCGCGCAACCTGAAACGTTCAAAGTTCAGGGCATTGAGTGAGTCCCGGTCAATAGCGATGGTGACCTGGATATCCTCCCCGTTGGTAGTGGAGCCACTGAGTACAACGGGCACCCGCATGGTCACAGAACCTCCGGCCGACTGGTACTTGGGATATACAAGGGTTACGCCACTTCTGACAAAAGACACCTCCTGCATATACAGTTCCTTTGTCCATTCTTTACTGCAGGAGGTTCCCATGAACAACCCTGCTACTATCAATAAATAGAATATCTTTTTCATGCTGATGATGTTTAATAAGGTGCGGTCCAACCGGGGTTTTGGGTCAATTTGGTATTCTTTCTCATTTCGTCATGGGAAATGGGCCACAGGTACATCTTCTTCACAAAGATGGTGGGGAAAGAAGGAATGATCACAGGAGTATAGAAGATATCGCGCTGAGAAGCGGTCATATCCATATTGCAACCATAGATCGGCATAGCTTCCTCTACAGGTGCATCTTTCCAGCGACGGAGATCATAATACCGGTGGTTTTCACCCAGCAGTTCAATCTGCCTTTCCCTTTTAAGGGCTTTCCTGAGCTGCTCCTGGGCGTTATAGACACCCGGATCATAATCAGGTACACCACCCCTGATCCGGATCTGGCTGACAGATTTGCTCATTTCTGTAACATCCCTGGAAATGGTATGACTGGCCTTTCCGGTATAGTCGGGGATGGTATAGGAGCCACTCAGCTCATTCATTGCTTCGGCATAGATCAGCAGTATCTCTGCATAGCGGATAGCAGGTTCAACCTTGGGTACTACAAAAGAGCCCAGCACTTTGGAATCATGGGAATCGGTGGGGTTGATATATTTCTTAACGCCCAGACCGGTCCTTACGTGGAACTGCGGAGAGGCAGGTTGTTTGCCATCAGCTTCACCCCTGTAGTAGAATACCTGTTTGCTTCTCAGTGCAGGGTCCAGCGCACTCAGCCTGTACCAGATGCTGCCACTGTAAGCTACAGAAGCATAAAAACGGGGCTCACGGTTGGCATACTGCAGGGATACACCGGCAGGCAGCGGCAGATGATCCACTGCGTTGTCTGTATAGCCTGATACCCTTGGGTTCAGCGGAACATCGCCCCCATCATTCATATAATAGGCGTCACATTGTTTTTGTGTAATGCCGTGTGCATTCCAGCCACCCATGGAATAAGGCGTCTGGTGAAGGGCCATTGATACCGGTCCAATAGTACCTGTTTCAGTGACACGGGAGAAGATAAGCTCGGGGTTACCGGATGCATTCAGCGCACCATTGAACAGCTGGCGATAAGATTCAAAAGGATCAATATCAGCCCAGCCGGCAGGAAAAGATGCATTGGAATACCTGGCATTGAAGGGCGGTACAATTGTTTTAGGCTGGGCAGGTCCCTGATCCACAGCATTGAAAGGAACTGTAAAGAGTTTGTACAGGCCCATATCAATTACATCCTTGGCAGCGGCAGCAGCTCTTGCCCATTTTTCTTCATTATAGGTCTGGGAAACGAGTTTGTTTCCCTGGTTATCCACCACATCAGCAAACTCAGTGTTACCATTGAACTCAGGGCTGGCGGCATACAGGTATACTTTTGCACGGGCGGCCAAAGCAGCACCGCGGGTAGCCCTGCCCTGTTCCCGGTTGGTATGGGTCTGGGGCAGATCCACAGCAGCCAGTGCCAGCTCTTTGGTGATATAATCCACCAGGTCGTCATATTTAGCCCTGGGAATGGACAGCTCTTCATAAGGAAGCGTATAATCCACGCCTTGTTCAGGGGCCATAGGGACCGGTCCGTATTTGCGGATCAGGAGCCAGTAGTAATAGGCACGCAGGAAACGGGCTTCTGCTTTTCTTTCAGATATTTCAGTAGCACTGAATTCCCGGTTACGGTCAATATTGTAGATGAAGATGGTGGCTTTACGGATACCCTGGTAGCAGGAGGCCCAGGAACCCTGGATCCAGCTTTCAGTGTATTCACCATTCTTATAGTTCTTGTAGCTTCTGTTATCCAGCTCATCGCCCCGGTCACCGAAGAACATATCATCGGAGATGAGGTTGAAGGGGGCATTGTCCTTACTGGCCACGTCCACGTTCTCACCACGCAAATGGGTATAGGTGTCAGCCAGCCATTGTTCAGAATAGTCTCTCCTTACAAACACGGTGTCTATGCTCATTCTATCTTTAAAGTAATGGCCCATATCCATGTACTTCTTGCAGGACTGCATAGTGCTGCTCACCGCTACAATTATCAAAAGGATATATACATTGAGTTTCATTGTCAACTTTTTTGCGCTGATTAAAATTTGAAAACCGAACCAAGCGTGAAGGTCTTGGGTAAGGGATAGTTGGTACCATTGCTGCTGGCCATTTCAGGATCCCACACTTTGACCTGGTCCCATACATAGAGGTTCTGGGCAAGGAAGTACAACCTCAGGTTCCTGAGACGCAGTCTGGAGGCCATTTTTGCAGGTACACTATACCCCATTTCAAAAGTTTTGAAGCGCAGGTAAGCACCATTTCTTAACCAGTACGTTGAATTACGGTAGTTATTGGAATTACCACCAAAGCTGAGACGCGGATATTTGGCATTCACATTTTCAGTACCTGTTTTGCCGCCGGCCAGGGATGATTCAACCCATCTGCCGTCCACCACTTCTGTCAGGATATTACCCCACTTTCCTTCAGAGAAAGGGTATACAGTAGGTCCGTTCAGGAAGTAGGTACTGCGACCTGTACCCTGGAACAGTACGTTGATGTCCAGTCCTTTCCAGGAAGCAGAAAAGCCCACGCCATATTGGAGTGCAGGCCTCCAGCTGGAGCCTACAGGAACAATATCCTCATCGTTGATGAGACCGTCACCGTTCACGTCCTTGTATTTGATATCGCCGGGCATCACTTCACCGTAGGTTTGTTTGGGGCTGGTACGGATCTCTTCATAATCCTTGAACAGGCCCAGTGCAATCAGCCCCTTGGTCTGGTCAACACGGTAACCCTGCTGCATCAGGTAGCTGTAGGGAGAAGTTTGCTCGTCCCTTTCCAGCACCTTGTTCTTATAGTAGGTCATATTACCGCGCAGGGTAACATCCACCTTGCCGATCTTATGTTGTACACTGAAGTTACCATCAATACCACGGTTATCCATTTCGCCAACGTTTGCCCAGGGCTTGCTACTAACACCTACCATGGAAGGCAGGTAGCTTCTTTCCATATAGATATTGCGGCGTCTTTCCTGGTAGTAATCAACAGTGAGGAAGAATTTGTTCTTCAGGATGCTGATATCCACCCCTACGTTCTGTTTGCGGGCAATTTCCCAGGTCAGGTTATCGGATGCTACCTGGGTATAGTACATACCGGCCCAGCTATTGGGACTCACCGGCTCACCGAAATTATAGCTGCCACCGGAAGCAATATCACTCAGGTAGGCAAAACGTACACCGCCAACGCTGAAATCGTTACCAACTTCACCAATGGAATAACGCAGTTTGAACATATCCAGCCAGAAGAAATTATCGCGGATGAATTTTTCCTCTGCCACGTTCCAGCCTACTGCAACGGCAGGGAAGAAACCGAACTGGTGGCCCGATTTAAAGTTCTCGGAACCGGTATAACCGAAGTTAAATTCAACCAGGTATTTGCTGTCGTATCCGTAGCTGGCGCGGCCGGACAGGGAAGTATTACGGCGGGGTAAACCAGTTTTGATATCTGTACCCAGGTTCTGGGTCATCCTGTACTCCCGTACAAAGGATTTGATCAGACCATCCACCTGGTGTTTTCCACCAAAGTTGCGGCCGTAGCTGACCTCAATTTCACCCTGGTATACCCTTTCACCGGCAGATCCGGAGGATTGTGTCATCAGCTGCTCGGTGGAGATCCGGTTCATAATGAGGTTACCATTACGGTCCCTCCTGCTCTGCACATTGTATTGTTCAGGCCATTTGACCCGGTTGATATCGTTAATGCTCAGGGCATCGTAAGCCAGTCTGGCCGTAGCCCTCAAACCCCTGGTCACCATGTCCAGGCGCTGGTTGAGCGTGATATTGGATTCGTTCTTGTTTTCCCAGTGTTCCCTGTACCCGGTCTGGGTGGCCAGTACCCAGGGATTGGTCCTGTTACCAGTACCATAAGCGGGGATCAGACCGTTGGAATACTTAAAGGGAATGGATACGGGCGACTGCCCAATCAGTGAGTACCAGATATTCTGTGTGTTCAGGCCAGGGAAATTCTGTTTTTCCAGGAAGCCGGATACGCCCAGCGCCAGGGTAGTGCTCTTGGAAATGTCCAGGTCATAGTTCACCCGGTAGTTCCACCTGTTCATGTGCGCATTGGTTTTGTAATCCTTTAGATTCTGGTCGGACTTATACATACCGCCTTCATCTACATAGCTGGCAGATACAAAGTACCTGGCTATGGATGCACCGCCGGACAGGTTGATGGCAGCCCTGTAGATATTGGTGCCATCTTTCAGCATTTTATCTTTCCAGTCCACATTGGGATAAAGATCCGGATCCAGGTTATTCCTGAACAATTCCAGCTCGGAGGGAGTATATAGTGCTTCTTTGTTCCTGGTGGTCAGGGCTTCATTCAGCAACTGCGCATAGGTATACCCGTCAACAAATTCCGGTGTGCGGGTCCTTGTCAGGTAACCATATTCTGCTTTACCATCAATATTCACTTTACCGGCCTTCCCTTTTTTGGTGGTGATCAGCACCACACCGTTGGCGCCCCTGGAACCGTAGATAGCGGTGGCGGAGGCGTCTTTGAGGATGGAGAAGGACTGGATATCTTCAATATTGATCTCGTTAAAAGGTCTTTCAAAACCGTCCACCAGGATCAGGGCGCTCTGGTTGCCACCAAAAGTGGAGATACCGCGGATCCAGAATTCAGACTGGTTATTACCCGGTTCACCGGAGCTTTGCATGGCAACAATACCCGGTACGTTGCCCGCCAGACCGTTGGTGATATTGGCAGTGGGTGTACGCAGGTTGTCCACGTCAATGGCCGTAACGGCGCCTACCACGGTAACTTTTTTCTGTGGTCCTGCAGCCGTAACGATCACCTGAGTCAGGGCGCTGGAGTCCGCGCGGATCAGCTTAACGTTCAGCAGGGATTTGGTGGTCAGTTTGATCTCCTGGCTGAGAAAGCCTACGTAAGAAAAAATGAGGGTGCTATAGGGCTCGGTATGTATTTTATACTGGCCTTTATCATCGGTCATAGCGCCCTTGCTGACCTTATCCTTCACGGATACGCTCACCCCTACCAGTGGATTATTGGTTTCATCTATCACGGTACCTGACACCGTCAGGGTTTCCTGGGCAAGAGCAGTCAATACACTGCTGCACATCAACAGCAGTACTGTTATAAATCTTTTCATTGTAACAATATTCAGATTAGCTGTAAGTAGTAATTATGGGAGAAAGCCGGCGGGACTATTCTGTAGAAATGATCCTGATCCGCCTGTTCTTCTGGTCGGCCACAATGAATGAACCGGTTTCTCTTTCATAAACAATACCCATGGGACGGTCAAACCTGGCATCCCGGAGGGCGCCATCTGTATAACCGTAGGTACCGGGGCGGCCGGCGAATGTGCTTACAACGCCTTCAGGTGTTATTTTCCGGATACAATGGTTGAATACGTCGCACACGTAAAAATTGTCTTCATCATCAAATGCGCCCTGATGCGGTTGCCTGAACAAGGCATCCACGCCTACTCCATCCCTGTACCCTTCAGTTCTGCGGGTGCCTACAAAGTGTACAGGTGTTTCCAGTTTCCTGGTTTCCCTGTTATACCTTGATTTGAGGATGTAGTGCTGATTCTTTACTACGATGTAGGCAAAATCACCACTGGGGGCAAACTGGATGTTGAATTCCCAGCTAACGTCTCCGATACGGAAGAGTTCGCGGGAAACTTTGGCCTGGCGGTCCCATTCAAAGATGGCGCCTGTTTCATAGGCGTTGAAGAAGTAATCGCCGGTTTGCGGCTGGGCAGCGCCACCGTTGGTGGTTTTGCTGTAGACCAGGGAAGTCCAGCGGGTGAAATTGTCGGCCTTTGTCGCTACAGCTGTGCTCAGACCCGCCCAGTCCCACTGGTCGTTCGTGATAAACAGCGTGTCGTACGTAGGGTTGAAAGACAGGGTCCTCGGCCGGTCCAGGCCATTACCTGTTCTCCATTTGGTGGTCACCTGCGTTTTGTCCGCATTGATCATCCGGAGCGCTCTGCCTTCTTCCAGCACGTAAATGTTCTTCTGTTCGTCATAACACAGCCAGTAAGGTTCTTCGTACTGTGCTTTGTCGATGCTGCCATCTACAATGGCAGTTCTGCCATCCTTATCAGTGAACCCTGAAAGGGTGCTGACGGAAGGACGGAAGATGTAAATGAATTCTTTGGGGCTGACACCTTCTTTAGCCGCGGTGCCGGCGCCTACCGTTACTTTTACATTACCAGTACCGGCTTTGGAAGGAACTAACACATAAATGGCCGAATCATTCATACCAATAAGAGGAGCCCGAAAATCATTGACAGTAACCCTCACCAGGGAAGTATCATTCCCGAAGTTGGAACCAAATATAACCAGCTGTGTACTAACACCACCACTGTCCGGAAGGAACCGGTTAATGGTCACTGGCTTGGCAGGATCGTAAGGGATGCCAATCTGATCGGAATCGCGGGTACAGGCACAAAAGAAGAATAGCACAAGGGAGGCTACTGAGAGCCCCCGTCTAAGGGGAGTGGCAAGTTTGGTATTCATAACTAAATCGTTATAGCAGTCAAAATTTCGTTGTAAAATTACCGTAACACTTAATGAACTGTTAATTATTTTTGTTCAAAACTGATCCAAATTGATCCAACTTTCAAAACGATTGCCTGGCTTCACTACTTCCCTCGCCCTGAAAACCTTGCTGCTCCTGCATTTGAGCCTGTTCAGCAACGCACAGACTATTTATTTCAGGCACTATGAAATTGAGGACGGTCTCTCTAACAATACTATTATCACCTCTTTACAGGACCGGGACGGGTTTATGTGGTTTGGAACGTCCGACGGACTGAACCGCTTTGACGGCTATGGTTTCAAGCTGTTTAGCATGCACCCTGACCCCGCTACAGGCAATGCCGGCACTGCCATCTTCCACCTCTACCTGGATGATACCGGAACACTTTGGGTAGGCACGGTCAAAGGACTATACTACTATAATAAGGAAGATGAATCCTTTACCCGCTTACCCCATACCCAGGGACAGGTGGTCAGGACCATTCAGGGCGATGCCAATAATAATATCTGGTTTGTGGAAGGCCCTACGCTCTACAGGTATGATACCCGATTGAAAAAGATAAACGCTTATCCTTCAACAGAACTGCAGCATATCACTACCCTATTCCGCTCCGCGGACAGCACCCTCTGGCTGGGTTGCGCCAACGGTGTGCTGGCCAGCTACCAGCCTTCCACCCAACAGTTCCAGACCTATTCCTCGCCCCAGCTTTCCAGGAATGCCAACACTATTGAAACCATCTGCCAGGCATCCGACAGCACCCTGCTGATAGGTACTTCCCTGACCGGTCTGAAACGGTTTGATACCCGCCACAGGCAATGGACTACCATTGCCCTGCAGCCCCGGAGCCAGGAGCGACTATATATCAGAAGCGTCCTCCAGGCCAGCCATGATGAATTCTGGATAGGCACGGAAACAGGCCTGTTCATCCTCAATTGCCGGACAGACAGCATCCGGCACCTGCATAAAGTGACCGGCGATAAATATGCCCTTACCGACAATGCCATCTATTCGCTCTGTAAGGACAAGGAAGGCGGCATCTGGGTAGGAACCTATTTTGGCGGCATCAATTATTTCCCCAATCATTCCATGCCCTTTGAAAAATACTTTCCCAAACCGGATGAAAACTCCATCCGCGGCAGCGTGGTCAGGGAGATCATCCAGGACCGCCATGGCCTGTTATGGATCGGCACGGAAGATAAAGGGCTCACCCGCTTTGATCCGGTCAGGAAGACCTTTACCAATTTTAACGACAAACAGGACGGCTTCCTGGATATCCCTACCAATATACATGGCCTGCTGGTAGACCAGGATAAACTCTATATCGGCAGTTTTGAGAACGGCCTCTATGTAATGGATATTCCTTCCAGGACCATCCAGCAGCACCATGTAGCCTACGCCAATAATGGATTGAACAGCAATTACATCAATATCCTTTACAGATCAGCACAGGGTAACATCTATGTATGCACGTCCAGCGGCCTGTATGATTTTGATCCGCGGAAAAAATTCTTCCGGCAGCTGGAAGGGTTGCCAGCAAATAATTTTTACTCGGCCATCCTGCAGGACAGCAAGGGCACTATCTGGGTAGGCACACACGAGAGTGGCGTATATGCTATAGAGAACGGACAAACGCGTAAGCTGACCCTGCCATTCAACGGGAAACAACTGTTCAATGATACCAAGATCGTTAATTTTTCAGAAGACCGGGAAGGCCATCTCTGGATCAGTACGGAATC
This sequence comes from Candidatus Pseudobacter hemicellulosilyticus, assembly GCA_029202545.1. Lineage (GTDB taxonomy): Bacteria > Bacteroidota > Bacteroidia > Chitinophagales > Chitinophagaceae > Pseudobacter > Pseudobacter hemicellulosilyticus. Next base: position 5,272,086 of record CP119311.1, read on the forward strand.
CGGTCTGTACCGGATATCCCTGACCGATCAGCAGGTAACGGCCTACAATACGGAATCCGGCCTGCCCAGTAATATTGTATACAGTACTGTCCAGGATGCTTATGGAAATATCTGGGCCACCACTTCCATGGGGCTGGCCTATCTTGACCTTATCAATAATGTATTCAGGATCTTCCGGCAAACTGATGGACTGCTTACCAACCAGTTCAATCACCGCTCTGCTTTCCGGGACAGCACCGGCAATATCTATTTCGGCGGACTGAAAGGCTTTATCCGTTTCAACCCGGCCAATTATTTTGTCAGCAATTATGTGCCGCCTATTTTCTTCACCCGGCTGCAGGTCTTTAATAAAGAAGTTTCCGCCAATTCCCTCTATACTTTTTCAGATAACTATAACCTGAACAGTGACCATTTCAGTCTTCCCCATAACCGTTCCACATTCAGCCTGGACTTTGCAGCACTGAGTTACACTTCACCGGAAAATATTGAATACGCCTACATGCTGGCAGGCGTGGATAACCAATGGAATTTTATTGGTAAGGACAGGAGGATCCATTTCAATAACCTCTCCCCCGGCAGCTACACCATCCGCATCAAATCCACCAACAGCAATGGCCTGTGGATGCCCAATGAGAAATCCTTCGTCATATCTGTTGAGCCGCCTTTCTGGAAAACGCGGCTGGCCTATACCGTATATGCCCTGCTGCTGGCCACCCTCCTTTTTGCCACTGCCCGCTACTTTCATCTGCGGCAAAAAGAAAAGCAGCGCCGCAGAATGGAACTGTTCAGCCTGAACAAAGAAAGAGAACTGAACCAGCATAAGATCGATTTCTTTACCAGGGTAGCCCATGAGATCCGGACGCCGCTTACCCTTATCAAAGCGCCCATGGACAAGATCATCCGCCAATCCCAAAGCATGCCTGACCTGCAGCATGAGATCTCTGTGATGAACAAGAACACAGACCGCCTGCTGACCGTGGCCAACCAGCTGCTGGACTTCCAGAAAGTTGAATCGGACAGTTTTATGCTGCATACCGAGGCCCGGGATATTGTGGACGTCATCAGGGAGCTGTTTGATAATTTCCAGCCCAAGGCCGATCAGAAAAGCATTCACTATTCTTTGCTGGCCAATCCTCCCGCTATCACCTGTACAGTAGATGAAGAGGGCTTCATTAAAATCATCAGCAACCTGCTGGACAATGCTATTAAATACAGCAATGAATTTTTGCTGCTGGATATTTCCCTGGAAGAGCCATCCGCCACTGAACAGGAAACAGCTGTCATTAAAGTATATAACGATGGAGATATTATCCCGGAGAATGAGCGTAAATATATATTTGACGCCTTTTACCGCTCCGGCAATAAACGGCTGATTGAAAGTACTGGCCTGGGGCTTTCGCTGGCCCGCTCTATCGCCCTGCTGCACAAAGGCAGCCTGGAATACAGTACGGACGGCAAGCACAATATCTTTACGCTGCGTTTACCTGCGCTGCCCGCAGATAAAAATGGTTAATCCACCGCGTCAGGAATACGCATGAACCAACAGCCGCTATGCTGCCTGCCCCTTCATGGGCCTATGGCATCAAAGTTGAAGTATCCTGCTTCAAAAAACGCGCATGTATACTACAGACATTAAATCACAGGACGAAGCCCTGACCCATTTGTTCTTTCATTGCTGCCTCAAAGACAAAGTACTGGCTGATGCCGAACTGGAAGCAGTTTCTGCCAAACTGGTAGCGGCAGGTCTGAACAAGACCCTCAATTTTAAGGACGAGATCGTTAAATACAGGAATTACAGTGAAGCCATCTCCAGCGAGACCGAATACCTGCGGTTCCTGGTAGAGCAGATCAATCCCGTGAATGAACTGGCACTGTATTCCTATTGCGCGGAGCTGGTATTGAGTGATAATACTATGAGCCCGGAAGAGGAAGCCCTGCTGGTGAATATTGGCGAAACACTTGGACTGGAAGATACAGAGCAGGCCATTGTCAAAAGACTGATGATCCAGCGAAAAGTGGTAGAAACCGACAAACTGTTTTAAGATCTGATTAAAAAGGCCTGGTATTTGCAGCTTTTTGCGGTATTTGGCTTATCTTGATAGTAGACAATTTGCCCCAATCTGACCTCCGGGTTATGGGCACCTGATTTGCAAGTAATTATCAAAGTCCAGCGTATGAAAGAAAATTTATCATTCCTGTTTGAGATCCCGGTGAAGATGATGGAAAGAGCAGTACGCTTTTACGAGTCAGTCTTCAACGTGGAACTTTCCCGTCATACCTTAGACTATCCTACCGGCAAAGTGGAAATGGCCTGGTTTCCCAATTTGGAAGACAAGGCCGGCGTTGGCGGTACCCTGATTGATACGCCCTCTTCAATTGCCCCGCCTGATGGCAATGGCATTCTTGTTTACCTCAATTCCATGAGCAATGATATTGATGCAGAACTGGCCCGTGTTGAGCGGGAAGGTGGTATTATCCTGACGCCAAAGACCTTTGTGTCCAAAGTAATTGGCTATATAGGTATGTTTATGGATACTGAAGGCAATAAAGTGGCCTTACTCTCCAGAAAATAATCGGGATCAATTCCTACATAATTTGAAAGGGTGAAAAGTCCGCAGGAAGATTTCCTGTTAACTTTTCACCCTTTCAGCTTTTTAATTTATGCTGATTACTATACATTTATCCCCTCAAAATACCAAGCCGCATGGAAGTTAAGATTGACCCAACCTGGAAAGAGGTGCTGAAAGGAGAATTTGAAAAGCCTTATTTTGCTGAGATCGCCACGCATCTCCGTACAGAAAAGATGACTGGTCAGACCATTTACCCCCCAGGCCCGCAAATATTCAACGCATTTAACCTGACGCCTTTTGACCATGTAAAAGTGGTGATCCTGGGACAGGATCCGTATCATGGCAAGGGACAGGCCCATGGTCTTTGCTTTTCCGTAGCGGATGGCGTAAAACCGCCTCCCTCCCTGGTCAATATTTTCAAGGAACTGCACAACGATGTGGGTATTACCATTCCTTCCCATGGCAACCTGACCCGCTGGGCGCAGCAGGGTGTACTGATGCTGAATGCTTCCCTGACCGTCCGTGCCGGCGAACCTATGAGCCATGCCAAGATCGGCTGGGCCACTTTCACCAATTCAGTGATCAAAAAAGTATCCGACCTCAAAGAAAATGTGGTCTTCATTCTCTGGGGCAAATTTGCACAGGAAAAGCAGGAGCTGATTGATGAAACCCGCCATCACCTGGTACTTAAAGCCGCTCACCCATCACCTTACTCGGCCGATGCCGGTTTCTTTGGCTGCCGCCATTTTTCCAAGGCCAATAATTTCCTGGCCAATAATGGTATTGACCCAATCGACTGGGCGCTGTAACAAAAAAATTAAAGCAGCAACAGCAACCGGCCGGCCAATGATCGCTTTCCATTGGTTCGTCCCACATTCCTATCTTTGCCGCCGATATGAAGTTGATCAAAGAAATCCTCGGTCGCATTTTAGCCCTCTGGGCCGCACTGGTCTTTGTAGGGACCATGCTTGTATTCCTTATACCCTTTATCCTGTACAGCTACACCCATCCTGACCCCACCCGCAATATCCGTTTCCTGCAGATGGCGCGCGTATGGATGAGTTCGTTTCGCACCCTGATAGGCTGCTGGCTCACTATCCGTGGCCGGGAGCATTTCAAAAAAGGACAACAATATATAGTGGTCTGCAACCACAATTCCCTGATGGATATTCCTGTCTCATCCCCTGCCATCCCCCACGGCAATAAGACCATTGCCAAAATGGAGATGGCCCGTATTCCTTTATTTGGTATGATCTACCGCTCAGGCAGTGTGCTGGTGGACCGGAAAAATGAGAAAAGCCGAAAGGACAGTTTCCGCAAAATGATACAGGCCCTGAATATGGGACTGCATATGTGTATTTATCCCGAAGGCACGCGCAACAAAAGCGAGTTGCCTATCAAAGCCTTCCATGACGGGGCTTTCCGGCTGGCGCTGGATACCGGCCATGCCATCATTCCCGGCGTTATCTTCAATACCAAAAAAGTATTGCCCGCCAACAAGCCCTTTTACTTCATGCCGCACCGGCTGGCCATTCATTTCCTGCCGCCCATTGCCCCGGAACCCGGGGAATCCACGGAATCTTTAAAGAACAGGGTACATGCGCTGATGCTGGAATATTATGTAGCCAACGACAGGCCGTAGGGCTGTTTTGTTCAACGGCAGTATACTGATTTTCAGCCGGTGGCTACCTGCTTCCAAATCCACTCAACAGAATAATGCAGGATGCTTTTGGCTATACAGCATCCATTGACAATTGACTTGCAGTTCTGTTACCAGGAAAACTATAGACTGCACAGTTCCGGAGGAGTTGCCCGGCAAAATGCGGCCTCATGACAGCTCATGACTACAATAAGAATTTGGGACGAACCAACCTACTGTCCGTAGAAATACCTGGTCCGGTTGATCTTCAGATCGCGTAGCACCCCTGATTTGGGATTGATAGTGATGTTGAAGGTCCGGTACAGGCCCACAGGCGTAACGTTGATGGACATTTGCCAGCAGTGCATTTCGCGGGAGATGGACATGGTGAAAGACTGGATATCGCTGGTCTTGAAATCGTAATAGGAACTGGCCCCTATCTTCCATTTGGGCGTCAGGTTAAAGTCGCCATTGAGGTTGATATTGGAACTGGTAACTGTTTCAAAACCCTGGTAATCGGCCCGGAATTGCCGGGAGAAGCTGAAGGAGAACGACAGGTTGATAGACCAGGGCACATTGAAATCTGCAAACTCGGCCGGATTGGACCTTGCATAGTTCAGCATGGCCATCTGTTCTTCGGCCGTTACCGGCGGCAGATCGCCCAGGGCTTCTTCCTGTTCCTTGGCTTTCTTCTCGTCCTTGGGTTTGCTCTGGAAAGAAGTAGAAATGGCTATGCTCCCATTGGTGATACGTCCCGGAGAAAATCCTTTGCCACCGGCCCAGGCATATTTGTTTACGCGATAGCCTGTGCTGTCGATCTGGTAAGGGTCCATGGTAGCGCCGGCGGTGATATTGATCTTATCAAACAGCGTACTGCGTACGTAGAGATTGAAATTGGAGAGCTTGAAAGAATCGGCCATCAGGTTATACCCGCTGTTGAAACCGAAACCATCAATGAGGCGGATCTTTTTGACACCACCATTGGCCGTATCTTTTTTGGAACGCACTTTGGCTTCCAGGTTATTGTCGATCCCGAAGCTGATCCCGCCAAATACCCCTTCAGAAAAGGAGCCGAACATGCCGCCTTCATAGCGGGAAGTCCGGACAATCCGTTGCTGGGCGCTGTCCGGCCTGAAATCATAATAATAACCGGAGGCCAGGTCAGGCTTATAGCTCAGCGATACGCTGGGCCGCACTACGTGCCGGATGGCGCGCAGGGCGCTGTTGGGACCAAAACGATTGAACATACCAAACAGGGCGGTATTGACACCAACGCTGAACGATACGTCATGCGCCGTAAACAAACCTCTGGTCACTATGGTATCTACTTTTTTAGTAGCGGTATTGTATCTCTTTTCCATGGACCGGGAAAACACACGATTGGAATAACTGATACCGGGTGCTATCTGGATAGGGCCAAGAGAAGGCAGGGACAGCTGGATGGGAATACTGTTCTGTACGCCCCATTGCATGGTGTCCAGGATCTTGGTCAGGTTGAAATCACGTTCGTACACACTGATCTGGTTGGCCACGTTGGAGTTCAGCCCGATCCCCAGTTTCTGGTACCATTTAGGCGTACCCACAAACTCTTTGGACTGGAAAGGATAAAAAGTATTGACCGTGAACGCTACGTTGGGCAGGTTCAGATTGATCAGCTGCGTATTGTTGTTCTGGTTGTGGTTGGCGCTGGCCGTCAGGTTGAAACGGGTATCCCAGGTCTTGGAATAAGTGATGGACGAGTTCAACTGGTTAGAGAAGTTGGCCATCGGGTTATTGTACACAAACTGGTTGTACTTGGTAGAGCCCGCATTCACATTGGCGGAGAAACTGGTTCCTGGCCGGGCCCGGCTGTCTACCGAGTGGCTCCAGTTAATATTAAAGGTCTTGGTCCTGGTGAACTCCTCTTTGGCGCTGTTACTCAGCAGGCGCGAGTTCTGGTAAGAGAAGGCCAGGGTCCCTTTGTATTTATAGCGCTTATAATAGTTGGGCGTAACAAAAAACGCCATGCCACCATAAGAATAAATATTGCTGCGCAGGGTGACATCAAAATTATCATTGAGCACCTTATAATAACCCAATCCTTCCAGGCCCAGACCAAACTGTTCACTGGAGGTGAACTGGGGTGGCAGCAGGCCTGAATGGCGCCCCTGGGAAAGCGGGAAGAAGCCGAAAGGGATATAGATGGGAACGGGCACGCCTTCAAATTCCGGGTGGATAGGCCCGGTGACCGCCAGTTTCTGGCTCACCATTTTCATCCTGGGGGTCCGGAAAGCAAAGTGCGGCGTATCCAGGTTACAGGTGGAGATTTGGCCACGCGAAGCAAAATACTCCGTTGGGGAGATCTTTTTTATCTTCTCCCCCTGTACAATCATTTCCCCCTGCTGCGTGATGGTGGAGCTGGTAAGGCCCCGCTGCGTTTCAAAATTATAGCGGATAACATCGGACTCCATTTTGCTGTCAGCCTGCACCATTTTGGGGCGACCTATAATTTTACCGGCCGTATCCCGCCGGTAAGTGGCAACGACCAGCTTGCTGGGCTGGTCCAGCTCAATGCTGTCCGCCGTCAGCTCCATATCTTTTTGTTTAACGCTGGCCTTGCTGTAGAGAATGATCCTTTGGGTTTTGACGTCCATTATCATAGAGTCGGACGCTTTGTACTCTACAGGCGCATCCAGCGAGTCTTTGGAGAGTTTGAGGTGGAAGGTATCGGTCTGCACACCCAGGCTGTCCAGGTTGCGGCCCAGGCTATCAATCCGGGGCAGACTATCTATTTTTCCGGGAATGGTATCGGCGTCCAACCCCAGCGAATCCGTCTTTTTAACAGGAACAGTATCCTTAATGGGAGGTATGGTATCCGATTTGATAGGCTTTGTTGTATCAGAAAAAGCCGTTAACGGATTGCAAAAAATTGTATAGGTAGTGTAATTACCAGATACATTGGACGTTATTATCAAAACAGATACGAATAAAATCCATGCTAAACCGTGTTTTAAGTTATTTTTGCGTCCGTTATCCATATGCAGTGGTGGGCAAAAATAAGCTATAAAACCATTAAGAAGATGTGAAGGTTATGGCTTTATGTTTTTGTAACACTGATTTTATTATTGTCATGATGATGAAAAAAATTGGTTCGATAGGTATTTTTCTTGTTTCGCTCATAGCGGTGGCGGCATTTACCCGCAAGGAAAGGCTGCCTGAGCAACCCAAACCGGTATTGTCCACCATCATTATTGATGCGGGGCATGGTGGTGTGGATCCCGGCGCCCGGGGCCAGCTCATGACGGAAGCAAAGGTAGCCCTGTCCATTTCCCTGAAGCTGGGCAAGGCTATTGAAGCGGCCATGCCTGAAGTGAAAGTGATCTATACCCGTACAACGGATGTACTGGCCGGTGGCGGCACCAATGTACAGGAATCCCTGCGGTACCGGGCCAGGATGGCCAATGAGGCCAAAGGCGATCTCTTTGTCAGCATTCACTGCAATGCAGCCGGCGTGAAGGCTGGCGGCTGGTATGCCAAAAAAGTAGTGGGCCATACCAATAAAACGGTTTATGTGGGTAAAGGCAAGAACCGCAAGAAAAAGACCGTCCGCTCCCCCATTTATGAAAACTATTGGGTCAAGAACTGGCAGCATGGTACGGAGACCTATATTTGGGCGGCCGACCGTGGGGAAGCCAAGAGTGAATCCATCAATATGACCCAGGACGATGGTGGAGAAAATGTGGAGGACAGTACAGATATCCTTGACCTCAGCTCTCCTGAAGCCCGTATCCGGGCACAGTTATACGAAAAGAAATACTTTACCAAGAGCCTGCTGCTGGCCAATTATGTGGAAGAAGAATTTGTGAAAGGCGGCCGTGTGAGCCGGGGCGTAAAACAACGGAATGAAAAAGGCATCTGGGTGTTGCAGGCTACAGGCATGCCCAGCGTGCTGATTGAAACAGGTTTTGTAAGCCATACCGAAGAAGAGGAATATATTGTCAGCGAAAAAGGACAGGAAGAAATTGTTGCCAGCATCCTGAGCTCCCTGCTCCGCTACCGGGCCAGCCTGGAAGGCAAACCCGCCGGGGGCGCCGCAGACAGCCCTCCCACCGAACAGTGATCGTAGAAACCCATTTCATTCGCCAATACAGACCCGTTCATGTTGATTAAATTCTTTTGCAGCCTGTCGTTATTGGTAGTAGCCACAGCTCTCACTTCTTTTCAGCCGGCGCTGCAGCAGGACCAGCAGCCTGCCGTACTCAGGACAATTATAGTGGATGCCGGCCATGGCGGCAAAGCCATCGGCGCCCGGGGAAAATATTCTACTGAAAAAGATGTATGCCTGGCCATTGCCCTTAAACTGGGTAAAAAGATAGCGCATGACCTGCCTGGCGTGAAAGTGGTGTATACCCGCACAACAGATGCGTTTGTAGATAACCGGGTCCGTGCAGAAATGGCCAATGCAGCCAGGGGCGACCTGTTCATTTCCATCCACGCCAATTCAGCCCGGCAGCTCAGTCAAAGAAAAATTACCGGCTACCGGAAAGAGACCTATTATACCGGCAAGGGCAAGAACCGCAAGAAAAAAACACGGTCTGTTCCTATATATAAGACCTATACCTCCGAGAACCCTGCCCGCGGCACAGAAACTTATATCTGGGCGGCCGACCGCACGGATGCCAAGGGCGGCTTTGTGAATGAAGTGATGTCTGAGGAGGAAGAATCCGAAGAAGGCTTTTCGCCTGACCTCAACGATCCTGCCTTTAAAGCCAAATCCCTGCTCTGGACCAAGCGCTACTTTGATAAAAGCCTGCTGCTGGCCAACCTGGTGGAGGAAGAATTTGTAAAAGGCGGCCGGAGCAGCCGGGGCGTAAAACAACGGAACAATGAAGGCATCTGGGTCCTCCAGGCCACGGGCATGCCCAGCATCCTGATAGAGACAGGCTTTATCTCCAACCGCAAAGAAGAGGACTACCTGAACAATAAAGTAGGCCAGGAAGAGATGGCCAGCCAGATACTGAAGGCCGTGAAACGTTATAAAACCGCATTGGGCGACAAATGATTGTGTCCTCTTTCCCCATTCTGAACGCCCTGACCCACCCCAAATACCCCATTTATGCTATTTTTGATGGTGGTACGTCTTTTTTGAAGAGATTGAGAACCGATCTTTTACAAAAAATGCGCATCTTGCCGTCTAATTGTCCTCTGCGCCAGTCAGGGGGTGAGGTACGGAAGGATAAAAACTAATCGCATGAAAATTTCTAATGAAACCAAGGTAGGATCTTTAACAGCCATAGCTATCGTAGTACTGATCTTTGGATTTAACTTTCTGAAAGGCAAAGACCTGAACGCGTCTCATGACAAACTCTATGCGGTTTTTCCCTCCGTGGAAGGACTGGCAGTCTCCACCCCGGTCATGATCAATGGCCTCCAGGTGGGCAAAGTGGCCGCGCTGAAAGAGATAGATATGAACCTCACCGGCATTGTGGTCACCATTTCCATGAGCAAAGAGGTCAATATTCCCAGGAATTCTGTTGCGCTCATCAATTCAGAGCTGCTGGGCGGCGCTTCCATGAAGATCCAGCTGGGCAATGGCAGTAACTATGTGAAGGACGGCGATACCCTGCTGAGCATGCAAGCCAAAGGCATGGTAGATAAGCTCCAGGCCAGTATTGACCCGGCGCTGGCCAGCGTGAACAGGACCCTGGTTTCCCTGGATACCCTGATCATGAACCTCAACAGCACCCTGGATCCACGCACCAAGAATAACCTCCAGGATATCATCGCCAACCTGATGCGCACCACCAAATCACTGGAACAACTGGCCAACGCCCAGACCGGCATCCTGGCCAAGTCCCTCACCAATATGGAAAGCGTGACGGGCAACCTGGCCAAAAACAATGAAAAGATAACGGCTACGGTCAACAACCTGGAAAAAGCCACCAGCCAGTTTGCCAATGCAGATATCAAAGGCTCATTGGAAGAACTGAAAGGCGTACTGAGCAACCTGGAAACCACTATTGGTAAAACCACACAGAAAGACAATACCCTCGGCCTGCTGTTAAATGATCGCCAATTGTACGATGAGATCCGAGAGACCAATCGCAGTTTGACTACCTTGCTCGACGACCTGCGGGTACATCCAAAGCGGTATGTGAGCATTTCCGTGTTTGGCAAAAAGGACAAGAAAGGCCCGCTGATGAGCCCTATCTACGATACTATCCCGAAATAAGGAAAACAGCCTAATGAACCGGTATTATTACCTCACTATTGTTTTATTTTTTGCCTCTCTTTATACCAGCTATGCCCAGTCGCCAGCCAGCGATTCCACCGCTCCACAGATTGTAAACTGGATCTACTCCGATGTATTCCGGAGTGAGCGAAAGGATTCTGTCACTGAAGTGCAGACCATGGTAGGCAAGGTACACATGGCACAGGGCCGCACCCAGTTCTATTGCGACAGCGCTATTTACAATAAACGCCTCAGGACCGTTGAAGCTTTTGGCAATGTGCATATCAATGACGCCGATAGCGTTCATACCTATTCCCAATACCTGCTCTACCATGCAGATACCCGGATCGCCTTCCTCCGTAATAAAGTAAAGCTGACAGATAACAAGATCACCCTCACCACCGAGGAACTGCGTTATGACGCCAATGAAAAAATAGGCGACTATTACAACGGTGGTAAAGTAGTGAACGGCCCTACCGTACTCACCAGCAAGGAAGGCACTTACTATGGCGAATTAAAAGATGTATATTTCAAAAGGAATGTAGTGCTCAATGACCCGCAGTACAATCTTAAAGGCGATTCCCTTTTATACAATACCACTACGGAGATAGCTACTTTCATAGCGCCGACAACCATCCGGGACTCCAGCAATAAGGATATCTATACCACTGATGGTTTTTACGACCTGAAAAATAAGAAAGCATACTTCGGTAAAAGGCCCATCATCCATGATGGCCGGACCCTGATCATTGCCAATGAGGTGACTACCGATGACGCCAGCGGCATCTCGCTCCTGAAAGGCAATGCCGTTTTTGTGGACAGCGCCCAGGGCGTTTCTGTACTGGCCAATTTTATCCGGGCCAACCGCAACGAGAGCAGCTTTTTTGCCACGCAGAGCCCGCTCATGATCATCCAACAGGAAAAAGACTCCATTTATATTACGGCAGACACCCTGGTATCCGGCAAGCTCAGCAAGCTGGAAAAGATGATGGATTCACTGCGGCATGTGGCGGACTCCCTCCGGAAATTAGCAGATACCGTTAGCCAGGAGGAACTGACCCCCGGCGTTCCGATGCCACCCCGCCCTGCCACTGATTCGCTGATCCGTTCAAAAGATTCTATACGCACTGCAGTGATAGCAGCCGATTCCCTGAACCGCAGCATGGACTCACTGGCCACCATGGCCGTAGACTCCCTGGTGAGCGGGAAAGATCTCCGGCCGCAGGCAGCAGCTAAACCACCGGGCATTGACAGCCTGTTATCGGTAAGGGACAGTATGGCCAGGGTGGTACAACCAGCCGTAGATAGCCTGGCGGCTGTCAGGGATAGCATAACCAACATTCAGCCGCCGCAACCGCCGGCACGCAGGCCGGATAGTCTGGCCAAAAGACCACAAACTCCGCCTGTTCCGGGCCGCAGGCCTGACGGCCAGCCAGCCCCACCTACCATGAGGCCTGTTCAACAGGACCCGCTGGTCAAGGCTCCGCCACCTGCTTCCAAAGAGACAGATACGCTGCGTGGTATTACCGTGGTGGATTCAGCTTCCGCTCCGCTGAGTGATAGCGCCGACCGGTATTTCCAGGCTTATCACCATGTGCGCATTTTCTCCGATTCACTCCAGGCCGTGGCCGACAGCCTGTTCTATTCCGGCAGGGATTCTGCATTCCGGTTGTTTACGGATCCTATTATCTGGTCGGGCGATAACCAGATCACCGGTGATACTATTTATCTCTATACCAAAAACAAACAACCCGATCGCCTGTTCGTATTTGAAAATGCGCTGGCGGTTAACAAGCTGACCACCGGCCCGAATATGTATAACCAGCTCAAAGGGAACCGGCTCAACGGCATCTTTGTAGACGGCGCCATTGATCATTTCCGGTCCCGCGGCAATGCGGAAAGCGTGTATTATATCCTGGATAACGACAGCGCCCTGGTAGGCATCAACAAAGTACAGGGCGATATCATTGAGCTGCGCTTTAAGAACAAGGAACTGTTCCAGGTGGCGGTGATCAGTGAACCCAGTGGGACCATGCTGCCCGTAAGCCAGGCTACCGAACAGGACCGGTTCCTGCGCAATTTCAAATGGCAGGAAGCCCGCAGACCCAAATCCAAATACGAACTGTTCGGGAATTAAGCTATCGCGGGATAGTGTAGGTTCTTTATTGCGTTCAGGCTATAAGGTCAGCAGCGGTCAAAAAACTACAGGCTTTGTTTTGGCCGGTATTGTGTTGGTTCGTCCCAATCCTTCTTCACATTTTATGTTAACAGCCAGTACCGATCAAAAACTACAGGTTCTATTTTCGCCGGTATTGTTTTGGTTCGCCCCAATGCCTTCTTTACATTTTTTGTTAACAGCCAATACCGATCAAAAACTACAGGCTCTATTTTCGCCGGTATTGCCTTGGTTCGTCCCAAACCCCTCTTCACATTTTATGTTAACAGCCAGTACCGATCAAAAACTACAGGCTCTGTTTTCGCCGGTATTGCCTTGGTTCGTCCCAACCCTTCTTCACATTTTATTTTAATGGAAGAACGTTAAAAATAGTCCGGCGACGCCCTGTAACCTGCCAGCAGTAAGGCTTTGGCATTATATTCGTTTTTGAAACCAAAACCACCACCATGCGCCAGCTCACTATAACCCTGTTCACCCTTGTTATAACTTCCCTATTCAGCATCCGCGCCACTGCCCAGGATTATCGTTTTGCCTTGGGTTTACGGCTCAGCAATTCTACACCTACCCTTAACAGTTCGGTCTCCGGAAGATATTTTATTACAGAACGCAGCGCCGTGGAAGGACTGGTATCCTTCGGCAGCCGTTTTGGCGCCGGCGCCCTGCTGGAACTCTATAATGATTTTTCTACCCCGGGTCTGCGCTGGTTCTATGGCGGCGGTATCTATGTTGGCTTCCAGGATAAGGTCAGCTATGTTGGACCTACCGGCATCATCGGCCTGGATTATACTTTCCAGGAAGCGCCGATCAATATTTCGGTAGACTGGAAGCCGGAACTGGATATCAGCCCCGATATCAATTTTGTGCCGGACGCCTTTGCCGTTTCCATCCGGTTCACTATCCCGAAAAAACATTAGCAGGTTTACCAGTCGCTCGCCTCTGGCGAGTGACAACTATTCCGTCGCCTCCGGCGACCAGCACCAGGAAGCCTGTCCAGACTGGTTAGCCGGAGGCTAACAAATAATAGTCACTCGCCAGAGGCGAGCGACAGTTGCTGAGCTTTGATCTTACCAAATAATCCCGCATTTCTCCGCTTAATGCCGCAACTTTGCCCGTAATGTCAAATATTTCCGCACCTATTTGCCGGTTTATGCGTTTTTCAACTTAATTTACAGCACAGACCAGCAAAAACTGTTTATGCTGAAAAAAGAGAGACAGGCATACATCCTCCACCAGATCAACCTGCACAATAAAGTGCTGAGCTCCGGGCTCAGTACCGAAATGAGCGTATCTGAAGATACCATCCGCCGCGACCTCCAGGAACTGGCCGATGATGGCAAGATCATCAAAGTGCATGGCGGCGCCCTCTCCCATTCTTTCAGCCAGGTATATCTCCCCTCCAGCGATGTGTATTCCCAGGACTATAAAAAAGTGATTGCCCAGAAAGCAGCCGCCCTCATCACAGACGGCATGTTTGTTTTCACCACCGGCGGTACTACCGTTATTGAACTGGCCCGCGCCCTGCCGCCCCAGCTCAAAGCCACCTTTGTATCCGGCAGCATTCCCGTAGTCCTGGAATATATGCAGCATCCTGCCATAGAAGTGATCCTCATCGGCGACAAGGTCTCCAAGAACTCCAAGATCACCGTGGGCGGTGAAGCCATCAGCCAGATCCGGCGCATCCGGGCCGACCTCTGCTTTCTCGGCATCAACGCCATTGACCTCAGACACGGTATCACCGACAACGACTGGGAAGTGGTCCAGCTTAAAAAAGCGATGATTGAATCCTCCCAGAAAGTTGTTTGTCTCACCATTGCCGAAAAGATCAACACCTTCCAGCCAATCCATATTGATGAAGCCAGCAGGATAGATATCCTGATCACTGAATTACCAGCAGAACATCCCCTGTTGCAACCCTACCGGGATGCAGGCATCCAGGTGCTGTAGCATCACATCCTCTCCCGTTTTTTGTAATGTGTTTTTATCCCGGCGTACTCCAGGGCCAGTTATAGGCAATCAGGACAGCGGTGACCACGGCCGCCAGGTCGGCTATCAGCGAGGCAGAGATAGCATAGCGCGAGTTCTTGATACCAACCGAGCCAAAATAGAGGGCCACAATATAGAAAGTAGTATCGGCCGATCCCTGGAACAGGCAGCTGAGGCGGCCTACAAAGGAATCCGGACCTGATACCCGCATGGTATCAATCATCATACCGCGGGAGGCGGCGCCGCTGAAAGGCCGCATCAATGCTGTAGGCAGGGCTTCCACGAATTTGGTATCAAAGCCCAAATTGCTGAACACCCAGGATAGTCCCTGTAATATATAGTCAAAAGCACCGGAACTGCGCAGGGCGCTGATGGCCACCAGCATGCCCACGAGATAGGGAATGATCTTGACCGCCACCTCAAAACCCTGTTTGGCGCCTTCAATAAAAGAGCTGAACACATCGATCTTTTTATACAGGCCGCCCAGAATCATGAGAATAAAGAACAACATGATCAGGCCATTGCTGACCACTTTGGAAAAGGTATCGGCGGATTCATTGGTCAGTACATACCGCATATAAAAAGCCATACCGCCCAGCAGCAGGCTGCCCACCGCTCCCACTACCATGATGGTCTTCCACTGGTTCCAGCTGAAACGCTGCCAGATAGCGGTCACAGAAATAGCTACCATAGTGGCCATAAAAGTGCAGATCACGCAGGGGATAAAGATCTCTACGGGGTTATTGGATTGCAGGATCACCCGCTGCGCAATGATATTGACAGGAATAATGGTAAGACCGGAAGCATGCAGCACCATGAACATGATCTGGGCGTTGGAAGCCGTTTCCTTATTGGGATTCAGCTCCTGCAGGCTGGCCATGGATTTAAGCCCGAATGGCGTGGCTGCATTGTCCAGGTTCAGCAGGTTGGCCGAAAAGTTCATCATCATATGCCCGATGGCCGGGTGGTTGCGCGGCACTTCAGGGAACAGCTTATTGAAGAAAGGCCCCACTATCTTTGACAGCAATCGCACAGCCCCTGCTTTTTCACCGATATTGAGAAAACCCAGGAAAAGGCTCATCACCCCTATCAGCCCCAGGGAGATATCCACCCCCGATTTGGCGGACGTGAAAATGCCTTCCATCAGGTTCTTAAAAACATCAGTATCCCCGGCAAAAACAAGGCGGACCAGCGCCAGCACAAATGCGATGAGGAAAAAGCAGATCCAGAGATAGTTTAATACCATGTATTGATGATTGAACGGCAGCCCGGCGCTACCTGAGACCGGATAACCTGCCAGGCCGCGGCGAGGGATATCCGGAGCCTAAGTTAATTGAAACTCCATGAAACTGATCATTTTAGCCATAGAAAATGTAAAATGGGTGTTTAGACTTATCTTTGCGCCTCTAAAAACGGAAATCAAATACAATGGGCTTAAAAGCAGGCATAGTCGGATTGCCGAACGTAGGAAAATCGACTTTATTCAATGCGGTGAGCAGCAGCGCCAAAGCGCAGGCAAGCAATTACCGCTTCTGTACCATAGAACCGAACGTAGGACTGGTGGATGTACCCGACCAGCGGCTCAGCAAGCTGGCCGAGCTGGTAGTACCCAACAGAATTGTCCCTACCCAGATTGAGATCGTGGACATTGCCGGCCTGGTGCGTGGCGCCAGCAAAGGCGAAGGGCTGGGCAATAAATTCCTGGGCAATATCCGGGAAGTAGATGCCATCATCCATGTGATCCGCTGTTTTGAGGACGAGAACGTCCTCCGTGATGAAGGCGCTATCAATCCGGTCAGCGATAAAGAGATCATTGATACCGAACTCCAGCTGAAAGACCTGGAAAGCGTGGATAAGAAGATCGGCCGCACCGAAAAGCTGGCCCGTACTGATCCTAAAATGAAGGCCGAGCTGGAAGTGCTGATCAAATGCAAACAGCACCTGGAGCAGGGTAAAAATATCCGTGAACTGCAACTGGCCAAAGAAGACAAGCCGGCTATTGCCGACCTCTTCCTGCTCACCGAAAAGCCCGTCCTGTACGTGGCCAACGTAGATGAGCCCAGCATGCACACCGGCAACAAATATTCCCAGACCCTGCAGGAAAGCGTGAAGAACGAAGGCGCCCAGGTGATCATCATGAACAATTCCATTGAAGCACAGATCGCTGAAATGGAAGATCCCGGCGACCGGGAACTGTTCATGTCTGAATACAAAATGACAGAGCCCGCCCTGAACAGGTTGATCCGTTCTACTTACGAACTGCTCCGTTTATATACTTATTTCACAGCCGGTGTACAGGAAGTAAGGGCCTGGACCATCCACGAAGGCTGGAAAGCGCCCCAGGCGGCCAGTGTGATCCATACCGATTTTGAGAAAGGCTTTATCAAGGCCGAAGTGATCGGTTATGACGATTTTGTTCAGTATGGCTCTGAATCCGCCGCCCGCGATGCCGGTAAGCTGCGGATTGAAGGCAAGGAATACCTGGTGAAAGATGGCGATGTGATGCATTTCCGCTTCAACGTATAACTATAGCCTATAGCTAAAAATAATAAAGCTCCCGTCTGCCGACGGGAGCTTTTGTTTTGGTTTGATGTTTTCGCTTAGAAAATATTATAACCAAAGCTCATATAGTACACACCACCCACTTCGGGGTTGCCCAGCGCACTGATATAATACTTGTTGAGCAGGTTAGAAGCGCCCAGCTTGATCAGGCTGCGGATAGCCGGGAATTTATAGCTGATCTGTGCATCCAGTGTGCTATAGGCAGGGATCTCGCTGGAAGCGAAAGTGCCCTCCCATTGTACTTTATCCTGCCAGCGGAACAGGATATTGAAACCCCAGTTGCTTTTACCGATACCATCATTACCCAGGCCAATATTATACCGGACCTTGGGCGTATTGAAGAAGGTCACCAGTCCATCCGGCACATCCTTCAGCTGATCGCCTGATACATTGGCGCGGACGGTGAAGCCTCTGCCCAGCAGGTAATCTGCACTGATGCCCCAGCCAATAGCCTTCACGTTGGAAGTAGAGTTCTCCGGGTAGGAGAAATTCTCGCTGGTGAGGGGGTTGGCAATATTGCCGCCGGGAATGGCGCGGCCCACGGCCGTTTTGCCAATAAAATCTTTGTACTCGCAATAGTATACATAAGCATCCACCAGCAGCTTTTTGTCCAGCAGGCCGCGATAGCCAAACTCATAGCTATTGGCCGTTTCAGGTTTCAGGTCCTTGAAGGCCGCCTGTTTCAGCAATGCCGGATTGGGTGTGCCGGTAGCGGCAGAAGCCCTGTAAGCACCGATGCTTTCCGCGGTGTATACAGGATTGCCGGTGAAATTAAAGAAGGTCTGGAAAGAAGGCAGACCGCCGATCAGCCTGGCCCCGGGGGTGTTCAGGTTGATGTACTGGTCCTGCGTGGAGGGAAAACGATAAGCGGTCTGGTAAGACAGACGCAGGTTATTATCCTGGGCCACGGTGATGAGCGCTGTTACCCTTGGGGTGAAACGGCCATCAAAGTTCTGGCTCTTATCGTAGCGACCGGAAGCGGTCAGTTTCAGTTTATCGTTGAACAATCTTTTCTGCAATTGCAGGTAGCCGCCATACTCTTCTATCTTGATAGTGCCGGCAGTATCCACAAAGATGGTGCCGTTGGAGTTGAGGTGGTAAGACCGGTAATTGGCGCCGATCAGCACTTCCACCACTTTAGTATAATCACTCAGGTTCAGCTGCCCTTCATAATGCCAGAGGCTGGATTTATCGGCAAACTTGGCGCCGCCATTCTTGATATCGGTATTGATGGCCTTATCGAAAGCAGCGTCAAATCCGGCGGTGCCGGGTAGCAGCCGGCCCTGCTCAGCTGCAGCCCTGGCGGCTGCATGGGCCATGGCATCAGGCGCTCCCTGCAGGCGGGCGCCGGCATAAGTGCCGGAATAAACACCGAACCAATCCCCATTGCTGCGCCAGCTGTTATTGATGGCCAGTGCGGCAGTAGTAGCGGTGTAGGAATCACCGGAATTTTCCTGGGTGGTATAGGCGCGGAGGAACCAGTTCCTGGCACGCAGTTCCACTTTGTACTGACCCAGCTTGAAATTCTTAAGCGCGTAGCGGTCGGCCCCGGTATACACCGAAGTGCCGGTGCCCCAGTAGGCGATCACGGATGCTTCAATATTATCGGTGAGCTTGTAATAGAGGCCGCCATTGAGGCGGACGCTGTAAGCATTATAATCAACAATATCCTTTTCGTTATAACCGGTGCGGCTCACCAGCTGGTTGCCGAAATAACCCTGCATGATCCCATTGGCCAGTGCGCGGAGGGGCGCCAGCTCGGGAGCAGTAGCACCGGCGTAATAACCCAGGATCTCCTGTTGTGTGGGTGCGCGACCCAGCAGGGTACCCAGTTGCTGTGATACCGGCACCAGGGAGGGGTTGGTAGCAGGATTGAAAATAGCTACGGTGGCTACATCCTGCATGCTGGCGCTGGCTTCATCACCATACACATTGATCCCATCATAATTATTGTCTGAACTGCGGTCGCCGGCTTTCACCCCGCTCAGCACGTTGTTACGCGCCAGGTTGCGGGTATCACTGGCCTGCCAGTCCTTGGCCTGTATAAACTGACCGCCGATCTTAAAAGCTAATTTATCACTCACCTTTTTACCCCAGCGGAAGGCCCAGTCGTAATAAGGCGCCGCCGGCCGTTGTTTGCCATCGGTATGCATGATCCCCTGTTTTACCTGGAAGCTGAGGCCCTGGTATTTGAAGGGGTTCTTGCTGGTCATGAGCAGGGTGCCGTTGGTACCACCAGGGCCATACAGGGCCGAAGATGCGCCCTGCAGCAGTTCCACATTGTCCACATCCAACTCGGTAGGTCCCAGGATAATGCCTACGGCGAAGTTAAGCGCCGGGGCCTGGTTATCCATTCCATCCACCAGCTGGTTGAAGCGCAGGTTACCGCTGCCGTTGAAGCCGCGGGTGCTGAGGGTATTGAAAGTAATGCTGGAAGTGGTCATATCTACCCCTTTGAAATTGGCGATGCCCTGGTAAAAATTGGGGGCTGCAGACGCCCGGACATTGGCCGATCCCATTCTTTCAATACTGACCGGTGATTCCAGTATCCGCTCTGCCACACGGCTGGCGGAGACCACCACTTCCGTTCCCAGTGAGGAGGCCGGCTCAAAACTGATCTCCAGAGGTGTGCTCACATTGCTGACCACCACTTCCTGCGTTTCGTAGCCTATAGAGGAAAAGACCAGGGTAAAAGGAGGCGCCTGCGTACTGTTGATCCTGAAGTTGCCACGCTCATCCGTGAAAGTACCAGCTGCACTGCCCTTGAGCACTACGGACACGGCAGGGACCCCTTCCCGGCTAAGACTATTTTTGACATTTCCAGTAACGGTATACGGCTGGGCCTGGACCGCTGCGCATAAAAGAAGGAATAATAACGACAGCACTGCCCGACATAGTAGGCATTTTCTCATAATGGCAATGTTTAATAAAAGAAAAGGTGAAATGTTGTTATCTCAAAATAACGATTGTAATCCTCATGTGAAAATTTTATTTGTACTTTCGGCCCATGAAAACGTATCAATTTCCAGGTCAGACTAAATTTTATAAAGGAAAGGTTCGTGATGTGTACACCATTAATGATCAATGGCTGGTCATGATAGCTTCCGATCGCATATCCGCCTTCGATGTGATCCTCCCCCGCCCCATTCCGCATAAGGGTCAGGTTTTGAACCAGATTGCCGCCTATATGCTCAAAGCTACCGCCGACATATGCCCCAACTGGCTGACTAACGTACCCGCTCCCAATGTATCCATCGGCCGGAAATGTGAACCGTTCCGGATAGAGATGGTGGTGAGAGGTAACCTTACCGGTCATGCGTGGCGCACCTATAACAGTGGCCTGCGCACGCTTTGCGGGGTATCCTTACCCGAAGGCATGAAGGAAAACGATTATTTCCCTACCCCCATCATCACCCCTTCCACCAAGGCGGAAGCCGGGCATGATGAGGATATCAGCAAAGAAGATATCATTGCCCAGGGACTGGCCAGCGCAGCAGACTGGGCCATCCTGGAAAAGTACGCTTTGCAACTATTTGCCCGCGGCAAAGAGATCGCTGCAAAACAGGGGCTGATCCTGGTTGATACCAAATATGAATTCGGCAAGCTCGGTAACGAAGTTTACCTGATGGATGAAGTGCATACCCCGGACTCTTCCCGTTATTTTATAGCTGAGGGCTTTGAAGCCCGCCAGGCTGCCGGCGAAAGACAACAGCAGCTGAGCAAGGAGTTTGTCCGGGAATGGCTGATCGCCAATAATTTTATGGGTAAAGAAGGGCAAACTGTCCCCGAAATGACGGACGACTGGGTACAGACCATCAGCCAGCGCTATATTGACCTCTATGAGAAAGTGATCGGTGAAAAGTTTGTACCGGCGCCAAAATCGGAGGAAGAGACCGGTCAGCTGATTGAAGCTGCCCTGAAAACACTGTAACAGGTACCTGGAAATTCCTGGAACAAGCCATTGTCAAGCGGACAGTCTTTTCCAGTAAACTTATACAAGCGACAGGCAACTGCCAGCTTCTGCTGACCGTTGCCTGTCGTTTCTTTTTGGCAACGCCTGCTTTCCCTTCCATCAGCCGCAGCAGGCGGGCACAGTCCTTGCAATAAAGCCGTTTAAAAAAGCGGGAAGAAGGGATTATGCCCTTAAATAGTTAATTTAAGGGTATGAAAGCGATTGTAGCCCAACTGATCTTCCTTGCTTTGCCATCTTTTGTTATGAGCCAAACAACTTACCTGCTCGTAGGCACCTACACCGGGGGTGGCAGCGAGGGCATCTATGTGTACAAATTCAACAGCCAGACCGGCGAGGCCGAGCTGGTCAGCACTGCTGCCAGCAGTAACCCCTCCTACCTGGAGGTCTCGCCCGACAAGCGCTTTGTATACGCCGTCAATGAAAATGGCGATGGCAAAGGTGCTATCAGCGCCTTTGGCTTCAATCCTGAAAACGGTCAGCTGGTCTTTAGCAATGAAGAACTCACTCACGGGGATCATCCCTGCCATGTCAGCATTGACAAAACCGGCAAATGGGCGGTAGCATCCAATTATTCCGGCGGCAACTTCGCCGTATTCGGGATCGGTGATGACGGCAGCCTGCGGCCCGCCTCCCAGATCATCAAACATGCCGGCAAAGGCCCCCATCCGGACCGCCAGGAAGGACCGCATGTGCATTCGGCCTGGTTCTCTCCCGATAACCGCTACCTGCTGGTCATGGACCTGGGCACTGATAAGCTCATGACCTATGCTTTTGACGCTACCAGCGGCAAAGTAATACCTGCTCCTGTTCCTTTTACAGCTACCGCTCCTGGCGCCGGTCCCCGGCATTTTGCGTTCAGCCCCTCGGGGAAATTCGGGTATGTGATAGAAGAGCTGACAGGCGCCGTATCCGCCTACCAGTATGCCGATGGCAAACTGAAACAATTCCAGACTATTTCTTCCCTGCCGGCAGATGCCAAAGTGGCCAACAAGGACGCCGGCAGTGCAGATATTCATATCTCCCCCGATGGCAAATTCCTTTATGCCTCCAATCGCGGACAAACCAATACCATCGCCATTTACAGCATCAATCCTGAAAATGGCAAACTGTCTTTGAAAGGACAGCAGCCCGTATTGGGCAAGGCGCCGCGCAATTTCAATTTTGATCCCTCCGGCAGATTGCTGCTGGTGGCCAATATGGACTCTGATGAAATAGTAATTTTTAAAAGAGATGCAGCAACGGGATTGCTGGAAGATAGCGGCAGGCGGATAAAGCTGAGTAAGCCGGTTTGTGTGAAGTGGGTGGTGGAATGATCAGGGAATTCGGTTTTCGGAAGGAGGAGTATTAGCTGAGCGGGATAATGGTATAATAGACTGCAGGCCATCAATATGATCGATCATCGAATCATCCACATTGTTCCACATCGGATCCAAAATGAAGTCCACACCTTCTCTCCGGGCAACTTTGGAAGCCGGCACAAAATCTGCATCGCCTCCAATTAAAACAATCTGGGTAACCAGTTTCTTAAACGCCAAAAGCGCTATATCGATACCAATTTTCATATCAACCCCCTTTTGACGCAACTCATAATGCAGATCTTCTTCCTTCAGATCCGCTACGCTGACAGAGCCTTGCACCAATTCCTTCGCCAGTCCAGGTTTCAACAGCCAATTCTTGGAATCTTTCAGCATTCCCATTCTAAGCGCTATTTTGCGCTTTCTCCTTAATGCATCAAAAAAAGCGGTCTTAAAGCTATACAATGCAGATTTTCGGAAATCAAGAGATTTCTTTGAAACAGGATGATGAACCCTTTTATCAAAAGGCTTACAATCATAATAGAATATCCTGTATAAATGATTATCTCTTACATGCTCCAGCGCTATATTGTACAAATTTTCCGCTACCTCTTCCGGCGAGTGGGTGCGGGATGGATTTACCAGCGAAAAATATCGCTTAAGAAAAAATCCTCCATCAATTAAAACAGCAACAGTCTGTACATCCCGCCTCATAAATCGCTTTATAGGTATAAAAAAAACTGCTCCCGGGTCAAGCATCTCTCTATGGGTGTATTGAGTATGCGTCTGCCGGGAGCGCTATGATGAAACAAAACTACGTATACCCTACATTGTTACCAAATTTATTTTAAACTTTTTAAAAATATATTCTCTAACCTATATCATCAGCTGATTTCAACCCATTTTCCTCATCCAGCCTGGGCCGCAGGCGGGACCTGGACTTATTGAACACATGGTTCTTTCCCTTATCCTGACCTTTCCTCGCTTCTTTTTGAACAGTTATCGGTTGTGCTACCGTGTCAGCACATTCCTGGCTGCAGCAGCCATTGTATTTCTCCGCACAGGCGGGACATTGGATGAACAATAAATGGCAGCCGTCGTTTTTGCAGTTCACATGGGTATCTGCCGACTGGCCGCACTGGTGACAGCGGGCAATGATATCATCGGTGATCCGCTCTCCCATCCTGTCGTCAAACACGAAATTCTTGCCGATGAATTTGCTTTCCAGTCCTGCCTCCTTTACCTGTCTGGCATAATTGATAATGCCACCCTCCAGGTGGAAAACATTATTGAAGCCATTGTGCAGCATATAGGCGCTGGCTTTCTCACAGCGGATGCCACCGGTGCAATACATGATGATGTTCTTATCCTTATTGCCCTGCAGCATATCCACCGCCATGGGCAATTGCTCACGGAAAGTATCACTGGGCACTTCGATGGCTTTTACAAAATGGCCTACCTCATATTCGTAGTGGTTGCGCATGTCCACAATGATGGTATCAGGATCATCCAGCAAAGCATTCATCTCCGCTGCATTGAGGTAGCTGCCTTTCTGGCTCATATCAAAACCGGGATCAGCAATGCCATCGGCTACGATCTTATCCCTGACCTTGATCTTCAGTACCCAGAACGATTTTCCATCATCATCCACGGCAATGTTGAGGCGCAGCCCCTCCAGGCCGGGAATGGCATAGAGGGTTTGCCGGAATGCCTCCACATGGGATTGCGGAATGCTGACCTGTGCGTTGATGCCTTCCTTGGCTACATAGATGCGACCAAAGACCTTCAGGGCAAACAGGGACTGGTACAGCTCATCGCGGAATGCCTGCGGATCCGGAATGGGAAAATACTGGTAAAAGGAAATGGTGGTGCGGGGTTCTGTTTCCTGGTATAAACGTTCTTTCAGCTCCTTCTGGGAGACGCGGTTGTGTAGAAATGCCATGCTGATAAAATTTTGCGACTGCTTGCCTGGCAGTCAAAATTTTTAAACAGCGCAAAGATAATCAAAGTTGAGAACATTGACCCGCCGCCAGGAGCTCAACAGGCTTATCAAAGCATACAAGCGAGCCATGGGCAATAAATAGGCGTATTGCAGCCATAACCGGCTATCCCCAGGTAACTACCCGGAGCCTGGCCGGGAAATGCGCAGCTACTATCAATGGAGACCTCAAGCCCTATCCTGTTGAAAGGTATATCCAGGCAGGAAAATGGTTCAGCCTCTTTTCCGCAGCCTTGCCAGGCAGCCGGTCAAACCCGCAAAACCAGCCAGGAGTCCGCCCATAAAAGCGCTGATCAGGATCAGTGCCATACCGGAACCGCCCAGGGGCAGGATGCTGGCAATCTTCCGGGAAAGGATCTGCTGGTTCTGCCAGTCGATCCATGCCGCCAGGACCGCCCATAACAGGAACAGGCCCAGGAAGGCCGATAGCCAGGAAAGGATAGGCTTTTGCGGAATGGCCAGCCCTACAATAAAGGCGGTGATGGCAATGCTCCACCAGTCCAGGTAGAGGCCGGCGGCAAAGCTTAACAAAGCGGTGAGCAATATGGAAACAACGAATTTCATGCTGTTTGAATTAGGATCGGGGATTTATTTGTGAAAACGCATGGTGTATTTCACCTGTTTATTGCTGTCATCGTCCTGCTCCATGACCAGTAAAGGATGGTAGCGGCCGGCGGCCCAGTCGTCCACAAAACTATCATAATAACGGCTGCCGGGGTTGCCGCTCTGTCCACCGGGATAAATGCCATAGGCTTCTGTTTTGTCCGACAGATGCACCACCATCCGCCAGCTGGGTCCGTGGAACTGATCAATGGCATTGATGATATTGGGACCGCCGCCCGTGATCAGGCCGAAGCGGCTCAGCGGCGCCAGTCGCAGCAGGTGACGGATGCCGGCGTTCTTATACTTTCCCCATTCCAGCTGTCCCTGCTGATCGGCTTTGGCCAGTACAGGTATGGCTTTGCGGAAAGAGCTGGTGGCTACCTCGCCCAGGGTTTCCCGGTGTGGTGTTTGTTTATTGTCGATGAACGGATAGGCGCTATCGCGCAGCAGTCCTTCTACCAGGGTATATATTTCCGGCAGGCGGTAGGGAGCAGGCACATCAGCAAACTCATCTCCCCAGACATCTCCCTGCAGCTTATCCAGCCAGACCTTAAAAATAGCAGGTCCTTTTTCACCGGCATCATTGCGCCGGTTCCAGTTGCTGATGAGGTCCAGGTATTTTTTCTCTTCGGCGTTCAGGTTGCCTGCCATGATATGATGCAGTAAGAGTGGCAACAGCATCTCTGCCAGCACATTGTTATTGCTGGTTTGCAGTTGCTGCATATCCTCCGGTGTAACGCTCTGTGCATGGCGCAGCGCCTGGTCAATGGCATAGCCGCGATAGAGATCATAATCGCCGCCCAGGTAATAGGGATAACTGCTGTCGGCAGGCAGCTGGTTGGCGCTGGCCAGGAAGCCGCGCTGGGGTTGCATGGCATGCGGGTTCTCTGCCTGTGGTATCCAGGCCGGCCACATAAAACTGCTGTCGGTGCCGGGCATAATGAAATCGCCCTGGTATTTCCATTTGGCGGGGTATTCCCCCTGCTGCCAGATAGCGATGGTATCCGACTTGTCCGCAAATATAAAGTTCTGGCCGGGGCAGCTGAAATGCCGGATAGCATCCAGGTAATCGCCATAACCGCCAGCCCGGTTGAGCTGGTAGAAAGTGCGCAGTTCATTGGAAGGATCGTGGGCTTTCCAGCGAACGGCCAGGGGCTGATCAACGGATGGTCTGCCGGAGCCCGCAAAGGAGCGGTCATACAGCACAGGACCAAACACCGTATACGGTACAGTATCCCTGAATTCGGTATAGTCTTTGATGCGGTAGGTCTCCACCTTCAATTCCGCCTTTTTCCATTCATTATTGAACCAGTATTCCTGCTGCTGCCCGTCGCGGAAACGGATGGTATAATAGTCTTTTACATCGCGGCTGCTGTTGGTAACGCCCCAGGCTATGCGGTCGTTGAAACCGATCACGATCATGGGCGCACCGGGGAAGCTGACGCCATACACGTTGTGGTCAGGCGTATGCAGCTGCATCTCGTACCAGAGAGAGGGCAGGTTGAGGCCCAGGTGCGGATCATTGCAGAGAATGGGCCTGCCGCTCTGCGTGCGACTGCCACTCACCACCCAGTTATTGCTGCCGTTATGGGCATCGGGTTTGCTGGCAGCGGCCACATTTACCGAATCCTTCCACTGGAAATACAAAGAATCAATATTGAGCGGCGCTGTGGCTTTGACCGAGCCGGTAAAAGCTGTGCCACCGGGCACAATAGGATACAGGGAATCCGGCTGGGCAGGGAACAGCTGAAGGTATTCAGCTTTGCTGAACACGGATTTTATATTGGTCTGCTCCAGGTCATTATCCCGGCCGGCCAGGTCATAGCTCATGTATTTAAGGAAGAGCGCACATTTCAGGTTGGTCCAGGGCTCGGGCATATAATTGAGGAGGCGGTATTCCAGGGGTAGCGCTGTATACTGAAGGCGGTCTATATAAGCATTCACGCCGGCAGTATAGGCATCCAGGACGGTCTTGATGGTGGGATCGCTTTCCATCAGTTCCAGGGATCGTTTGGCGGCATGCACCATGCCCAGGCGACGCATACCACGGTCATTCCGCAGGATGGCGCTGTCCTCACCGGCGCCCAGTATCTCGGTGAGCCGGCCTGCTGCGGCATGGGTCTGCAATTCCATCTGCCAGAGACGGAACCTGGCATGCAGGTAGCCCTGGACAAAGTACAGGTCTTCCTCATTCTGTGCAAAGACATGCGGCACCAGCCGCTCATCAAAATGCACCGCCACTTTTTCACGGAGCTGCGGAAAATCCAGGTCCAGGCTCAGCGACTGATCGGCCGGTTCGGCATTCTGCCAGAAGCCCTGCTGCGGACTGAGGAACTTACCCAATGGCGGCAAAGGCCCCCAGGGAATGATCATGGCTACGACCAGTGCTGCCGTAGTAACGCCGGATAGCAGAAACGGAACAATGCGCATAATTATCGGAAGGGTTTAAGAATCGGATAAAAGTAATCAATTTTTCAGCATTCACAAGCCTATGAGAGCAGCAGGATCAGTTTATCCAGCTCAGCTTCAGTATTGAACGCATGCAGCACAATCCGCAACCGTTCAAGGCCTTTTGGCACCGTGGGATACAGGATGGGGCGGACATCCAGCCCGGCCTGCTGCAGGTCTTCGGCCACGGCCTTTACTGCTTCATTGCCGGGGATGATGACCACCTGTATGGGGGTGGAAGAAGGCAGCTTTTCATAACGCAGGGACGCTTCCTGGAAAAGACTGATCAGCCGCTGCAGCTGCGCGCGCTCTTCTGTCATTTCCGGGAATATCGAATAAGCATAACTGATAGCCCGCACACTGCTTTCCGGGAGCGCAGTGGTATAGATAAAAGGACGGCAGAAATTGACCAGGTAATCTTTGAGGGTCTGGCTGCCCAGCACAATAGCGCCATGGCAGCCTGCGGCCTTGCCAAAAGTATGGATGCGGGCAAAGCAATCGCCGGACAGGCCCAGTTGTTGTACCAACCCTTCACCCCTATCCCCTATGACACCCGTGGCATGGGCCTCATCCACTACCAGGCAGGCGCCGTATTGCGCGCAAAGTGCCGCCATAGCGGTCAGCGGGGCCTGGTCGCCATCCATGGAGAAAACGGATTCAGTGACCACGAAGACCGTTCCCGTACCGGCAGCCCGGTCAAGTTTTTCGCGCAGCTGTTCCAGGTCGTTGTGCCGGAAAGCATGGGCCTGCGCAAAACTGAGACGGATGCCATCCCGCAGGCTGGCATGACTGAGCGCATCATACAATACCGTATCGCCTTTTTGCGGCACACAGCTCAGCAGGCCCAGGTTGGCATCATAACCCGAGTTGAAAAGCAGTCCTGCCGGCGCTTCATGGAAGCTGGCAATGGCATTCTCTGTTTCTTCTATCAGCGGGTAATTGCCTGCCAGCAGACGGGAACCGCCGGAACCATGGCGGTCCAGCAGCAATCCCTGCTCCTGCCCTGACGCTTCCGGGTCTATGCGGCGCAGCGCCTGGAGATAATACCATTCGGTCAGTCCCTCATGGATAATGCCGAGGTAATCATTGGAACAGAAATCTGTCAGCCCCTCAGGCTGCCTCAACTGGCGCAGGGCCATCTGCGCGGAACGTTCCGACAGTTTTTTTTGCAGGAATGACTCATTCATGGTGTAACAAAGAAAGGGCTTTTTTATACGCCTGCCGAAATATGCCCGGCCCTATATTGTTTTTTTGGTATAGTTTGCAGCCTGTAATTCCAGTAACCCGATCCGTATTGTTACCCAACCATTCATATGATCAGCAGGCGCTGCTTGTAAAAGCAGCCGAAGGAAACGAAATGGCCTTTAGTCAGGTCTTCAATCCATTCATAGACCGCATAGCCCCTTTTCTCGACAAACTTACCAGAGATGATTATATCACCGGCGAAGTGATCCAGGAAACCCTCATCAAATGCTGGCTCAACCGTGATAAGCTCCTGCATGCAGACAACCTGGACGCCTATATTTACCGCATTGCCGGGAACGAATTCCACCGCTACCTCCGCAGGGAAAATGGGGAACAGCGGCGAAGATTATCACTGCCAGGCAGGGAATTGCTGCAATACACGGACACCCGGGAACTGGCCAACCTGATCCAGACCATCCTGCTGGGCCTCTCCCCCCAGCGCCGCAGGATCTACCGGATGAGCCGGGAACAGGGCATGACCATCCCCGAGATCGCGGATGCCCTCCAGCTATCGCCCAGTACCGTAAAACATACCCTGATGGCTGCTCTGGCGCAGATCCGCGAGCAGCTGATTGCCGGTGGTTACAGCCTGCTGCTGGTGATTCACGCCCTGCAGTCAGGGCAGCAATAGCCGCTCCTGAAAAAAATATTATCCAGCTAATAGACCTGTTCCTGCCGCAGCCGGATCTTAGGATAATATGGATCCCCAACGCATCAACTATTTACTGGAACAATACACAGCCGGTCAGCTGAGTCCTGCCGAAGAGCAGGAATGGGAAAACCTTATAGAGAAAGAAGAACACCGCAGCGCCTTCCAGGACTTCCTGCTGGAACAGCTGGCCGCCACGCCGGCGGGCAATGCCAGCACCGATCCCCGCTGGCAGGGTATATACCAGCAGGTGTTCAGCATCGACAAACCCCAGCCCGTCCGCCGCCTTCCGCTGCTGAAATACTGGACCAGGGCAGCGCTTATTCTGCTGCTGCTGGGCGTAGCCTTTTACGGCTGGCTCCACTGGCGATCCACATGCCTGCAACGCAAAACACCACCGGCAACTACCCCTGCAGTTCCACAAGACCGCCAACCTGGAAAAAATAATAACCTGGAAAGAAGGACACCATAGCGAGCTGACAGCCTTTCAGCAATGACGGGGCTCCCCCCTTGCCAGGCAGGCTATTTTCCCTGTATCTTCATCCTATGGAAGCCACCAAAAACATCCTTGGCCTGCAACTGCCTACCATTTATCCAGCTCCACCCTCCACTCCGGCCCGGAACGAACCCCGAAAGAATCCGCAAAACTGCCCATATTGATAGCCAGTGAAAAATTCATAAGACTGTTGAGATAGGCCATGGGACTGCCTTCCGGCACTTCCCCAAAAGTATGTACAAAGGGGACCCGTCCCCGCCACACCGTATCACCCGACCTGAAAATAGTGGCCTGCACCGAATCACCCGCCTTCCAGCCCTGCGCCTGTACCAGGCTGTCCGGTATATTCGTCCATACATTACCGTATTGGATATCCAGGATCGGTATACCACCCAATAGCCGCTGGTCCTTCCGGCTTGCCGGCTGGTAAGGGATTTTCACTACCGAATCCGGCAGCAACCTGCCTACCTGCTCAAAACTGATCACGCCGGCTGCCAGCCTGGCCCCTGTATACGCATATACATCACGGCCATGGAAAGTATAGGAACCACCCGATTGCTGCCGCCGGTTCACCGCTTCATCAATTTCCCGAACGGCGGCAATGCCGAGGGATTGCGCCACCAGGGTCAGGGTGCCATTGTCCGGCGTCACAAAATAATGGCCGGAGCGGGACAGCATTACTACCGACTTCCGTTCCGTACCAACGCCCGGGTCCACTACTGAAACAAATACAGTCCCCTTTGGCCAGTAAGGCGCCGTCTGTTCCAGCCGGTAAGCCGCTTCCCAGATATTGTAGGCTGGGATCTCATGGGTCAGGTCAAACAGCGCCAGCTCCGGGCTCACGCCATAGGCTACCCCTTTCATGGCGCTCACCGCCCCATCTTTCAAACCAAAATCTGACTGGAACACCAGGGCGCCGCCACCCTGGTGGCAGGCAGTGAGCAATACCAGGATGGCCAGCCGGCAGGCCACGCCCATTTTCCCGGCAGGAAAACGCCGGACGGCGCTGCTGCCGGTGGATACTACAGACAGCAACCCGATCCTCCCGGAACAAAGGACCGCTGAAACCGCGGACAGCAGCCCATCCCTCCGGAAACAAAAGACCACTGACCTCCCTGTTACTGACACATTAAGCATATATTATATTTTATTGTTGCGGCGCCCGGCCGGCCTATCGCCTCCCCAATTTAGCAAAAACTTACCTGCGTAGCCACTGCATGGCGCCGTTCTGTGGTCAGCTTACCCTACCGCTTTACCAGGAAGAAAGTACCCTCCGGGAGAAGAACAGCGGTCCCTCCCCTTTTCCCTTAGCAATTAAAACCTTAATTTCACGCCCCAAAGCGCCGACCTTGAAACTGTTGAAATCCTCATTCTGGCTTCATTCCATTTTTTATACCCTGTTACAACGCTTTTCGCTGTTCTTTTTCGGCGCAGTAGCCTATATGGTGCTGGTCAGGGGATTTTCCAAGGAAGACAATGCCGTCTGGGCGCTCTACCTGACCATCCTCACTCTTTTTGAGACCATCAAACAGGGCCTGTTGCGTAACCCGACTATCAAGTTCCTCAGCATGCCTGAATATGCCGGCAAAAAAGCAGCGGTGCAGTCCTCGGCACTCGTGATCAATATCGGCTTTTCCATCCTGGCCATTGGCCTGGTGGCAGGCGGCGGTCAGCTGATTGCCCGCTGGCTGCAAAGCCCGGATCTGCTGCCCTTACTGGCCTGGAGCTTCCTGTTCATTATCCTGCTGGTGCCCTTTAACCATTTTGAGGTCCTGCTGCAAAGCAAATACAGTTTTCCCCAGATCTTCTGGGCCTATTTTGTCAGGCAGGGCCTGTTCTTTACCGGCATTCTCAGCCTGTTCTTTTTCCTGCCGCAGCATTTTAACCTGATGAACCTGCTGCTGCTGCAGATAGGGTCCCTGCTGGCCGGCACGCTGATCCTGCTATGGGCTGTAAGACCATTGCTGCTGCGCCGTTTTCATTATGACAGCGGCATCATTGTCCATATGTTCCATTTTGGTAAATACATTTTTGGGACTAACCTCTTCGCCAACCTGGCCCGCAGCTTTGACCATTTTGTTACCGCCAATACCCTGGACCCGCTGGAAGGAAAGAAATATGTTTCCAACTACAACGTGGTGTCCCGGATCAACAATATGATGGATATGCCCTCCCTGGCAGCAGCCGATGTGCTGTTTCCCAAGAACGTGGAAACACTGGAGCAGCACGGGATGGAAAAAGTGCGGTATTATTTTGAGAAGATGGCAGGCACCCTGCTGGCCATCATCCTGCCCATGGCCCTGTTCATCCTCCTGTTCCCGAAGCTGATCATTTATATCCTGGCGGGGACTGAATACTATGACGCCATCCCCATTCTGCAAATATCCATGCTCGTTAGCTTTGTCCGTCCGCTGAGCTACCAGTATGGTTCTACCCTGGACGCCATTGGCAAGCCGGTGGTCAATTTCTGGACCAACGCCCTCATGATGGTCATAGCCCTGGGCGCTACCTGGGCCGGCCTGGTACATTTTGGCGGCATTGGCGCCGTTTACGCCACAGCCGCCACCAGCCTTATCAATGCCGGCATCATGTATATCATCCTCCGGCGGCAGATCGGTCTCCAGGCGGCCAATATTGCACGTTACACCATTGGTACCTATAGCCAGGCCCTGGGACTGATACGTAAATTATTGAACAGGTAAACTTTCAACCATGGACCTCCGCCAAACCCTGCTGCTGCCACATTCGGTGGACAGGCGCAACCAGGTGATCAGCTATGTAGGCAAGGATCCCGTCAGGTTTAAGGCCCTGGCCAGCCTCTTCTTTTCCCGGGAACAGGCAATAGCCAGCAAGGCCGGATGGGCCATGGGTTATATAGTACAGGAAAGCCCGGAACTGCTGAACCCCTGGTTCAGACAACTGATCAAACTCCTGGAAGATCCCAAGGCGGAAGAAGCCCTGCACCGCCATAGCGTCCGCATGCTGCAGCATGTAAGCATCCCTGAACGCTACCACGGCCAGGTCATGAATACCTGCTTCAACTGGATAGCCGATATACAGGCACCTGTAGCGGTCAAAGCTTTCTCCCTGACCGTTCTGCACCAGCTCTCCCAGCAGTATCCGGATATCCGGCCCGAGCTGGCCCTGATCATCCGGGAACGCTGGGACCAGGAGACCGCCGCCTTCCGCAGCAGGGGAAAAAAGATCCTGAAAGCCATTGATAAATAACAGTTTTTTTTAACAGGAATAACCCTATCATTACACCCGGATTTTGAGTAATTTTATAGCCCTTAACCGTAGCCTGACAAAACCTGATCCATTCAAACAAAGCCCAACATGAAACCCCTTCTGTTCCTGCTGCTTGCGCATTTGTTAGTCCTTACAGTGTCCGCACAACCAGAGCCCATCCCCTTCGGAACTATTTCCTTCGAAGAAAGAGAAATGACAGAATGCTCCTTCGACAAAGAAGCAGAGGCCGTGATCCTTTTTGACAGGGCCAGCTCCACCCATGACGAACAGCACCACCTGATCACCGACCGCCATACCAGGATCAAGGTGCTCAAAACAAAAGGCATAGAACGGGGAGAGATCAGTATCTACTACTACCATAAAGATGATTTTGAATTCATCTCCAATATTGAAGCCGCCGCCTATACCAAGGACGCCGCCGGCAACCTGATCACCTACCCCCTGAAAAAAGCCAATATCTACCGGCAGAAGGTCAACGACTACTATTCCGTAGTGAAGTTTGCCCTCTCCGATGTCCAGGTAGGCACCATCATAGAATACAAGTACGTTAGCCAGATGAAGAGTTATGGCGGTCTGGAAGACTGGTATTTCCAATGGGATATTCCCATCCTGTACAGCGGCTATTCCCTGGTGATCCTGCCCAACTCTGAATTTGCCTACCAGGTACACAAAAGCGCCGATCTGCCGATTGTTGTTAAGAACGATAAGAACGACGGCTCCATCTATTTTGAGATGCGGGATGTTGCCGCGCTGCGCGATGAACCTTATTCCGATGCAGAAAAGGACTACCGGCAGCATGTGGAATTCCAGCTGGCGGCCTATGGTGGCGCCTTCGGCTCCAAAAGAAAATACATGACCACCTGGGATGAAGTATCCCGGGAACTCAGCGGACATACTGATTTTGGCGTGCAGCTCAATAAGAATGTCAATGCCGCCGCCGACCTGGTCAGCAAGGCAAAGGCCGCAGGTTCCCCTTTTGCCGGCATGAGCCTGATTTACCGCTACCTGTCCAGGACCATTGGCTGGAACGGTTATAAAACAAGGTTCACCCAGACCGGCCTCAAAGAAGCCTGGGACAAACAGAAAGGCAGCACCGCAGATATCAACCTGCTGCTGGTGAACCTGCTCCGGCAGGCCGGCCTCCAGGCGGATCCCCTGCTGGTCAGTGAAAGAAGCCATGGTAAAGTACGGCCCGACTATCCCTTCCTGGACCAGTTCAATAACGTGATGGCCTATGTGCAGATCGGCGACAAGGCCTATGTGCTGGATGCTGCCGGTTCTTACACGCCGCCGGACATGATCCCCATTAACGTAGTCAATACCATGGGCTATGTGGTGAACCGGAAAAAAGGAGGCATTAAACTCCTGGAAGAAAAAAAGAAGATGGACCAGCAACGCATCCTGGTCAAAGCCAGTGTGGATGAGGAGGGCAGCCTGCATGGCTATGCCAATATTAAAAGCTACGACTATAACCGGCTGGCCCGCATGCGTACCCTTTACCAGGGAAAGGAGGAATTCCAGAAAAGATATATCACCCAGCGGCACCCATCCATGAAAACGGACAGCATCAATGTCCTTAACCAGGATAATGATTCCCTGTCGCTGGACCAGCAGATCTATTTCACCCTGCCGGCCAGCAGCAGCGGGGATTACAAGCTCATCAACCTGAACCTGTTCACCGAGATGGAATCAAGCCCATTTGTATCGGATATCCGTTTTACCAATATAGACCATGGCTGCAGTGAATTTATGGAGCTGATGTGCTCCATCAGCCTGCCCGCCTCCCTGGAACCGGAAACCGTCCCCAAGGATTCCCGCATGATCATGCCCGATACCAGTATCAGTTTTTCCCGTTTCTATCAGTACAATGGCAATGTATTATCGGCCCTTTTCCGCGTAGAAATAAAACGCCCCGTGTTCACAGCAGAAGAATACCCTTATATCAAAGAGTTCTATAAAAAAATGATCGCCTTCATGAATGAACCCTTTGTACTGCGTAAAAAACAGTAAGCCCTACCCAGCCCCTTAAACCTTCTCATATGAAAAAAGCAATTTTCCTCCTGCTCCTGCCGGTATGTGCATGGGCAAGACAGCAAAAACCTGCACTTCCTGAATTTGGTAAAATAGACAAAGCCGACATGGAGATCCGGGAATGCGATTTTGACAAAAATGCCGAAGCCATGATCCTTTATAATGGCGGCACCCTTACCCTGGATGCCAGCGGCGGCATGGTGACCATGTACCTGGACCGGCATGTCCGGATCAAGATACTGAAAGACAAAGGCCTTTCCTACGCAGATATCCATATCCCCTTTCAGAGCTACCACAAGAACCAGTATATCAAAAGCCTGAGCGCCCAGACCTATAATACCGATGCCGGCGGGAATATCATTATCTCTAAGCTGGATAAGAAGCTGGTGTACGAGAAAAAGATCGATAAAAGAAGTTCCGAAGAAACCTTCAGCTTCCCGGACGTAAAGCCCGGCAGCATCATTGAATACAAATACACCCTGGTAGGCGCCCGCCTCAACAACTGGCATTTCCAGCATTCCCTGCCCGTACGCTACAGCTGGTATAAGGTAGATATGCCCATTGAGCTCCGTGTGCATTCCACCCCCAAATGCAGCCTGCCATATGAGCAGCAATCGGAGATCAAAGGCAACCGGGATATTAAGACCTTTTCCATGCGCAATATACCGGCCCTGCGGGATGAAGCCTTTATTACCTGCGAGGACGATTACCTGCAGCAGGTAAGCTCCCGGCTTATAGCTATTGATGTGCCCGGCCAGGCCCCGGTTGACCTGACCGGCAGCTGGCCGCTTATTATCAAGGAACTCATGGAAGATGAGGATTTCGGCAAACAGCTGAAAAGAAACATTCCCCGTACCGGCGACCTGGACTCCCTGCTCAACCTGACCAGAGATCCCTATCAACGGATGGCTACCATCCACCGGTATGTACGCAAGAACATGACCTGGAACGGCTACTCCAATATCTGGGCGCTGGATGGTGTGAAAGAAGCCTGGAAAAATAAGAAAGGGACTACCGGCGAGATCAACCTGATCCTGGTGAACCTGCTCAAAGATGCCGGTCTGCATGCGCATCCCATGCTGGTCAGCACGCGGAGCCATGGTATGGTAGACCCCCTGGAACCCAGCTATTATCAGTTCAATAAAGTGATGGCCTATGTGACCATAGACAACCAGGTCTATGTCCTGGATGCAACTGATCCTTATACTCCTCCCAATATGATCCCCTACTCCGTCATGTACAGCCAGGGCCTGGTGATTGAAAAGTTGGATACCTTTGAAGGGGGCTGGAAAACACTCTGGGATCCCAAACAGTATTTTAAAACAGTGACCCTTGTCCAGGGTGAAATTGATACCACCGGCACTATGAAAGGACAGGCAACGCTGTACAGCTACCAGTATGAACGGCACCAGCGTGTGCGCGTCTATAAGAACGGGCTGGATCAATTCCGGCAATCCTATTTCAGCAGCTACCCGCAGATGCAGATGGACTCACTGCTGATTGAGAATACCGATTATGATACGGCGGCCCTGAAACAGACCTTCCTGTTCAGCCAGCCGGTGAGCAGTGCGGGAGATTATCAGTATTTTTCAGCCAACCTGTTCAGCGGCCTGGAAAAAAATCCTTTTGTGGCCGATAACCGGTTCTCTGATGTATTCTTCGGCGCCAACCAGCAATACCAGCTGTATACCAATATCAGGATACCCGATGGTTACAGCGTTGAAGGTTCGCCCAAAAATATTAAGATGATCATGCCCGATACCAGCATCATAGTCACCCGCATGGTGAGTAAGGAAGCCAATATCCTGAGCTGCCGCTTTACCCTGGAATTCAAAAAGCCCTTCTATTCCATAGAGGAGTATGCCGACTTCAGGGAGTTCTATAAAAAATTATTTGACCTGCTCAATGAGCAGTTCGTGATCCGTAAAAACTGATCCGCCTGATGAGAACAAGAATACTAACCAGCCTCCTGATGGTCCTGCTGCCCGCCGCGGCCACACTGGCCCAGGCGCCGGGTTATGATACGGCCTCTATTCCCGCATCCCTTAAACAGCAGGCCGATGTGGTGAAACGGTATGAGCGTATCATTTTTGAGGTAACGGATATTGACCGGGCACACCTTACTGTGCACCAGGTATTTACCGTCCTTAACCATAAAGGCAGTGATGTCCTCTTCTTCCGGGAAGACACGGACGAATTTAACCAGCTGGGGGATGTGGAGATAAGGGTATATGATGCACAGGGCCGGCAAACAGCCAGGTACCGCAAAAAGGACCTCAGCACCGTTGCTGTAGGAGAAGGACTGGTGGCCAATGGTAAAGCATCCTATTACCGGGTCAATGCGCCCGGCTATCCTATTACAGTGGAATATATCTTCGATAGAAAGTTGAAGGGTACCTTAACCTACCCCACCTGGTATATACAGGAACCCGGGCAAAATGTGATGCAGTGCAGCTTTGTAGCCAAAGTACCCAAGGCCCTGGACCTGCGGTTCAAAGCCCGCAACATTTCCCTGACACCCAGGATCACCGAGGACGACAAGTACAGGCAATACGAATGGGGGACTGATAACCTGGCACCCGTTCAGTATGAAGAAGGCTCCATCAGTTTCCAGTATAGCTATCCCACCGTTTCGCTGGCGCCTAACCGCTTCCGGATGGACGATTATGAAGGCGATATGCGGACCTGGGAGAATTTTGGCCGCTGGTATGGCTCGCTCAAAAAAGGGGTGGATCTGCTCAGTCCCGCACGGAAAGCAGTACTGGCAGCCCTTGTCAAAGATGCCAGGGACGACGAAGAGAAAGTAAGGATCCTCTACAGGCACCTGCAGCAGAATTT
The DNA here is from genome assembly GCA_029202545.1 of Candidatus Pseudobacter hemicellulosilyticus. Classification (GTDB taxonomy): domain Bacteria; phylum Bacteroidota; class Bacteroidia; order Chitinophagales; family Chitinophagaceae; genus Pseudobacter; species Pseudobacter hemicellulosilyticus. The sequence continues at coordinate 5,310,053 of CP119311.1, forward strand.
CCGGTATGTGAATATTAACCTCGGTATCGGTGGCTGGAAACCTATTTCAGCTGAATTTACTGATCAGAACAAGTATGGCGACTGCAAGGCGCTCAGCAATTTCATGCAGACGGCCCTGGAAGCGATAGGCATTACCAGTTACCAGGCCCTTGTCAACTCCCAGTATAATTTTGAGGCGGTGGATCCTGCTTTCCCCTGCAATGAATTCAACCATGTGATCCTCTGTGTGCCCAGGCCAAAGGATAGTATCTGGCTGGAATGCACCAGCAGGACCATTGAGTTTGGTGTGCTGGGCAGCGACTCGGAGAACAAGAATGCTTTACTGATCACCCCCAATGGCGGGGTACTTGTCCCCACGCCCCGCAGCAGCGCCTCCAGCAACAGCTGGAGTACCAATACCACTATCATTTTACAGGAAGACGGGTCCGGCAGCACCAATACCCTGTTCCGCGGATCCGGCGCCTTTAAGGAACAACTGGATGAAATGGTCCATGAAAAACTGGACGATCAGAAAAAGTTCCTGGTGTTTGGGCTGGGCTTTAAGCAACCGGACGAATTCCTGCTGAAGAGCATTCCGGATTCGGCCGCTTATTACAGGTTGCAGACCAGCATAGAGAAGATCCCTGAATTCACCGCCGGCAGTAAAATGTTCCTCAGCCCCCGGCCATACAAACTCAGGACCCAAACGCTGCCCAAGGCAGAAGGCCGGAAAGAGGATTATTATTTCTACATGCCTTTCATTCAGAAAGATACCACCCGTTTACAGCTGCCTGCTGGTTTCAAGCAGGATGCGCTGCCCAAGCCCAGGGCTTTGCAGTGTAAGTATGGCAGCTATACCACCCAATACTGGTATGATGAGGCAACTAACAGCATCTATACCGCCACCATGCTGCAACTGACCGAGATGAAAATACCGGCGGCCGACTATGCCGCGGTCAGGCAGTTCTTTGATGAGGTACGGCAGGATGATGCACAGCGGATCGTGATCCGGAAGGACTAACCTTACAGCTACTACATAAAAAAATGAAGAAGGGGCGGTTGCTTAATTGGCAACCGCTCCTTCTCCATATAACTGGGTTTTGTATTTGAGGGAAGGCGAAGGAATGAACGCCCCGAGGCCCAGCGCTGCCCATTTCTTATCCACCGATGCAATTGTTGCATCCGCTGATACTACAATATTGGGCCAGTCGCGCTGGAACCCATCCAGCTCCTTGGTCTTGATGGTGCCGTCCAGGCCCAGGCAGGCGGCGGTTTTACCGGGCTGCCGGCGCGCAGGTTGCTGGATCACCTGCTGATCGCGTTTAGGATCCAGGTTATTGCAGAAACGCCAGAGCGCTACGGGCAGATCCAGGGGATCAACAGTGCTTTCTACATACAGGATCATTTTGATCCCTTCCACTTCGGACAGCTGGCATACCTGCTGGTGCAGCTCCCGGATATGACCGGGACGGTTCTTCTCCACCGATACCAGGATCACAGGAATGTCCATGTTGAGCAATGCTGTATTGACAGCATGGATCTCGGGGAAGCTGGCTTTCAGCTTACCGGCAAGGCCGGCTTCCAGGGAGGCCAGGTTGGGGATATTGCCGAGGAACTGATCATCCACCTCTTCGACTGTTTTCCAGGTGCCGTCAATGCACATTTTACCGCCAAAGCCGGGTTTGCTGCAGCTATGGTCCAGCACATCCATGGGCCCCTGCGTAAAATAGACATCGGTAGCGGGATTGAGGTGGCGGAACACATCCTGCGCCAGTTTGAGGTAATCAGTGATAGGGAAACCGCTGCCGGTAGGCGCACCTGCCGGCGGTGTGGCGGTCAGCACCAGTATTTTGTTGAACATCATCTGGCCGGCGCCCCACATGGCGTTCATCACTTTCTGGCCCTGGCCGGGATATTCTTTGTTGATCTGCGTGATCACGAGGTTATGGAACACCCCTTCTACCGGCATGTCCATGTCTACGATCTCAGGCACCATGGTCATTTTGATAGGCGCCAGGAAGATCCTTTCCGTGGCCTTGCCCAGCCAGGCGTCTTCCTGCGGGGGAATGCCCACAATAGTGGCCGGGTATACCGGGTTCTTCTTATGTGTGATGGCGGTGATATGGAAGCGGGGATACCAGTCGGCCAGCGAATAATACCCCGTATGGTCCCCGAAAGGACCTTCCCAGATGGGTTCGTCGGCGGGGTCTACATATCCTTCAATCACAAAATCAGCATCGGCAGGTACTTCTATTTCGGGCTGGGTGATACATTTCACCAGCTCTACTTTCTTCTTGCGAAGGAAGCCGGCCAGCATATATTCATCCACATTTTCGGGCAGCGGCGCTGTGGCGGAATAGGCATAGGCCGGATCACCGCCCAGGGCTACAGCCACCGGCATGCGTTGACCCAGTTTTTTGTATTCAGAGAAATGGCGGGCGCTCACTTTATGCCGATGCCAGTGCATAGCGGTCATGGTAGGACCAAAGACCTGCATCCGGTACATGCCTACGTTCCGGATATTGGTATGGGGGTCCCTGGTATTGATAATGGGCAGGGTCACAAAGGGACCACCGTCCTTGGGCCAGCAGGTGATAACAGGCAGTTTTGTGATATCGGGACTGGCCATCACTACTTCCTGACAGGCGCCACGGCCCTTTTTCACCTTGGGCATCCAGGAAGCAAATTCAGACAGTTTAGGTAGTAATTTCAGTTTATCCAGGATGCCTTCCTTGGGGGAAGCCAGTAGTTTGAACAGTTTTTCGATCTCGGCAGCCACATCGTCCAGTTTTTCCACTCCCAGGGCCAGGCACATGCGCCGCTCGCTGCCATAGGCATTCATGAGCACAGGGAAATCGTAACCGGTATTTTCAAAGAGAAGGGCTTTGCCGCCACCGGGGGTCTTGCTGATACGATCCGTGATCTCGGCAATCTCCAGGACGGGGTCAACGTAGGATTTAATGCGGATCAGCTCTCCAGCTGCCTCCAGCGTGTCGATGAAATGTTGCTGATTTTTGAATGCCATCGGGTAATAATTAGGCGGCAAGATACGAAGGAAGCGCCGATAAGCCCATGAGCAACATCAATCCGCGCCAGTGGCCGGTCCCCGGGGTCCATAATTGTCAAGAAATTCCATTTAATTTTTTTGAGACCGAAACAGTGCGTAATTTTCCGCATCAATTGGCTTCCTTATCCATCCTGGTCCCTGTTTTACTGACCTTCTCCTCCTAATAATTCTTATCAGGCACGTATGTGAATAGTAAAACCAGACCGCTGCTATTACGGGTTATCCGACCGCCTGCAGTGCATCCCAAAAAGCCAGCAATCCAAAAGCATCTGTAACATCACTTCTAATAGACCGCAACAAGCGTTGTTTTTAGTCCGTACCCCTTGTTAAGCCGGGAATTGATAACAACTTTTTCATTTTATGTCAAACATGATCAGGATCATGGTGGTGGATGATCATGACCTCTACCGGGAAGTCCTTACTGATTTTTTAGAACGAAACGGATTCAAGGTGACCCACTCCCTAAAAGCAGGCGCAGGCATGGAAGAAAGCCTGCAACCGGATGATCTTCCGGACATCGCTATCATCAGCTTCAAGACCAGCAAAATTGGTAATATGACCCATCTGCGCTGGCTCAAAAATAGTTTTCCATCTGTCAGGGTGCTGATCACTACCCTGTTCAACGATAAGATACCTATGGAGGAATTGAAGCAACTGGGGATCAACGGCGTTATTATCAAATCCAATGCCGATACCCAGCAGATCATGAAGGCGCTGCGCCTTGTCCAGGATGGACATAGTTACTATAACTAAAATTTATCGGCAGGGATCAGTTCACTTTTGGGCAACCCATCTGGTTGTTCCTGTAACGGCCGCCGCCGTAGGAACTGCCATTGCCTGTATTGAGGCCGATGGTGAGCGTAATGCCGTTGGTATAGTACCAGTCTCTGGCCGGACCACCACGCTTGATATTGAAGTCGGGATAAGTAGTAACCCCATCTTTCAGCTCACCGCCCCTGTAGGACATCTCCACCGCTTTCTGCCCTCTTTCCTGGAACAGGACGTTTGGATCAATATAACGGGTGCTGACATCGTCCAGGTAATCATTGAAGAGTTTGCGCAGGCCTATCTCATAGCCCAGCACCACATTATCACTGACACGGAATTTGACGCCCACGCCAAAAGGAACGGCAAACTGGGTGAGCTTGTAATCTTTGCGCGATGGATACTGCGGCAGCCCCTGCCCTTCTGTACTCAGCGGTTTCAGGTAAAGTTTGTTGCCGGAAGTATCGTAAGCATAAGGATTGAAATGGTAGAGCGCCACACCGCCAAAAACATAGGGCGATATCTTTTTATCATTGAGGTCAAAGAAAGTGTATTGCAGCAGCAGGTGTCCTTCATTGACATGGGACTGGAAGCTCAGGTTGCGCGCTTTCAGAAACGGATCCTTATTGAGTTTATCATTGCCCTGCACTTTGCCAAATGCAAAGCCTGCACGTACAGCAATACGTTCGGTCAGGTCATACTGAAGACCGAAGCCTGCGCTGAACCTGGCCTGGTCAAGGGTAAAATTCTTTTCCTGCAGATCGCCCTGGTAATTCATCAGGCCGCCATACGCAGTTATATGCAACCGTTGCTGGCTCATTCCGGCAATGGGAAGAAACAAACAGAAAGCCCAGATTATTCGCATACAGATGCTTTAAGAGGTTTTCTATGGTTCCGCTCCCGGAACCGGTCTTACAAAGTAAAATGATATGTATTGGTTCTTTTCAATATTCGCGCCAAATATCAGGTAAGCTGTCCGGCAAATTCGGAATGTCCTGTTAAAAGAAGGACACCCCTCCGGGAGATATACGGAAATACCGGCCAGCTGGTTGGCGGATAATTAAGGCTTAGCGTTGGTACATATTACGGTTGAGGAAATAAACAGCGTAGCCGTTGCCCAGCTCACGGTAATGGGTGAAACCGAACCTGCCTTCCAGGAGGATGGCGTCAAAAGGCGCCTGCCGTACAAAAATATGCGTGGCCCCCAATATTTCGAAGAGGTATTCAATGACCAGGCGCAATGAGTTGAGGTATACATTGAGGGGGCTGACAGCCTCTGGCGCCCGGATAAAATGCAGGAAGAAATAACCGGGATCATCCGGTCCGTCCTCTATAATGCCGGCCTTGCTGAGCGGGCTGATCTCCGCTGCATTCACGCGGGTGCTGTTGTTAAGCCATACCATGACCAGCCGGTCTTCGGGTTCCTCCCATTGCTGGTAAGTGGACGACAGCTGAAAATCTTTATCGGGAAAATGGCCCCCATTGAGTTCGGAGTCCAGCCAGTCTGCTATATGTGACAGGTCAGATCCTGAGGCACGCAGATCCACAGGCCGCAGGCAGAGGGAGAAACGATAGAACTGGTGACAATAGAGATCATTTTTCATGATGCGGCCAAACAAATCATTTAACGGATCAGTCCGGATAAGACCATCCATCAAAAGGGAACGACAATGTGTTTAATGAAGAAAAAAAACGAGCCTTAACCAGGAGTCAACAACGTTCTGTGCAATGTACAGAACGTAGCAGATCGGAATACTTAAAGCTAACAAACGCAACCCGAAAGGGTATGTGCCGGCAATGAAAAAAGACAAAATTACCCCGAAGCACATACGCAGGGATACGGGTATGCACTTACGCCCGGTATGGGTATTTCAGGAGGAAAAAATTGTTACTATTTCGAAAGTTTTTATCCCGAATTCATAACGTGTTTAGCTGACCGGCCAGTAATTTTGGGAAGGAGTTAAAGCAACAGCGAGCGTATTTTTTCTTTCGTCATTTATGTCGATCATATATAAGGCCAGCTGAGAAGTAGCTGTAATAACCGGGTAGCTGATGATGATGTACAGGTGCAGCGGCATTGCCTTTATTATGCCAGGTATGCAGAGGGTCAGCATAGTATAGACAATCGTCCGAAAAGCACCGGGCTGTAATTGGATGCCCTGTCGCTCCGGTAATCCAACAACCAGGTGAAATAACCGGAAGCCCCGCATCATCAGCGCCCGTTTTTTTTGTTCCTATTCTTTCAGTACGCTCCATACCTGTTTCCACACCCGGTCCTGCGCAGCCAGCAGGCGGTCCAGCATTTCCCGCAGATAGTTCCTGTCATTGATCTTTTCAAAAACGGCACGATGGGCCGCAGACCGGTTCACCCAATCAAGGAGTTCATCCTGGTCTGTTCCGGTCAGCTGTTGGTTCCTGTATTGTATCAACAGGCGGGCAATGAGCATTCTTGTTTCCATCATCAGTTGGCGCAATGGTCTTCCCTGCCAGAAAGCCTGTTCTGTAATATAACAACCTGGCACCTGTAATGCCCGGTGGTTAGCGTCTTAAAATGTGGAAAGGGTCAGTGTGCGGAGATCAGTGTACTTCATCCTGAAGCAGGCGGAGAAGCACTTCATGCAGTACTTCTTCTGAGAACAGTTCTTCATCGGAGCCGGCAACGGTGCGGGCAGGCTGTTCAGGCAGTTCCTGCGCATGGTCCAGGATTTCCCTGTAGGCCGTTACCAGGAGAAAGGATTTCAGATTGGTCAGTTCGGTAAAATTACTCCTCAGATTCCAGCACTTCACAAATACATTGGCGGTGAGCTTTTCTGCCAGCGCTTCCTGGCCCAGCAACCGAAGCAACTGGAAGTAGACTGTTCCGAAATACAGCTTGTACAGCTGCCGGAAGGCTTCCTGGCTACCGTTCCTGAATTGCTCCAGCAGGGCCGGATCCGGTTGTTCCATGGGTCTGTTTTAAGGTTAGCAGTTGTGATAACCCAATAAATGTAAGAAAGTTTGGCAACATTGAGTTACCGCTCATGGTTGCCCCCGACCGGCTTTCCAGGGGCCGGACAAAAAAAATCCTGCCTTTTTTGGGGCAGGATCTTTTCCAAATATCTGGGGACAGCGTTTATTGTGCGTCCTTTTTCTTTTTAGAACTTTTGGGAGAGATGATCATCAGCATCCTTTTGCCTTCCAGCTTGGGCATGCCTTCCGGTTGTCCAAGCTCTGCCAGGCGCTCTGCAAATTTCAGCAGTACCAGCTCACCTCTTTCCTTGAACATGATGGCCCTTCCCTTGAACTGTACATAGGCTTTTACCTTATTGCCTTCCTTCAGGAAGCTTTCGGCATGCCTTGCCTTGAAATCAAAGTCGTGGTCATCCGTACCAGGTGTAAAGCGGATCTCTTTTACCTCCGCCGCCTTACTATTGGCCTTCATCTCTTTTTCCTTCTTCTTCTTCTCGTAGAGGAATTTATTATAATCAATGATCTTACAAACCGGGGGATCCGCCTGCGGAGAGATCTCTACCAGGTCCAGCTGCTGGTCTTGCGCCATGCGCATGGCCTCCTGGGTGGAATATACGCCCACCGTCACATTATCGCCTACCAGGCGAACCTGGGGGACTCTGATCATATGGTTGGTGCGATGCTCCTGTTGCTGCTCTTTCCTGAATCGCGGATTAAAATTACCTCTCGGTTGTCTCGGTGGAAATGCCATTTACAATTTTTACGTTAACGATTTTTAGATGATGTTTTTTAATATAGGGCTTGGTAACAATGACGATTGGCTCACTCTGCCACTCTTGTCCGGATCTCCTGCTGCAATTTCGCCACAATTTCTGCTACTTTTTCTGACCCCAGATCACCTTTGCCCTGACGCCTTACCGATACCTGGTCCTCATTCATCTCTTTCTCTCCTACTACCAGCATATACGGCACTTTCATCAGTTCGGTATCCCGGATCTTTTTACCTATTTTCTCGTTCCGGTCATCAACTTCAGCACGAATATCAGCATTTTTCAGTGATTCCAAAACACTATTTGCGTAATCCATGAACTTGTCGCTGATGGGCAGGATCTTCACCTGGAGGGGCGCCAGCCAGAGCGGTAACTTGCCTGCATAGTGTTCCAGCAGGAAGCCGATAAAGCGCTCATGGGTACCCAGCGGGGCCCGGTGAATGATCAGGGGCGTATCAAAGGTATTGTCGTTCTTAATGAACTCCAGCTTGAAGCGCCTTCCCTGGGCAAAATCCACCTGGTTGGTGGCCAGCGTGAATTCCCGGCCAATGGTGCTCCAGATCTGTACGTCGATCTTGGGACCGTAGAAAGCGCCTTCGTCCTGCACTTCCACAAAAGGAATATTGGACTCCAGCAATACCTTTCTTACCATATCCTCGGTTTCCAGCCAGAGCTCGGGCTCATTGATGTATTTCTGCCCCAGTTTGGCAGGATCATGGAGGGACAGGCGCATCACGTATTTATCGATCCCGAAGATCTTGAAATACTTCATGTACATCTCGTTCACCGCCCTGAACTCCTGGGCAAACTGCTCCCGGGTGCAATAGATATGCGCGTCGTTCATATGCAAACAACGTACCCGCATGAGGCCGAAAAGCTCGCCGCTCTGCTCATAGCGGTAGCAGGTGCCGTATTCCGCCAGGCGCAGGGGCAGGTCCTTGTAACTGCGTGGCTCAGCCGCAAAGATCTTGTGGTGGTGCGGGCAGTTCATGGACTTCAGGTAGTATTTCTGTCCTTCCAGCTCCATGGCAGGGAACATGCTGTCCTGGTAATACGGCAGGTGGCCGCTGGTCAGGTACATGCTTTCCTTGGCAATATGCGGGGTCACCACTCTTTTGTAACCAGCCCGCTGTTCTGTTTCCTTGGCCAGCTTTTCCAGTTCTTCAATGATGATGGTCCCATTGGGCAGCCACAAAGGAAGGCCCGGACCTACATCATCATCCATGGTGAAAATACCCAGTTCCTTACCAAGTTTGCGGTGGTCGCGCTTTTTGGCTTCCTCCAGCATCTGCAGGTATTCATCCAGCTCTTTCTGGGCAGGAAAAGTAACGCCATAGATACGGGTCAGCTGCTTGTTATTGGCATCGTTCTTCCAGTAAGCGCCGGCAATATTGGTCAGTTTGATGGCCTTGATAGGGCCTGTGGAAGGTATATGCGGTCCGCGGCAGAGATCGGTGAAATTACCCTGAGAATAGAAGGTGATACCTCCATCGGTCAGGTTGCTGAGCAGGTCCAGCTTGTATTCATCTCCTTTCTCCGTGAAATAGGCAATGGCTTCCTGCTTGGGCATTTCCTTGCGCAGGAAGGGATTGTTCTGTCTGGCCAGCTCATTCATCTTCTTTTCCAGGCTCTTCAGGTCCTCTTCCGTGATCTGGCGGCCGCCCAGGTCCATATCATAATAGAAACCCATACCCTTTTCCAGGGCCGGGCCTACCCAGAATTTAACACCGGGGAACAGGCTTTCCACTGCTTCCGCCATAAGGTGGGCGGAAGAATGCCAGAACGTCAACTTGCCGTCCGTATCATCCCATGTCAGCAATTTAAGCGCAGCATCCTGGCTGATAGGCCGCGTGGCGTCCCATACCTGTCCATTCACACTGGCCGCCAGTACTTTTCTGGCCAGCCCTTCGCTGATTGATTTGGCAATGTCCAATGCACTACTGCCTTCCTGATACTCCCGAACTGCACCGTCGGGGAAAGTGATCTTGATCATTGTTATTCCGCTATTACTTTTTTTGATGAGGGGAAACCGGATTGCCTTAACTTAGCCGCCTCAGCATCATCATACCCCGGATCCAATACCCCCAATCTGCAAATTTAACGAATGATTTGCAGACAACCATTTACGATATTATTCGTAAAAAAAAGGAATTTACTAATTTGCCACCGTGAGGATCCATTCATGAAGCGATTTTTATCATTTGTAGTGTTTTTTACCGCTCTTTCCGCAGCTGCACAGGACCTGACAGGCGTCTGGCGGGGTAGTTTCAACTCCGGCGGCAGCCGGTTCATGGAAATGCCGGGCCTGGATAACCGCTACAAATTTGAGGTCCAGCTGGACCAGCGTAACAAGGCCTTCTCCGGCGTCACCTATTCTTACCTGACCACTGTTTTCTACGGAAAGGCCAGCTGCCGGGGCACCGTCAATCCCAAGACCAGTAAAGTTTTGCTGGAAGAACTGAAGATAGTGGAAGTGCGTATGAGCAACAGCACATCAGCCTGTATCATGACCTGCTTCCTGCAATATTCCAAAATAGGCGACGAAGAATTCATGGAAGGGACCTATTCCAGCATGAACGAAAAGGATTCCAGCAACTGCGGCAAAGGCACAGTATTCCTCCGCAAAGTGACCAGCTCCGATTTCTATAAGGAGCCCTTCCTGATCAAACGGGAAGCGGAAAAGGAAAAGGCCGCACAGCAGCTGGCCCGGAAGGACACGCCAAGGATCACCCCTCCTGCCCGGACCAATCCGCCCGCCACCCAGAAACCCAATCCCACTGTTAAAAAGACCAGCCCCTCGCTGGTCCCCTCCAATAACCTGGCCCGTAAAAGCACGGCGCCCCCCAAACAGCCTGAAAGACCGGTGGCCAAAACCAATCCCGCGCCGGCTCCTGTGACCATAGCAACTGTGCCTCCGGCAGATACGCCCAAACCCGTTGTCCGGGTCAATATACCTGCTGTGCCTACACCGCACGACCTGGCCACCCGCAAGAACGAACTGGTACGGACCATCACCACCAGCGCCCGCGAGATCACCATCAATATCTACGATAACGGTTCCATTGACAACGATACGGTGTCCGTGTACCTGGACAAGAAACTGGTGCTGGGCAACAAGCGGCTCACGGACAGGCCGATCACCCTGAAATTTGAGTTGAATGAAGACCAGGATTATCATGAACTGGTAATGGTGGCTGAAAACCTCGGAGAGATCCCCCCCAACACTTCCCTCATGGTGGTAAAAGCCGGTAGCCAGCAGTTTGAGGTCCGCATCACTTCTACCGAGCAGAAGAATGCCGTAGTGATCTTCAAATTCGATAAGAACCGATGACCGTTCACATAATCAGGGGATGGCCAGCAGTCCGCTATTCCATCCAAACCTTCTTCCCCACCCTCAGACACCCGCCACTACCGTTGCAAGCCAATTGGTTCGTCCCAGACCTTCTTTAAAAAACTACTGGCAGGGAACACAGCAATATTCTGTGCGCCCTGCCAGCATATAATAGTATAATAGCGTTATCTCCGGGAGAAATCCAGTGAATCTTCCACGCTGCCGCAATGCAGCATCTCATCACCAAAATAAGGATTGAAGACTTCCCTGTTCTGGCTGACCCAGTACGCGCCCTGGTTATCGAAGGCCATGGGACAATACTGCCAGTATACTTTCTGGCCGTCATATCTTACGGTCTGGATGATCACGTACATAGACTCTGCAATCATCTTGAACTCCTTTCTTTTGGCTTTGAGGTCCTTTTCACCCGCCACGGCCCTGGCGGAACCGGCAATGGTGCCGGCATAATCCTTTGCCGTCAGTTTGATGGCGCCGGTGCTGTCACCCTTGATCTCGTTAATCTGGAGGCTGTCGGCCGTAGTAGCCAGGCGCAGGGCGGCGGCGCTGGCCTTGCCGGTATCACTGGTCACCAGTGCGTCCTTGAGGTCGAAATAGGCGGTCAGGAACCGGTGGAAGGACTGGTTGAAAGCCCCTGAATGTTCGGTGACGGTCAGCGGCTGCTGTTTTTCTTCTGCAGGTTGATCGGCCTTTCCTCCCCAGATCTTCCAGGCTACAAACCCGATAAGGCCCAGGGCTACAATGGCTATCAGCAATTTTTTCATCCGTGATGGTTTATGGTCAAAAATTTCTCAAAGGTAACAGATTAAATGTTACGCCCCGATTGTCATACTTTTGCGAAGTTTTAAAATACGTTTTATTTATGCTGGCAGGTTTGACGAATGTAACTTTTGAATTTGGTGCAAGGGCCCTCCTGGAAGATGCCACCTGGCATATCCAACCCAATGAGCGCATAGGACTGATCGGTTTTAACGGTACGGGTAAATCCACCCTGCTCAAATTGCTGGTGGGCGAGTACAGCCCCTCCGCCGGCACGGTGGAGCGGAGCAGGACCACCACCATCGGCTACCTGCACCAGGACCTGCTGAGCTTTGACACCAATGATTCCATCCTGGATGTGGCCATGGGCGCCTTTGAGCGCGTACTGCAGCTGGAACAGGAAATTGAAGCCCTGGGCAAGGAACTGGAAAGGACCGGCGACGAAACCACCCTCCACGCCTATACCGACCGCCTGCACGAAATGGATACCCTGGACGGCTATACCATCCACCACCGTACCGAAGAAGTGCTGCAGGGCCTCGGTTTTGCCAATGCTGATCTCCAGCGTCCCTACAAAGAGTTCAGCGGTGGCTGGCGGATGCGCGTGCTGCTGGCCAAAATGATCCTCCAGGCGCCCGACCTCCTGCTGCTGGATGAACCTACCAACCACCTGGATCTTCCCTCCATTGAATGGCTGGAGAAATACCTGGTGCATTACCAGGGCTCTGTGGTCATTGTGAGCCACGATAAATATTTCCTGAACCGCATGGTCACCAAGATCGTGGAAGTATACCAGCGGCAACTCCATGTCTACAACGGTAATTACGAATTCTACCAGACAGAAAAAGAACTGCGCACCGAACTGCAGCAAAGAGCCTACGAAAACCAGCAGGACTATATCCGCCAGCAGGAACGTTTTATTGAACGGTTCAAGGCCAAGGCTTCCAAAGCCGCCCAGGCACAGAGCGCCGTGAAAAGACTGGACAAACTGGACCGGCTGGAGGAAGTGACCGTTGAGCGGCCCGACCTGCGCATCAATTTCCAGGTGGATAAAACACCCGGCAAAGTACTGGTAGAGCTGAAAGATATTACCAAGCAGTTCAGCCCCACGGTCAGGATCGTAGAGCATGCCTCCGCCGAGATCAACCGGGGCGATAAGATTGCCCTGATCGGGGCCAACGGTAAAGGTAAATCCACCCTGCTGCGCATTATTGCCGGCATTGAACCCTTCACCGGAGAACGCCGCTGGGGCCATAACGTGGAAGAAAGTTTCTATGCCCAGCACCAGCTGGAAGCACTGAACGTCAACAATAATATCCTGGATGAAATGAAAACGGCCGGCAGCCAGAAAACAGAACTGGAGCTGCGCACCCTGCTGGGCTGCTTCCTGTTCAGCGGTGATGACGCCGATAAAAAGGTCAAGGTACTCAGCGGTGGTGAAAAAGCCCGCGTGGCCCTGGCCAAGACCATCGTGAGCAAGGCCAATTTTTTAATGCTGGACGAACCTACCAACCACCTGGATATGCACTCCGTGGACCTGCTCATAGAAGCACTGGGCCGATACGAGGGCAGCATCATAATGGTCAGCCACGACCGGTATTTTATTTCCAAAGTAGCCAATACCATCTGGGAGATCGACAACCAGGAGATCAAAGCTTTCAGCGGTGGTTATGAAGAATGGGTACAATGGAAAGAAAGGATGGCCAAGTCCGATATAGCCAAAAACAAACCTGAGAAAAAGAACAACGATAAAAAGGCCGCCACGCCTGCTCCGGAACCCAAACCCGTGCCGGTGGCCGCCAAACCCGTAACGCCTGCCGCCCCTATCAATAAGGAGCTGAAAAAGGAACTGCAGAAACAGCAGCGCATTTTCCAGGAGCTGGAACAAAAGATAGCGGCTGTCAACAAGGATAAAGAAGTTGCCGAAGCCCTGCTGGCCTCGCCCGATATCTATGCCGATAAGAATAAATTCCGGGAAACAGAGACCAGGCTGAAGACCATCCATGCCGACCTGGGCCGGCTCAACGCCGAATATGAAACGGTGTTTGAGAAGGTGGTGGAGCTGGAAGCAAAGATGGGGGGATAAATTTTTAATCTGCCGGTGCTGGCTGGTTAACCATTCCTCGTTAATTTCGGTCTGTATGCTGTCTAAAACAATGGCCTGGAGAGGTTGGACTCTCCTTTTTATCCTGTCCATCCATGTAACCGCCCTTGCCCAAACCCGTACCGGCAGGCCAAAGCTGGGTGTTACCCTCAGTGGCGGCGGCGCCAAAGGCCTGGCCCATATCGGTATCCTCAAAGCCATTGACTCGGCCGGTCTCAAAGTGGACTATATCACCGGCACCAGCATGGGCAGTATCATCGGCAGCCTCTACGCCGTAGGCTATTCGGCCGACAGCATTGAACAGATAGCCCGCGCCATCGACTGGGACCTCCTGCTCAGCAACAGCTCCTCACTCCGCAGTATCTTCATGGAAGAAAAGGATGAATACTCCAAGTATATCCTGGAACTGCCCTGGCTTAACCATAGCTTTCACCTGCCCAGCGGCGTGCTGCAGGGACAGGAGCTCTGGCTCAAATTCTCCGAACTCTTCTTCCCCGTATACGCACAGAAGGATTTTTCAAAATTCAGTATCCCCTTCCGCTGTATCAGTACCGATGTAGGTACCGGCGAAGCCGTAGTGCTGAAAGATGGCGAGATCATTTCGGCTGTGCGTTCCAGTATGGCCATCCCCTCCGTGTTCACTGCTGTAGACCATGAAGGAAGAAAACTGATAGATGGCGGCGTGGTCCGCAATTTCCCCGTCCGTGATGTGCGGGAAATGGGCGCCGAATACGTGATCGGCAGCAATGTGGCCACCGGCCTGCTCCCTTCGGAAAAAGTGCGCAACGCATTCCAGATCCTGATGCAGGTGGCCTTTTTCCGGGAAGCGGAGGACAATAAACTGGAAGTGCCGCAATGTAATATCTATGTGCCTTTCAAGATGGACAAGTTCAATATGGGCAGCTTTGCCGATGCCAATTCGATCCTGGAAATGGGACTGGAAGAAGGCCGTAAGCTCTATCCCCGGCTAAAGGCCCTGGCAGATTCCCTCAACGCCCTCTACGGTGCGCAGGAGATCAGCCATTACCGCCTGCCCGAAGTAAATCATGTCAAGATCAGCGCCTATGAAGTGCGGGGCACCGACAGGACCAGCCCGGACTTCTTTACCCATACCATGGACTTTGCCACCAACCATTACTATACGGCAGAGAAACTGGCCAACATGGTGCGGCAGGCTTATGGCACCCGCTATTACAGCCGGGTGGTCTATTCGCTGGAACCCTTGCCGGACGGCAGCTGCAAGATCATCTTTGATGTCACCGAAAACCCGTTGACCTTTGCCAAGCTGGGCCTGCACTATAACCGCTTCAGCGGCATTGGACTGATCACCAATATCACCGCCCGGAACTTTTTTGCCACTAACTCGCGCAGCCTGGTGTCCCTCAACCTGGGAGAAAGCATCCGCGTACGGGGAGAACACCTGCAATATTTTGGCAGGAAAAAGGATTTCTCCCTGTTGCTGGAAACGCAGTTCGACCGGTTTGACATTAATACCTATACCTACGAACGCTATAAACAGGACGGCCTGTATAAAACCAACTTCTTCAAATTCGGCAGTCGTTTC
Organism: Candidatus Pseudobacter hemicellulosilyticus; assembly: GCA_029202545.1. Classification (GTDB taxonomy): domain Bacteria; phylum Bacteroidota; class Bacteroidia; order Chitinophagales; family Chitinophagaceae; genus Pseudobacter; species Pseudobacter hemicellulosilyticus. The sequence goes on from CP119311.1 coordinate 5,325,359, forward strand.
CAGTTCTCTTCCAAACGCCGCTTCACCGCCGGCCTGGGCGCCAAATGGGAATGGGTACAGTATGTCCCTACCATCAGCTCGCAGTTTGAGATCAAGGGCAGTAATAACTTCTTTACGCACTACCTGTACCTGGGGCACAATACCCTGGATAAAGCCGTATTTCCGCGGCGGGGCGTGAAGCTGGAAACAGAACTGGGTTATGTAGCGCCGCAGCATCCCAATATCAATTTCCTGATCAACGGGCAGCAGCCCAACAACCCGGATTCCCTGAAAATTAATACCGATCCCTACCCCCGCCTCAGCGTCAACCTGGAAAGCTATACTCCTTTCAGCAAGCGGACTACCCTTCAGCTGGGCCTGCAAAGCGGTATCAGCTTCAATTACAACGGGCATATCATGAACGAGATGGTAGTAGGCGGGCTGACAAAGACCTTCCGCAACCAGGTCACTTTTGCCGGTCTCCAGGAAGGGACCGTGTATTCCGCCAGCGCCCTGGCGCTGCATAGCGCCCTGCGCGTGCAGGTGCTGGGCAATACCTACCTGACAGGCAGGGCCAATGTGCTGTTCAATAATTTTGTGTCCAGCACCGATTTCTTTGATGATCCAAAATTCTTCTCGGGTTACTCGCTGACCTTCGCCTACAATTTTGCTTTAGGTCCGCTGGAGATCAGCGCCATGTATTGCGACCAGACCCGGCGGGTCCAGTCCTATATCAACCTGGGGATCCCGTTTTAGCAGGTAGTAAACCCCGCTGATGCAGTGGAAGCAGCCATCGGCATTCAGGGAACCAGTCGCTCGCCTCCGGCGAGTGACCAGTATTTTTTTAGCCTCCGGCTGACGCAGCGGGAACGCCGGTAGCTGTTAATCGCCAGAGGCGACGGAATATACGTCACTCGCCGGAGGCGAGCGACAGTGTCCCTAAGCATCCTTACATTTCTTCTTCTCTTCCCCCGCCTTCAGACCTTTGTTTCCGGAACAGGGCAAAGTCTGTTTTACCAAACTTATACGCAAATGTGATCCGGAAATTCCGCACGTTCCTGCGGCGGTAAGAATCCTGGTAGAAAGTCTCTGTATCGTAGATAGTTCCCCAGCGACGATGGTTGAACACGTCGTTTACGTTGAACGTAATGCTGGCTTTATTGTCTTTGAGGAAATCCTTTTTCACCGCCACATCCGTATTGTAACGGGCTTTGCGCTTGCCCTGAGGGATCACTTCCGGCGATTCATACTCACTGATCAGCTGGAAGGCCAGCTTGTTGAATACCGGCGATGTGGACGCCAGCCTGTAATTCAGCGTCAGCTTGGTTTCCCAGTTGAAGCCCTCATTGCTCAGGTCCAGGTTGTTCACATTGGCTTTCACCTTCATGTACTGGAGGTTAAAAGTGGGGGTAAGATCAAACTGGCTGCCGATCTTCTGCTGCAGGGTCAGTTCTGCGCCCCATTGCTGCTCACTGTTGGCATTGATAAAGGTATTGAGGATGGCATTGGGATCTACTGCGGCATTGTTCAGCTGCTCATATTTGGCGGCCGTAATGGTATCGCTGTACTGTGTGATCTCATCGGTAGAATAGCGGTAATAGACCACACCCAGGAAACTGCCGGTGCCATAGGTCTTATTGTAATTAAATTCGAAGCTGTTGGTGAACTCCGGTTTCAGGGCCGGATTACCCTGGCGCAGGTTCAGCGGGTCATTGATATCCACAAAGGGATTCAGCTGCCAGAAATTGGGCCGGCGGATCCTGCGGGTATAGTTCAGCTGCAGTTCATTGCCATCCCCCACTTCCTTCGACAGGAACACGCTGGGAAATAAAGCATTGAACAGGTTACCAAAATCTGATGGATACTCGTAACCGAATTTCATAGCGCTGTCGATCAGCGTACCGTCAAATTTGGAATGCTCGGCACGCAGGCCAAGCTGGTAGCCGATCCCCCCTATTTTATCTGTATAGGTCACATAGGCTGCATTCACCATTTCGCGGTAATTGTAGTGATTGCTCAGCGGCAGTTTCACTTCCACACCGCTGAGGCGCGAATAGGAATTGAAGAGGCTGGTCTGCTCATTGAGGTAGGTCCGCACGCCGGTTTCCAGTTTGGCGTTTTCTCCCCGCGGATCGGTAAAATCCACCTGGATGGTCAGCTGGTTATTATCATCGCTGCCCTGGTTGCGCACAATATTGTCCGGGGCGTTGGAACTGCCGTCCGGGTTAAAATAACGGTTAAGGATATTTGTATTGTTATTACCGTTGCCCCAGCTGTAATTGATATCTGCATTCAGCTCTTTGCCGGGTTCAGCAAATTTGTGTTTGTAGATCAGCTGGGTATTGGCCCGGTCAAACCGGGAGCGGTTGTTGGAGGTCCTGTCGCCCGTACGGTCCAGAACACCGGCGGCCGTATAATAGGCCTGGTCCTGGTCTTCATCGGTCCGGAACTGGCCATTGGTAAAGCCCTGTGTAATGCTGAGGGTATTGCGGTTATCCAGGAAATAGTCCGCCCCAAAACGTACCGAAGCAAAACGGCGGCGGCTGTCTGCCTCCGATTGCTGGTTGAACCAGTCCTGCTTCACGCCGTTGAGGATATTCTGCCGGAAGGATTCCCCTTTGGCAATACCGCCCTGGCGGTTATAGTTACCGGAAACAAAGAAATTGAATTTATCCTGCCGCAGGTTGAGGTTCAGGTTACCGTTCAGGATACCGGGAGCGCCCGCGCCCACAGAAGCCATACCATTGAGCCCCAGCTTGCGGTTCTTCTTCAGGATGATATTGATCACCCCCCCTACGCTGGCCGCATCAAAACGGGCCGAGGGATTGGTGATCAGCTCTATTCTTTCTATATCGTTGGCAGAGATCTGGTCAAGGGTAAGGATGGTGGGCCGGCCGTCCACAAAGATCTGGGGCGACTGGTTCCTCAACACCACATTGCCATCCACATCCACGGAAACAGAGGGAATATTCTTCATGACGTCAATAGCAGAGCCGCCGGTGGCCACCAGGCTTTTCTCCACGTCAAATGTTTTACGGTCAATGCCCATCTGCAGGGCAGGCTTCTGCCCTACTACCGTTACAGCGCTCAGGGTCTGGGCATCCTGCTCCAGTTTGATATTACCCAGGTCCTGCTCCGTTGGTCCTTCGCCGGGGCGGGCGGTGAAACGGATAAAACGGGGTGAGCGGCTGAAAACCGATGGCGGTGACCTCCAGGCGGAAGGAATCACGGACTGGCAGGTTCTCCATACTGAAATCGCCATTCTGTTTGGTGAGCATACCGCCCACGAGGCTGTCGCCAGTTACCCCGGCGCCATTGGGCAGCTGAAGAAAAAGCCGGATGGATGCTGCATCAATGCCTTTACCTGTTTTAGTGTCCACGATCTTACCATAGAATTTACCCCGGGGCGCAGCACGGCCCGCCCGCTGGTTTTCTTCCTGTGCAAAAACCGGGTGCATACCGAAAAAGCCTGTCAATAGCAGCAATAGATATTTCATCATGTTACCGAATAGCGTTTAGCAAATGGATTTCCTGCCCCTTCGACGACAGTTGCCTTCGAAGGACGGCACAGTGGAGGCCTTTTAAGATTCTTTTAACGGTTTTCAGGAATCCGTTCTGCGGACACGGATATAATCATGCAGTACCCAGACAGCCTCAGACAGGAAGAGGTCTTTTTTCAGGCTGTTGAGCCAGGAGCGGTTGCTGTCTATCCTGAACTGTTCCCTGTTCAGTAATTCCTCGCCCAGCTCACCCACATTGGCGACGGCCAGGCTATCGCTGGTAACAAGTTGTTTACGGATCCGGGCCACCCGGCTCTGCAATTCCTTTTCTTCCCTGCGGTATTTCAGCAACTGAAGCTGGTGGACCGTACCGCGGTTCTTCAGCCATTGCAGGTTATTCCGGAGCGATGTCAGCTGGGTATCCTTTGCAATCCGTGCGCCCGCCAGGGCAATGACCTGGCCAATAGCACCCTGATCGCCCGACAGCACAAAAGGCACAGCGGGAATGGTATCCCAGGCCAGCGCGGTAGGATTGTACTTCTCCTGCATTTTGTAAGGCTCATAGATGCCCGGCAGCTGTATATCCGGCACAATCCCTTTCAATTGGGTAGCGCCGCCTGTAATGCGGTAATATTTCTGCAGGGTGATATGCACCGTGCCCAGGTCCACATCTTCCAGGTCCGGCATCCGGGCATCCGTCACCCCAAAAGAACGCTGCACGGACCCCTTGCCATAGGTGGAAGAGGAGCCGATCACAATGCCCCGGTGATAATCCTGGATAGCAGCGGCAAAGATCTCTGACGCCGAAGCACTGATCTCATTCACCAGCACTACCAGGGGACCATCATACACTACGTTGGGCGATTTCACCTGGCTGACATAGGGTGCGCCGGAAGCGCTTTTCACCTGAACCACGGGGCCTTCCTTGATGAAGAGGCCCACCATATTGATCACTTCGCCCAGGCTGCCGCCGGTATTGTTCCTTATATCTACAATGATCCCTTCTACTGCTTCCGCTTTCAGCTTTTCCAGCTCGCGTTGCATATCTTCCGCACAGCTTCTGCCATTGGCGTCACCAAATTTTGTATAGAATTTGGGAAAGGAGATATACCCTAATTTCTGTCCGTTGTCAATCACGGCGCTTTTCACAAAAGTATCTTCCAGCTGGAGTGCTTCACGGGTAAGGGGCACCTCGCGCAGCGTACCATCGTTGCGGCGGAAAGTGATGGTGACTGCTGTTCCTTTTTTGCCGCGGGTCAGCTTGATGATCTCACTCATGGCAAAACCAGCCACATCCACCGGTTTCTCCCCCTGCTGTGCCACTTTCACCAGGATATCGCCTTTTTCCACCTGGCCTGATTTCCAGGCAGGCCCGCCGATCATCAGTTCATTGATGCTTACCTTGCCCTGTTGCTCCTGGAGCAGGGCGCCGATGCCATAATAAATGCCGCTGAGCCCTTCCTGGAATTCCCGGCGGTCCACCGGCAGGAAATAATTGCTGTGCGGATCATAGAGATTGGTGATGGTATTGATATAGGTATTGAAAGCCTCTTCATCCGTGGTCAGCTTAAGCAGGCTTTCTATATTGCGTTGTTCAATGCGGTTCACCAGCTGCCTGGCCTTCTCTTCCAGCTGCGCATCCGTGGTCCTGGCCAGGGAATCCTTGGAACTGGCCTTGCTGCGTATTTCCAGTTCATCTTCATATTGGGCCAGCACCTGGAATTTGAGGTAATTCTTCCAGCGGGCGGTCAGCTCTTCTGCCGTTTTGCAGAAGGAAAGTTTCTCTGTATTCTCATTGTAGGTGCCGGGATCTGTGAACTGGAAAGGATGTTTCAGCAGTTCTTCCACCTGCTTTTCGGCTTCTTTCAACCGGCCTTTGAAACTGCTGTTGACAGCTTTATAGAACTGCACCTGGCGGCCGCGCATTTCATCGTCCAGCTGGGTCTCAAATTTTTTAAAATGGGTCAGGTCCTCCTGAAGAAAAAACCGTTTGCCCGGATCCAGCTGGTCCAGGTAAGCATTGAATACCTTTCGGGAGAACTGGTCGTCCAGCTGACGCGGTGCATAGTGGATCTGTTGCAGCATACCGGCAGTGCTGTGAAAGACCAGGTCTATATTATCAGTGACCTTCGTCATCTGGGCAGTCCCCTGCAGGCCGGTGGCCAGCAGCAGGCTGCCGCTGAACAATAAGGAACGGTAAAATGTCAAAACGCTCTTCATCTGAACCTTGATTAGTTGATCTGAATAATATACAATGAATTACCAATCGCCATAAGCCCCATACATAGCTGCCCCCATCAGGGCGGTGGCATCCTTGCGGATAATATGGATGGGTACTTTCTCCAGCAGATGCTCCATGCGGTCACAATCCATATAATGCTGGTAAAAGATCGGTTCCTGCAGCAGCGGCGCTACTTTGGGAGGGATGCCTCCCCCCAGGAAAAGCCCGCCGGTAGCTTTTAGCTTGAGGACCAGGTTGGCGCATTCATGGGCTACATAACGTACCCAGAGGTCCATGGTCTCCATACAGATGGCCGATGTTCTTTCAATAGCGGCCGTGCTGATGGCGGCGGAGGGATGCTGCTGCATTTCCGGGTTGTCCGACAGGAAAGGCGGCTCCTCCCTTTTCTGCACATCACGCAGGAAGCGGTAAATATCATAGATGCCGGGACCGCAGATCACACTTTCCCAGCTGACTACTTTGTACTTCGATTGCAGGTACTGGCACAGTTCCATGTCCATACCGGTTCGGGGTGAAAAATCACAGTGCCCGCCTTCTGTGGGGAATGGATGGTACGAATGACCGTTCCAGAAAAGCCCGGCCTCTCCGAGTCCTGTTCCGGGCGCCAGGATGGCCATATTGCCTTTGCTGGCGGGGTCTCCCGGCAGCAGGCAGATCACATCTTCAGCTTCCAGTCCAGCCAGCCCATAGGCAGTGGCTTCCAGGTCGTTGATCAGGGATACCTGCGGGATGCCCAGGTCTCTGGCCATGGAACGGCAGTCCAGTTCCCAGTTGAGGTTGGTGAGGTCTACTTTTCCATTCAGCACAGGACCGGCTACACCGAGGCAAATGCGCTCTGGCTGGAGCTTTGTGTCCGCCAGGAAAGACCGTATGATCTCTTCCAGGGTCTTGTACCTGCCCGAATGGTATTTGGTGTCAGTCACCATGGATATGCCGGCCCGGGTGGCCTCAAAAATGGCCAGGTGCGTTTTGGTGCCGCCAATATCGCCGGCCAGTACTTTAATGCCCTTGTCGGGGATCTCGTTTCGACGGGGTAAGGCAAGCGGAATATTCAGTCCTTTCTTTGTTTCCTTTTTCTCTGTCATGGCAATGATTATCAGTTGCTGGATACAGCCTGGTCAACAAAAATGGTACCTCTGTAAAAATACTATTTCTGTGCCGGAAATCCGTGCTGTCCGGCCATTGATTGACAGGAGATGCAGAAGAGCAGGATCAGTTGACCGGAATCACCGATCACGACTGGTCGTTAAAATAATTTAATTCTTCTTCCAGTGGCAGGAAGGGATACTGCTGTTGCAGCTCTTTCGTCTTTTCGTAATGGACCTGGAGGAATTTTTTATGGGCTTCAGTACCCCGATGGAAGGGCTTATGCCGCCGGGCTACCAGGAGCTTGTGCAGTTGGGCGGCCAGCTGCCGGGATGGTTCGTCCACAAAATGGTTCATGAACTGCTCCACCACATATTGGGTAGCAGCATAGTTGGGATGGACCATATCAATATCGTAGAACCGGTAATCCCGCAATACATCTATCACCAGTTCATAGGCGGGAAAATACCAGATCCGGTCAAATTTATTCACCAGGTGATGCACTACTTCCAGCAGGCGTGCCTTACTGCGGTTATTATCAACCACTCCATCGCGGATATGCCGCACGGGGCTGATGGTAAAAAGGAACCGCAGTCTGGGATTAAAATACCGCAGCTGGTGCAGGCAGGTATCCAGCGCCCAGTTGATCTCCTCAATGGTCATCAGGTGTTTGTTGAACCACTGGGCCGGTGCGCGGTGGCAATTGGCCACGGGCTGGCTGTTCTCCGTGAGGCGATAGGAAAAAGCACTGCCGAGGGTAATGACCACCCACTCCGCCTTTTTCAGGAAATCATGCGCCTGCTGCTGGGACGCATTGATCATCCGCAGCGATTCACCGGGATCCATATGCGAAAAGCGGCTATGGTGGTCCCAGCTCTGCCATACTTCATTCAGGTAGAACAGGTCTTTGGCTTCATACTGCCGGTTCTGTACATAGGACACCAGGCTATTGGCCACACTCTGCGGGTCAAACAGGATGCCGTGCGGATTCTGCAGGACGTTGAATTTCAAGTCGCGCAGCTGGTTACCTATATGTTCTGTAAAACAGGAGCCGGTAATGAGCAGTGGCTGCTGGTAGTGGATGGGATCAGCAGGCGTGGGGATATTGATATCAATGAGAAAGGACATACAAAAGAATTTAAACAAATAGTGAAGCGGCCATATTGCTGCAGCGGGCCAGTGCTTCCGGATCAATGCCGGCCGGCAGCTGCCTTTGCTGAAAACGTTGCAGCATCCATTCGGTATTCATATTACCTACCAGCTCGTCATGCGCCATGGGGCAGCCGCCGATGCCTTTGAGAGCGCCGTCAAAACGCCTGCAACCTGCGTCCAGTGCGGCATCCAGCTTAGCCTGCCAGTTATGGGCAGTGGAATGCAGGTGTACGCCGATGGTAGTATCGGGCATGGCCTGCACCAGGTGACCGGTGAGGTCGCTTACCTGCTGCGGGCTGGCCAGCCCAACAGTATCCGCCAGGGAAAGGATGCCAATGCCCAGGTCGCGCAACCGCTGCGCCCAGTCAAATACAATGGCCGGGCTCCAGGGATCATTATAGGGATTGCCGAAGCCCATGGACAGGTAGACCACCAGCTCTTTATTGTGCTGTACACAGAGCTGCTGTATCTCGCGGACCCGTTCCAGGGACTGGGTAATAGAACTGTTGGTATTGCGTTGCTGAAAAGTTTCAGATACAGAGAAAGGAAAGCCCAGGTAGCTGAGCTGCGGGAAAGCGGCAGCTTCGGCTGCGCCCCGCACATTGGCTACAATGGCCAGCAGCCTGGTGGAGCTGCCGGACAGCTGCAGTTGCGGCAGCACCGCTGCGGTATCCGCCATCTGCGGGATGGCTTTGGGGGATACAAAACTGCCGCAGTCCAGTGTATGGAAGCCCACCTGCAGGAGCGCATTGAGGTAGGCCACTTTCTCTTCCGTAGGTATAAACCGCTTCCAGCCCTGCATGGCGTCCCGCGGGCATTCTACAAGTTGTATGGAAGCGGTCTGGTTCATAGTCTGTTTTTTTAACCCCGACTTAGCTCTGAAGCCTTTGCTTCATGGCCTCGTACAGGATAATGCCGGTGGCCACCGATACGTTCAAGGATTCAAAATCGCCTTTCATGGGGATCCGGAACACCTGGTCGCTGATCTTCAGCAGTCCGGAGAATACACCTTTGTCCTCACTGCCGGCTATAATACAACAAGGTTCCCGGTATTCCAGTTCAAAAACATTATCGGTAGCGGTCATTTCTGAAGCATATACTTTAATGCCATTGAGGTGCATTGAATCCACGGCCTTCATCAGGCTGTTGACCCGGCATACATGGATCCGTTCCAGGGCGCCGGCGGACGACTTGATGGCCTCTTCATTGAGGGCCCCTACCCCTTTGTCCGGGATCACCAGCGCCTGGGCGCCGCAGCAGAGCGCGGTGCGGGCAATAGCGCCGATATTCCGTACATCGGTAACGCCGTCCAGCATCACAAACAGCGGGATCTCCCCGTTGCTCACCACATGGTCAATCACCTGCTGCAGGTCCATATACTGTACCAGCCCGGCAATGGCAATAACCCCCTGGTGGTTGGCCTGGGTCAGGCCGTCCAGTTTTTCCGGGGGCACCTGCTGGATAGGAATATTGTTATCGCGCGCCAGCTGGCGGATCTTACCAATGGCGTCACCGCTCACATTGTGCTGGAAGAATATCTTGTCCAGCGCCCTGCCGGCCTGCATAGCCTCAATCACCGGCTGACGGCCAATGATCAGCGAAGATTTTTTAATCCCTTGTCTGGGTGGTCTTTTATGAAATCCTTCCATCTGCGAGCATGATTTTTACTTTAAGAATAGCAGCCACAGAAAGGCTGTCCGTGATAATGCCTTTCTCCATCATCTGGTACACTTCTGCAAAAGGCAGCTTTTTGACCTGCAGCTGTTCTGTTTCTTCCGGTTCGGCCGTTCCCTGTTCCAGCTGACGCGCCAGGTATACAATGCCATATTCATCTGTTACGGAATTGCTGAGATGCAGTTCAGCCAGCGGCTCCCACCGGGCGGCTACCAGGCCCGTTTCCTCCAGCAATTCCCGCTGAGCCGATAATAAGGGGTCTGTGTTTTCCGGGCAGCCACCTTCGGGTATCTCCCAGCTATAGCGATCCAGGGTGAAACGATACTGTCCTACCAGGTAGGTATTGAGGTCCTGGTCCAGGGGCAGAACGCCTACGGCCAGGTTCCTGAAATGTACTTTTCCGTAGATGCCTTTCCCACCGGAGGGGTTGATCACCTGGTATTCCGTCAATGCGATCCAGGGATTGGTGTAGATCTCCTGGGCGGATACAATTTGCCAGGGATTCTGCTGTTCATCAATCATGGAGCAAAAATAACGAAAACAAAAAACCTCCCCATAAAGAGAAGGCTTTTCATTTTTTGTGCCGACAAAATAGCTTTGGGGTCCTATTTTACACTAAAGGCCTTTTTGATCTTAGCCACATAGTCCAGTTTCTCCCAGGTGAACAGTTCCACTTTCTTTTTGATGGTTTTGCCATCGGGAGAAGTGAAGGTCTTTTCCACCACTTCTGACTTACGGCCCATATGACCATAAGCAGCGGTTTCACTATAAATAGGATTACGGAGTTTCAGTCTTTGTTCAATGAAATAAGGACGCATGTCGAAGATCTCGGAGATCATCTTCGCAATCTTGCCGTCGCTCTGTTTCACTTTGGCAGTGCCATAGGTATTCACATAGACACCCATGGGCTGCGCCACGCCGATAGCGTAGGAAACCTGCACCAGCACTTCTTCACAGATGCCGGCAGCCACCAGGTTCTTGGCAATATGGCGGGTAGCATAGGCAGCGGAACGGTCCACTTTGGAGGGGTCTTTACCGCTGAAAGCACCACCACCGTGTGCGCCTTTACCACCGTAGGTGTCAACAATGATCTTACGGCCGGTAAGGCCGGTATCACCGTGCGGACCGCCAATCACGAACTTGCCGGTGGGGTTCACATGGTATTTGATCTTGCCGCTGAACAGGTGGGCGTATTTCTTGTATTTCTGCTGTACGCGGGGGATCAGGATATTGATCACATCCTTTTTGATCTTCGCCTGCATTTTTTCTTCGCTGGCAAAGTCATCGTGCTGGGTAGAGATCACGATGGCGTCAATGCGTACAGGTTTGTTGTTATCGTCGTATTCCAGGGTCACCTGGCTTTTGGCGTCGGGACGCAGGTATTTGATCTCCTTGTTCTCGCGGCGCAGTACGGCCAGTTCCAGCAGGAGCTTATGGGCCAGGTCAAGCGCCAGGGGCATATAGTCTTCGGTTTCATTGGTAGCATAACCGAACATCATGCCCTGATCACCGGCGCCCTGTTCTTCTTTTTTCTTTTTGTCAACGCCCTGGTTGATATCGGAGGATTGTTCGTGGATAGCGGACAATACACCGCAGGAGCTGGCTTCAAACATGTACTCGCTCTTGGTATAACCAATTTTGCGGATCACGTTACGGGCAATCTCCTGAACATCGAGATATGCAGAAGATTTTACTTCACCTGCCAGCACCACCTGACCTGTGGTCACCAGTGTTTCGCAGGCTACTTTTGATTGGGGATCAAAAGCCAGGAAGTTATCGATCAAAGCATCAGAGATCTGGTCAGCAACTTTATCAGGGTGACCTTCTGAAACGCTTTCAGAAGTGAATAAATATGGCATACTCTTATAGGTTGTTGGTTGTAAACTAAATATAGTTAACGAACTGTTGGCGGCAAAGATAAGTGTCCGTCCTAAATTTTAGAATAAATTATTCGCATGCGCATTTTGTTGGTGGGATGGCTGCCGCCGCCTGCTACCACCCGTCCGTAGGCGATGGGTTCATTCACGTAAATGGTAGTGGGCAAGGTGGTTTTGGAACCATCAGCCAGCTGCCACCAAGGCTTCATATACAGTGGCGCGGAGATCCGCAGGGTATGGTAGGGCAGCTGTTTGGACACCACGCTCTGCAGGTAACGGGTCAGGTTAAAGGTATACTTGCCTGCCCGGTAGTAACCACCCAGGCTGGCCAAGTCATACATGGTCTGGCCCGATCCGGTGAATACAAAGTCGTTCCGGATGGTGAACACCGAGTCGCCTGCTGCGCTGAGCGCATCAATGAACAGGGTGGGCATAGGCGTATAGATATTATCCAGGGTAGATGCAATAGGCTCTACCACCAGTTCAGCGCGATGGATCACGCGGTTGGTATTCTTCAGGGTATCCAGGCCGGGGATCTTAACGGTAACATATGACCCGGGTGCGCTTTGCAGGTACACCTTATCATCATTGGCATTGCCGTTCTCCAGGTAAGCCTGGTAATTATGAGCGGGGGTATGGCTCACCAGGTTGGCCTGGGTAGCGCCCGTATAATTAAAGATGCTGGACAGGGTATCCACGGACCCGTTGCTGGTAACACGGACATAGAAAGTAAGCCGTGTTTTGCTGGTATTGGTCAGGTCAAAATAAGCCAGGGCGCGCTTGCCGGCAGAGGCAGCTTCATTGACGCGCAGGGCCAGCCCTTTGAAATGGGTGCGGAAAGCGGAATCCGTTTTATAGACATCGGCCGTATCATAGTTCACGAAATGACGGGCCCAGGCGGTATCCAGGTGGATCCGCAGCTCATTATTGCTGAGGATGGTATCGGTCCTGTTATTTACGTAGGAAATAGAATCGTTGAGGGTATTGAACACCAGGTTCTTCTGTCCCAGTACGCCGGGCAGTACGGCAAAGGCCGGGGTGCTGATCCGGTAAGCGGAATCCTTGAAGTTATTGCTGGCAGGATCAATTTCAAATACCTCGATCTGCTGAACGGAATTGGAGTCCCCGTAAAGGTTGTTATAGGCCAGGGACAATACTACGGAGTCAATGAGTACAGAGTCCTTTTCCAGGAAAGGATGGGCTCCGTATACATTGGGTGTAAGTGAGGCATAGATGGCCGCCTGTGTTTTACCAAACTCGGGGTCGTCGTCAATAACACCCAGGGCATGGGGGAAACTGGCGTAAACAACGGTGGTATCAGGATACAGGAAGTTGTCTGTTTCCACGTCCAGCAGCGTTTCAAAAGTGTGGACATTGTCAACGGCAGGGATCAGGTCTTTACCCAGATCGGTGGCGTCAACTTTGGTGCAGGAGGAATACAGCAGAAAGCCGGAAAGCACTACGATAAGCGATGCTAAGATTTTCCTATTCACGCAGCTAAGAGTTAAAATCAGGTTTTAGATGAAATACCTATTTGGCAAGGTCGGAATACAATTGTAAATAGTCTGTTAAATCGGACTCGGCATTATAGGTGAGCACCTTCTTGCCTTTTACCTTACCAAACTCCTCTACCAGTTTTTTGTCCACCTTATCGGCGCCAAAGGTCACTGCGTCTGCATAGGTGGCGCCGCCGCGCATCAGGGCGATATTATTGGCGTCTTTAAACGGTTCCAGGTCCTTGTCCTTGATATTGGGGCTGATATTGGCCACCTTCAGGAAATCGGGACCCAGCTTTTCCTTGAAACTGGTATTACCGATAGTATAGATGACTTTGCTGTGTGCAAAGACGGGTTCTTTTTTATAGGCTGTTTTCTGGTAAAAGGGGATCAGGCCTGTCATCCAGCCGGAGCAATGGATAATGTCCGGGGGCCAGCCAAATTTCTTCACGGTTTCCAGGGCGCCTTTACAGAAGAAAACGGTGCGGAGACCATTGTCGTCAAACCATTTTTCCTGTTCGTCGTGATAGATATACTTCCGTTTGAAGAAGTCCTCATTGTCGAGAAAATATACCTGCAGACGGGCGTTGGGAAGGGAGGCAACCTTGATCTGGAGTGGAAAATCATCATTGTCTACCGAAACATTAATACCGGATAACCGGACCACTTCATGCAGGCGATGGCGCCTTTCATTGATAACACCGAACCGGGGCATAATGCAGCGAACTTCGAAACCATTTTCATTAGCTTTTATTGCCAGTCTGTTCACAGTCTCGGAGAATTCGGTCAATTCCAGATACGGAGACATTTCGTTGGCAATAAATAAAATTCTTTTCTTTGTCAGCATTATGATACTAAATTGGTTAGTCTACCCTTAAAAAACAGGGTGCAAAGTTAAGGATTTTTATTAAACTGCAGGGTTAAACTCAATCCCGGCCTATTAAACACTGTAAATGATCATTTTAAAACAGGCTGCCCGGTTACAGGAAAGGCTCCGCCAGGAGCGGGAAAAAGGGCATCGCATTGGTTTCGTTCCCACTATGGGCGCCCTTCACCAGGGGCATCTTTCCCTTATCAGCACAGCCAGGAGCCATACAGATATTACTGTTTGCTCCATTTTTGTGAACCCGACCCAGTTCAATGACCCGGCCGACTTTGAAAAATATCCTGTCACCATAGAAAAAGACATCGACCTGCTGGTAAGCGCCGGCACCGATATTCTATTCCTGCCATCGGTGGCCGAAATGTATCCTGATGGCTGGCAGGACCTGGAGCAGTACGACCTGGGTTACCTGGAGACCGTACTGGAAGGCGCCTCCCGGCCTGGCCATTTCCAGGGAGTTTGCCAGGTGGTCAGCCGCCTGCTCCGGCTGGTAGCGCCCGACCAACTTTTCATGGGCCGGAAAGATTACCAGCAATGCATGGTGGTCAAAAGGCTGCTGACAATAATGCAAAGCAATATTGAGCTGGTGCCCTGCCCCACCCTCCGCCAGGCGGACGGACTGGCCATGAGCAGCCGGAATATGCGGTTGTCGCCGGAAGACCGGCAGCGGGCCACCGCCATTCACCAGGCCCTGGATACCCTGCGGCAGCAACTGATCCCCGGCCCTCTTCAGCCGCTGAAGGAACAGGCCATCCGTTTTTTACAGGACCAGGGCTTCCGGCCCGATTATGTGGAAATTGCCGATGCCGATACCCTGGAATTGGTGGGCCAGTGGGATGGCCGTCAGCCACTTGTAGGCCTGGTAGCCGCTTTTCTGGGGGAAATCAGGTTAATTGATAATATGCTGCTCACAATCATGCGCTAAGTATCAGCAAACTTTTTTAGCTTGCGGCCGTTTTACTAAAGGATGCCGGCATCCGCATATAAGAATACCTATACATCAACCGCCGATCATGGAAATAGAAGTGCTCAAATCAAAGGTCCACAGGGCCACTATCACGGAAGCGAATCTCAATTACGTTGGCAGCCTCACATTGGACGAAGGCCTGATGGAAGCCGCTAATATGATAGCCAATGAAAAAGTGCAGATCGTGAATGTTAACAATGGTACCCGCATTGAAACCTATCTCATCAAAGGGAAAAGAGGTTCCGGTGTCTGCTGCCTCAACGGTCCCGCCGCCCGTCAGGGTGCTGTTGGCGATCCCGTAATCATTATCTCCTACGCCACAATGGATTTTGAAAAGGCAAAAAGTTTTCAACCCTGGATTGTATTTCCGAAAGAAGGCAATAAATTGTAGACGTTTCCATTACAATTTATTGACCACCCCTTCAGTTATACAACCGCATGAACAAAAAACTCGTCAGCCTTCTCCAGTATTTGTTCTTTATTGGCCTTGGATTATTCCTGGTTTGGTGGTCCATCCGAGGCATCAAACCAGAAGAATGGCCCCTGATCAAGAACTCGCTGCGAAAGGCTAACTACTGGCTCCTTATCCCTGTTGTTATTGCCCTGCTGGCCAGCCACCTGAGCCGCGCCGTCCGCTGGAAGATCCTGATGGAACCGCTGGGCTATAAACCGAGGGTCAGCAATACTTATTTTGCGGTACTCATTGGCTATATGGCCAATCTGGCTGTGCCGCGTTTGGGGGAAGTACTGAAATGCACCATCCTGGCCCGCTATGAGAAAGTACCTGCTGATAAGCTGGTAGGAACCATTGTTGCCGAAAGGGCTTTCGATATGATCTGCCTGCTGATTATCATGGTACTCACCATTGTGACCCAGGCTGACCTGATCACAGACTTCTTATACAGTAAGTTGAATGAATATTTTGGTGGTAAAGCTAAAGGCTTCTCTACCGGTATTCTGGTGATCGTGGGATTGATATTTTTACTGATGGCCGCAGGGACCTGGTTCGTGTTCAAAAAACTATCACATATTTCTTTTGTTGCCAAGATCAAACGCGTACTACTTGGAATCTGGCAAGGTCTTACCAGTGTTCGTCACCTGAAGAACAAGGGTTGGTTTCTTTTTCATTCGGCCTTTATCTGGGCTATGTATTTTGCATCCGTCCAGATCGGCATGTTTGCCCTGCAGGAAACATCAGGCTTCGGGCCGTTGCCATCGCTCACCGTGCTGTTTACCGGTAGCATTGCCATGATCATTACCCCGAGCGGCATTGGTGCTTATCCCAAGCTGGTACTGGAAACGATGCAACTGTATGGGCTTAACGCTGCTTATGGATGGGCCTTCGGCTGGCTGCTCTGGACCGTTCAGTTCTTCCAGATGCTGATCTGCGGCCTCATTGCCCTGGCCCTGCTGGCTGTATTTAACAAACAAAAAGACTCCAATGCGAAAAGCGGACATCATACAAACGAAAATATTATCCCTGCCGGAACTGCAACGCCGGCTGGCCCAGTGGCGGATCAATAACGATAAAACAGTAGCCTTCACCAACGGCTGCTTTGATATCCTGCACCGGGGACATATTTTCTCCCTCTCCCAGGCCGCTGCCGAAGCGGATTACCTGGTGGTAGGACTTAATTCCGACGCCAGCACCAGAGGGCTCAAAGGCCCCGGCCGGCCGGTGAATGATGAATCCGCCCGCGCCCTTCTCCTGGCTTCCCTGCTCATGGTGGACGCCGTAGTCCTTTTCGACGATCCTACACCGTTAGCACTGATCACTGCTATCCTGCCGGATGTGCTGGTCAAAGGCGGCGATTATACCATTGACCAGATAGTAGGCGCCAAAGAGGTGATGGCCAATGGTGGCCGCGTGGTCATCAACCCCATTGTACAGGGTTATTCCACCACCGGGCTCATTGAAAAGATCACCCGGTTATAATCAATTATTTTTATTTATTGGGAAGATGGGCGGGCGGGCCGCCAGTAAACGAAAATACCGTTACCGGTTAAAGGAAGCAGCAGGCCGGCCGGTATAGCCGTACATCCTTTCTACCTCCAGCACTATTTTCTCCATCTCCAGCTCCGATCCCTCCGCATTGTAGGGTTGCTTCAGGTTGCTGTTGAAGAAAAAGGCCACGGTCTGCCAGCAGCGGGCAGTGATGCCCCCCTTGTATTCCTTGATGATATCGTAACAATTATTGCCGGTCTGGCGGTTGATCAGCTTCATGAGTACTTTGCCCTGGTAAACGGATAAGTCCTGGAGGGGATCGGAAAACTCTTTCTTCAGTTCCTTTTCGCGGGATTTGATGTACTTCTTCCGTTCGTCCTTGTCGGTCATAGTGGCCAGCCGCCTGTTCATATCACTCATGATCAGTCCCGCCCTCCGGGCATAGGGATAGGTGACATAAATAGCATTGCGGAGGCGGGTCCATTCCTGCCTTTTCCTGAGCAAATGCTTGGGATAGGGCGCCGATACCCAGAACCACTCCATGTTTCCGCCCGGGATCAGTTCCCGTTGCAGCACCATGGCAGGTACCGGAATGGTATCATTGGGACCCAGCACCGGCACCATAATGCCCGCCGAATCCTTGTATTGCGCCACTGCTCCCTGTGATAAGGAAAACAAGGCGACCAGGAAGGCCATTGATGAGAACGATATGTTCCGGATGGGGCTCATTGGAGTATCACTAAAGTAGTAATAATTTCCTTTCATTGATGCGCAAAACCCGGGAAAAGTAACCAGTGGAAATGTCAAGAAAATGCTAAAATCAGCAGACTGCTCCGGTACTGTCTGTAATACGCCATTCCAAACGCCGGCAGGTTATGCTGCAAAGAGGTGCGCAACCACTGTTCCAGCCCGCTGTACTTTACGCCTTTACTCCTTTCAGCCTGCGGAACATGCCCATGGTAAAACCGATGATCATGATAACCGTACCCAGCCATACCAGGTTGATGAAAGGGAACTGCAGGACCTTCAGGGCGATAAAAGGCGCCAGGTCGGAAGATTCCTTCACCCCGATACTGAGGTGACGTTCCTTATCCCCGGGACCTACCACAATGGCCAGTCCCTGGGAGAATACCGTATCCACCAGGTATTTGGGCTGGTTGTCTTCCAGGTAGAAGACCGGATGCGCAGCAAACCGGCGGTTATCATTGGTGACGCCACTCAGGTTGGCCATCAGGGCCGTATCCGTAGACCTGAACTGGTAACGTTCATTATTGGGATTCACTGTTACACTGTCCAGCCGCATATAGCCGGCAGAATAGAATACCGTATCACCGATCATCAGTTCCCGGTGACGGTATTCGGAAGTATCTTTCTTTTCGGACATCTTATCCGCATAGCTGATATAGCTGAAGATATCCTTGTGCAGGTAATGCCGGGAGTCCGGGTTATTGGAATAGCCTTCCTGACCTTTAGTGTTCCTGATCAGGTCAGGATACAGGGAAAAGCTTTCCTTACCATCCTTTCTTTCCAGGTCGATCTGGAAATAGAGCTTCTTGCCAGCTTCAGCCGTGGTATCACGCGAATAGGTGACCCAGTATTTGCCCATGTCCATTTTCACACCCCGGTAAAGGGTCATATTCTCCATGCCTTCTTTCGGTTGTTCAGGACCAAAATTAAGCGGGTTCACAAAGTTCATGCTCAGCACTTCAAGCTTGGCGGAAGAGATCAGCGCCCCCAGCAGCAGCATGGCAAAACCAATATGCGCTACTGCGCCGCCGGCCGCTTTCATCTTGCCCTTCAGGCCAATGCCGATATAGGCTGCGTTGGCCACCAGCGCATACACACTGGTAAAAATGGCCAGGTGGATGGCCATCAGGAAACCGATGCCATATTTATCGTAATCAATATTACCGAAGATGCTGATAGCCGCTGAAACCAGGATAGCAATTATAGTAGGCAGCAATATCTTCTTCCCAAAATATCTCCTGGCCGTGTCCTTGTATTTTAAGTACTGTGTAACGGCAGTCAGCATGCCCAGTACAATAGCCACAAAGATCTGTATGCGGTTATAGGAGAACTTCACATCTTCCCCCACTGTAAACTCTGTACCGAATACCTTGTTGATCACCGGCAGTGAAGTAGCTGCAATGATAAAGGCGGCCGAGAGGAAGATCACCAGGGAGCCGATGAACATCCAGAACTCACGGGAATAGGTATTCTCTTCTTTCTGGATATTGGGGATCTTTTTATAATGACGGAAGAAAAGGAACAGGGATGGCAGGGTAAATACAGCCACAAAAATGCGCAGCTGCCAGTTCATGCCTGAGCCGGTGAAAGCGTGTACGGACGTATCCTGCAGGTCGCCGGAGCGGGTCAGATAGGTAGAGTACAGGATCAGCAGGAAGCTGCCGATC
Source organism: Candidatus Pseudobacter hemicellulosilyticus (assembly GCA_029202545.1). Taxonomy (GTDB): domain Bacteria; phylum Bacteroidota; class Bacteroidia; order Chitinophagales; family Chitinophagaceae; genus Pseudobacter; species Pseudobacter hemicellulosilyticus. The sequence continues at coordinate 5,344,574 of CP119311.1, forward strand.
AGGAAGAAATAAGTGGGGCGAAGGGAATGGCCAGTAGCATTGTACACCAGCTGGGTGTGGATGCCGGCCACCAGGACCAGCCAGGCCACCAGGGACGCGTTTTCCACGGGGTCCCATGCCCAGTAACCGCCAAAGGTCAGGGATTCATAGGCCCATTTGGCGCCCATCATGATACCGAGCCCCAGTATACCACCGGAGAACAGGGACCAGGGCATCGCCGCTTTGGTCCAGCTGCCGTAATCTTTTTTCCAGAGGCCGGCAATAGCATAGGCAAACGGCACAATGGTACTGGCAAAACCCAGGAAGGTAATGGGCGGGTGGATCACCATCCAGTAGTTCTGGAGCAGCTGGTTCAGGCCGCGACCGTCCTGCATAGAGCTAAGGCTCAGGTAGTCCGGGCGGTTGAAGATAGGAGCATCCTGGAACTGGTAGCGGGTGAGCAGGAAAGGTGTGTTGCCGATCTTCAGGTCAAAAAGGTATACCCCCAGCACCATGGTGGCCAGGCAGACCTGCGCAAAGCTGATGACCATCATCACGGGCGCTTCCCATTTTTTGGCGGTGCGGATCAGGACCAGGCCCAATACGCCATGCCAGCAGGCCCAGAGCAGAAAACTGCCCTCCTGCCCTTCCCAGATACTGCTGAGCAGGTATTCGGGATGCAGGGAAACATCCGAGTGGTTATAAGCGTAAAAATATTCAAAGTAGTGATTGGCAATAATATAGAGGATGATACCGAAAATGGCGAAGATGGAAGCGGCATCGGTGATAAACGCAATGCGGCCCAGCTTTTTCCAGCTATCGGCTTCAGCCGGTACGGCGGCCTGGCCCGACTTATAATAAGCAATGGTGGCAATCAGCGAGGCAACAAAAGAAAGGACAACAAGGAACTGACCCAACTGTCCGGGTAACAGGTGCTCACCTATATAATTCATGATACTGTTTAGTTTTTCGTGAGGTTATTGTAGGCTGCCTTGGGGTCGTCTTTGTATTTGGAAGGGCATTTGATCAGGATCCCATCCTTGCGGGTGATCTCGAAAATATTGCCTTTCATCTTGCCTTTCAATACTATACGGTCACTTTTCTCCATATCGAAGGGCTTTTCGAAATAATACAGCACTTCAGCCTTGTTTCCCAGGGTATCCGTCACGAAAAAACGGGTCAGGTTGGGGTTTCTGGCGGGGTCGTACTGGATAGGCTGGGCATAGGTCCGGTCCAGTTGGGTGATCACTGTAACCGTTTTGCCAGCTTTCTGACGGGCGGAGGCCAGGGTCTCATACGTGGACAGGTCGCCCATAAAGCTCAGCAACACCATGATGCTCGCGGCAATCCCCACCAGGATGACGATATGTATTTTTTTCATAAACCGTTGTGATTCCATCGCAAAGTTAGTTCAAAAAGGCCTCACGGGGAATCGATTTTGTTTTGTTCAGCAAGTTTTAATCCAAGGCCCTCTAACATTTAATATATGATTTTGTTCAGATTTTTTTGCCCATATCCCAATCGGTGCTACCTTGCATCGCTTTTCACACAGGCAACATGACAGACTTATCGCATTTTGATGCCAACGGCGCCAGCAATCCAAATAATAATATTTTTGGCTTGCCCTTCCCTGAGGAAGAGGCACGCGTCATTATTTTGCCCGTGCCCTGGGAGGTGACCGTGAGCTATTCCGCCGGTACCGCCCGCGCAGCAGACCATATCTTCAAGGCCAGCATGCAGGTGGACCTGTTTGACAGTGACTGCGGCGAAGCCTGGAAAGCCGGCTTCTACATGCGCCCCCCGGACAAAAAGATCCTGCTCAAAAGCGACTATCTCCGTAAAGAAGCCGAACTCTTTATTGATTATACCTCCAAAGGAGAGCTGGTAGAAAAGAACCAGTTCATGTGCAAATCCCTCAAAGAGATCAATGAGGGCGGTAACTTCCTCAAGAACTGGGTGTATGAGCAGACCAAAGAACTGCTGGACAAAGGCAAACTGGTAGCCCTGCTGGGCGGGGACCACAGCACCCCTCTGGGATATTACAAAGCCCTGGCCGAAAAACATCCTGATTTCGGCATCCTGCAGATTGACGCCCATGCCGACCTGCGCAAAGGCTATGAGCATTTCACTTACAGCCATGCCAGCATCATGTACAACACCCTCCAGGAACTGCCCGGCGTTAGCAAGCTGGTACAGGTGGGTGTAAGGGATTACTGCCAGGAAGAATTTGATTTTATCAAAGCGCATCCTGCCCGGATCAGCACTTATTTTGACCGGAGCATTAAAGAGCGGTTGTATGAAGGCCATCACTGGAAAGAGATTGCCGACGAAATTGCCGCCAGCCTGCCGGAGCATGTGCATGTCAGCTTCGATATAGACGGCCTGGATCCCAAACTCTGCCCCAATACCGGTACGCCCGTACCCGGCGGCTTTGAAGCAGAGCAGATCTTCTACCTCCTGAAGCGTATCCGCCAGAGCGGCCGCCGCATCATTGGTGTTGACCTCAATGAAGTAGGCGTAGGCGAAAGCGACTGGGACGCCAACGTTGGCGCCCGCATTTTGTGGAAGTTATGTAATTTGCTGGTGGCCAGCAATGCATAAGGCCACCCTATACGAATGATCTATCAATACGTTGTCAGTCTTAAAAACCAGGGAACACGCTATATTAACCTGTTCGGCATCCTGCTCAGCCTGGCCTCCGCTGTGTTCTTTCTCCGTGAACTGGTCCTGGAGCAACATTTTAGCCTGGCCTACCTGGTAGGCGTTGTGGCCGTTGTTGGCTTTATTAGCTGGAATGCTTACTGGTCGTACCGGGGCCATAAAGTATTCTACAGCCGGGCGCTGCTTATTGCCGCCCTGGTCTGGATGAAGATGCCCTACCTCCAATGGGTCAGCTTCCTGCTCATTATCCTGGCCCTGCTGGAATACCAGGCCAAATACGCCGTGGAGATCGGCTTTTCTGAGAAACAGATCGTTATCAATTCCCTCTTCAAGAAAAGGATCAGCTGGTCGCAGCTATCCAATATTATCCTCAAAGATGGCCTCCTGACCATGGACTTTCTCAACAACCGCATTTTGCAGAAAGAAGTGGAAGATGACGAAGAAGATGATGCGGACGAAGACGAGTTCAACAACTGGTGCCGGCTGCAGCTGGAAAAGGTCCGGACAGAAGGGAAGGACCAGCTCTGAGCTGCCTCAGGATAGGTTTGTGGAATTTTCCGGTTCCTGCATCTATTAACAAACCGTTGCACCATGAACTCCCTGTCCTTGCCTGTAGTGCACCCCTCGTTTGAGAGACTGAAACAATCCGGCCGCCTGCTGCACCTGATTGCGGGCGGACTGATCCTGCTGCACGCTATCAGTCATTTTACAGAACCCCATTCCAGCCCCGTTTATTCCGGATGCCTCCTGCTGATGGCCCTGGATATCTTTATCCTGGTCTTTGCCGGCGGCCCTATCCTGCAGTCCATGCCCCGGGTCAACCTCTTTTTCCGGCTGGCGGAACTGCTGTTCTTTGTGGGGATTGGCCTCTACCTGTTATTTGGCCATCACTGGCTCACCGGGGTCTTCCATTGCCTGCTGAGCGTGGTCTATACCTACCTCTTTTTTTGTGAGATCCGCCTGATCAGGACGGAGCAGCTGGCTATCTACCATACCGGTGTCAGCATACCGGCTTTGTCGGGGGATAAATTCTTTATCTGGTCAAATATCAACCATATAGACGCCCGGTACGACTCCATCACCATTGACACTTCCGGCAGCCACCAGTACTATTTTCCCCTCCGGAAAAATTTGCAATTCGAAGAACTGGATCAAATTCACGAATTTTGCAGACATTACCTGGGCAGCGGGCATTCCTGAAGGAGGCCTGTTACCAAAAATCTGTTTGTCCCGGGTAGCTAAAGTTATATGTCTGTACTGCCACAATCACCGTATCTGTTGTATTCCGACGGGAAGGGAAATATTTTTGAGGACACTTCATTATATGCTGTTGGTCGCGCCGGCTGGGATGCCATGCCTGTGCCTGTAGAAGACTGGATAGAATTACCTGAAGGAGGTTCCTTGTATGAGCTGCCCGGCCGCCGGGGTATCGGGATCGATGTAAAGACCGGAGAGATGCGGCTGTGCGACAAAGGCTGGGCCGCTGCCGCCTTCATTCCCCCCGCCCATACCGGCCTTTTCCTGGCCGCCTATGAAACGGGCCATGACGCTCCTACCCTGCCCCTGTTCTGTTATACTGCCGCCGCCTGGTTCAACAATAAATTCTTTGTGCCCGCCGTCCGCATTGAACAGGATATCCGCCAGGAATGCGCCGGCTTTGATACGGATACCATCACGCATGGCGTGGATACCTACCTCAAGGCCTACCCGCATAACCGCCTGGTGAAACACCTGGCGGAGAACTGCTGTCTTACCTATAATTGCCCGGCCGCCAGGAATTATTTTATGGGAAGATGGGAATGCCCCGTGCCCAGCTCACCGGCCTGCAACGCCAACTGTATCGGCTGCATCTCTTTCCAGCCGCAGGAAGAGGAGATCGTTTCCACCCAGGACCGCCTCACCTTCAAACCTTCTGCGGAAGAGATCGTGGAGTTCACCGTACCCCACCTGGAATCAGCGCCCTTCCCCATTGTCAGCTTTGGACAGGGCTGTGAAGGCGAGCCCCTGCTGATGTGGGAAACCATCCGCCGCAGCATCATTGAAATGCGCCGGCACACAAAAAAAGGCAGCATCAATATCAATACCAACGGCTCCAAGCCCGATGCCGTGAAAGCACTCTGCGAAGCCGGACTGGATTCCATCCGCGTCAGCACCAACTCGGCCCGCAAACATATTTACGAAGCCTACTACCGCCCCAATAACTACCAGTTTGAGGATATTGTAGAGAGCCTCAAAGTAGTACGCTCCTATGGCGGCTGGGCCAGTATCAACTACTTTGTATTCCCGGGTATGACCGATACCATAGAAGAATACGAAGCGCTGCGCCAGCTCATCATTGATACCGACCTGACCATGATCCAGTGGCGGAATTTCAATATTGATCCCGACTGGTACCTGGGTAAGATCGGCGTGGTGGAAACCAGCGAGCTGCTGGGCGTAAAACAGCTGCAGGAGCTGATCCGCGAGGAATTCCCCAAAGTTAAATATGGCTATTTCAACCCGCCCATGGAAAGGATCAGGGGCGATTACGAAGCAGATTTCGCCCATTTGTAAACCGGTGCTGCCGCCAATTTTAACAAAACGGCGCCAGGCGCCGGTACAATTAGCATATTCTTTGCAGCGTTTAGGGTAAACATTGGTAAATTCGTTCATCGAACACCATTGCGTATGGCAGAAAATTTTGAATCCAGTAAGAATGTAAAGGCCGGCGGCTACACAGCAGCCGTATGCGCCGTGCTGTTAGTCATCTTCCTGTTCGTGCGCTGGTCATTGCCGGCACTGCCCCAGCCTCCGGTAGACGAAGGGATAGAGGTGAACCTCGGCAGCAGCGACCAGGGCTTCGGTGACGACCAGCCCTTTGAGCCTGGCTCGCCCGCTCCTGCCAGTGCAGCAGCCTATACACCTCCGGCAGCCGCTCCCACTCCTGATGATAATGTGAAAGATGTAGAAACGGACGATAATAATGATCCGGACGCTCCGGAGATCAAAAGACCTACTATCACCAAGCCCAAAGCCACAAAGGTCCCCGAAAAGGATGTGGTGAAAAGCAAGCCCACCGCCAAGCCTGCGCCTCCTACCCCGGCTCCGCCGGTACAAAGGCCCAAGGCTACCATGAAAGGCGTGGGTGGAACCGGCACCGGTGGCAATGAGGCCGACAGCTACAAGAAAGGCGGTAACCAGGGTGTAGCCGGTGGTACCGGCGACCAGGGCCGGCCTGGCGGCAACCCGGACTCCGATAACTATACCGGCGGTGGCGGCACCGGCAAATCCGGCGTCAGCATCTCCCGTGGTTTGCAGGGCCGAAGATTCACCAGCCTGCCTTCTTTTACTGATGATTTTAACCAGAACGCGAAGGTTGCCGTGGACATCAAGGTAGATGAATCCGGTAAAGTGATATCCGCTACCTACCAGCCCCGTGGCTCCACCACAGCGGACGCCAGCATGAAAGCTATCGCTATCAGGAAAGCACAGCAGATAAAATTCAATGCCGGCGGCGATGAATCCACGGGTACGCTTATCTTCAATTTCAAGTTGAATTACTGATCCGGGCTGACAGCCCATTACCCATGATCTACCAGGAAACAATTGATTACCTGTTCACCCGCCTGCCGATGTTCAGCCGGGTGGGCGCAGCCGCATACAAGGCTGACCTGACCAATACCCTGCGGCTCTGCACCGTACTGGGGAACCCCCACAAAAAATTCAAAAGCATCCATATTGCCGGCACCAATGGCAAGGGCTCTACCAGTCATATGCTGGCGGCCGTGCTGCAAAGCGCCGGTTACAAAACGGGCCTCTATACTTCGCCCCACCTCAAAGATTTCCGGGAAAGACTGAAAATAGATGGAGAGATGGTCCCCGAAGAATTTGTGGTGCGCTTCACTGAAAAGATCCGCCCGGTCATTGAAGAAATTGAACCCTCCTTCTTTGAGATCACGGTGGCTATGATGGCCGACTGGTTTGCCGAACAGCAGGTAGACATCGCCGTTATTGAGACCGGCCTCGGCGGAAGACTGGACAGCACCAATGTGATCCTGCCGGAAGTTTCCGTGATCACCAATATTGGCTTTGACCATATGAACCTGCTGGGTGACACCCTGGAAAAAATTGCCGGTGAGAAGGCCGGCATCATCAAAACCGGCGTATCGGCGGTGATCGGCGAAACCAACAATACTACGGCCCCTGTATTTACCTTGAAAGCCGCTACTGTCAACGCCCCTGTTGTTTTTGCCGATCAGCTGCGCTATGCGGCCGACTGGCATTACCAGCACCACCAGCTGGAAGTACAGGTGGCCGCCAGCAACACGGATGAGCGGCAGACCTACCAGCTGGACCTGCCAGGCTTCTACCAGACCAGGAACCTGATGACTGTATTGGAAGCGGTACACCAGTTGCAGCTGAAAGGCTGGGACATTCAGCAAACGCATATCCATAGCGGTTTACGCCAGGTAAAAAAGCTGACCGGGCTGCATGGCCGCTGGGAGCTGATCCACCAACATCCGGCCGTGATCCTGGATGTGGCCCATAATGCGGATGGCATCCGCCAGGTGGTGGCCATGACTGAACTGACACAATACCGCGCCCTGCATATGGTGATAGGCATGGTGCGCGATAAAGATATTCAGCCGGCACTGGCGCTCTTACCCAAAGAAGCCAGTTATTATTTTACGCAGGCAAACATTCCCCGGGCGCTGCCGGCCGATGAACTGGCTGCCCAGGCCCGGGAACTGGGGCTGGAAGGACATATTTATCCCGATGTCAATACCGGCCTGCGCGCTGCACTGGAACAGGCCCATAAAGACGATTTGGTGCTGGTCTGCGGATCAGTATTTGTGGTGGGAGAAGTGCAGTTGTAGCGACCTGTACAAGCGTTATTAGTTCTGCAATAGCAATCAGTTAGTGTAACAGCAGCGGCTTGCCAGTCGCTCGCCTCCGGCGAGTGACCTGTATTTGTTAGCCTCCGGCTAAGGTTTAGGGCAATCTGGTGTTGGGCGCGGGAGGCAACGGAATAGCCGTCACTCGCCGGAGGCGAGCGACTGTTGGCCCCCGAACAGGCGAATGCAGTTTATAATTTCCCTAATTTCTGCAGCGCATAAAAGATAGTAGTCACGTGCATGCTCTGGATGATCTCTCCTTTGTTGAGCATGTCTTTCAGCTCCTCAATACTGAACAGCTCAACAATGATCTCTTCATTCTCATCCAGGTTCTGGTCCTGCACTTTTTTCCCGCCGGTAGCCAGGTACATATGCATCCAGTTGCTGTTGGTGGAGGGATTGGAAGAGGTTTTACCCAGGTATTCATACTTGCTGAACGCATACCCTGTTTCTTCCAGCAGCTCGCGGGCTATAGCCTCGTCCAGGCTGGCATCAGTAGCATCCACACAGCCGCCGGGGATCTCCCAGGCAACGGTCCCCAGGGCATGGCGATATTGCTTCTCCATCACTACTTTACCGTCCTCCGTTAAGGCCAGGGCTGTTACCCAGGTATCATATTCCATTACGTAATAGGGCGAAATAATGCGGCCGTCAGGTCGTTCACAGGTGTCTTTCCGGACAGTGAGCCATTGCTCATTGTGCAGGTATTCCGAGGCGATGGTTTTCCAGCGAAGATCTTTCATTGTTAATTAAGGTCGGTTTGCAAATACGGTTGTTTTGTCCGGCAGCTTCAGCTACCGGTATGGCAGGCAACCGGGGCTGCTACCAGCCCTTTCTCTCCCGCAGACTCGTGATATGCGCCACATGGTGTTTACCATGCCAGGCATAGCTGCCCAGCAGGTACCAGAGGCTTAGCTCCTTGTTCTGTTCAGGATGGATGATGCAGCGTTTCCATTGCTCATCCGTGAGCAGTAAAAGGGTGGCATGCCAGCGGGTATGCAGGGTATAGAGTAAAGTGATGGAGATATTGATGGGTGTGGTGTCCACATCGGCAAGGGTGGCCCATGCCTTTTCATCATAGGGCTTTATAACGGGTTTGTCTTCCGTTAGTCCCAGCTTCATCCGCGTGTAGGCATTGATATGGCTGTCGGCCACATGGTGAACTACCTGCTTCAGGGACCAGCCGCCTTCGCGGTAGGGAGTCAGTAACTGTTTTTCGTCCAGGTTCTCAATGGCCTGCTCCAGCAGGCCGGGCAGGAACTGGATATCCTGCAACCAGCTTCTTTTGATAGCAGGGGAAAAAGGCTGTGGTTCGTAATGACCGATGGGGTAACGTAGATCCATATGCTAAAAATAATCTTTTGCGCTTGTTACTGGTTGGGTTAACGCGAACGGGGGCTGGCGCCGGGAGCTTGCAGGGCCAGTATCCCGGTTTGCTTACTCTTCCCTTAATGTCTTTCCGGTCAGGTGAATGAACACATCTTCCAGGTTGGCCTTCTTTACTTCCTTGGGTCTTTCAAAGCCGGTGGCCACCAGTTCATCTATCAGTTTATCGGTAGTATCCAGTGCTACTATCCTGCCGGAGTCCACGATAGCGATGCGATCACAGAGTACTTCGGCCTCATCCATATAATGGGTGGTGATGATCACGGTGGTGCCTTTGAGGCGGATGGCTTTTACCAGGTCCCAGAGATTACGCCGGGCCTGAGGATCCAGGCCGGTGGTAGGCTCGTCCAGGAAGATCACTTTGGGTTCATTGATCAGGGTGGTGGCAATGGAGAACCGTTGTTTCTGGCCGCCGCTGAGGTCTTTGAATTTGTTCTTTGCCTTGTCTTCCAGGTTCACGCTGCGCAGCAACTCACGGCCGTCCACTTTGCGGTTGTACAGTCCGGCAAAGAGATCTATCAGTTCCAGCAGGTTGAGACCGGGATAAAAGCCGGAGGTCTGCAGTTGGACGCCGATGATCTTTTTGATCTCATCAGGCTGCTGGTCGATATTGAAACCATTGACCCAGACTTCGCCGGAGGTTTTGTCGCGCAGGGTCTCAATGATCTCCAGCGTGGTGGATTTACCGGCGCCGTTGGGCCCCAGCAGACCAAAGATCTCACCTTCATACACCTCGAAGCTGATGCCTTTTACAGCCTCAAACTGACCGTATTTTTTTACCAGGTCCTTCACAGAAATGATCACCTTGCTCATACAAATGTGGAAATTAGGACACAATTTAGGAAGAAATGCCGGACCACAGGCCCGGAGTTTGGAAAGGGCAGGAATTGCTGCCGTGCGGGCTTGGGTGATCCGCCGGCAATTGCAGATCGGCAGCCGCCCCTTGTAGCCGCAATGCGTTGCTTTAGCTGTTCCCCGTGGTCCATGGATTCGGATTGGCTGTTGCAACCGGCAACTGCGCTATACCCTACGGAGGCTACCTGTCCGGGTTCAGGTTCATTACAGCTGCCATACCTGGCTATTGGCTGTCCCTAAGATTCATGGGCTGGATTTGCTGTAGCTGCAATGGCTTGCTCCGTTGTCCCCAGTGGGTCCATAGGTTCGGGGTTACTGCTGCAGGGTCCACACTGACGTATGCCTTTTTGGTTCGTCCCAAAAACTTCTTCTGCATAGCTGAAACCGGGTGCAGCAGGCTATTCTACAGCAATGCTTTGCTTTATCCCTGGTAATCCCTTAGCGCGCAAAGAGCTGTGTAAAATACAATTTGGCATTCTGCGAACGGGCTACGCCGATGCCGCTCAGCCGGTAATTGCCTTCCATATTCTTGCGGTGGGGCGCACTTTTGATCCAGCCGTCCACTACTTCCTTTGCCGTCTGGCTGCCTACCGCCACATTTTCCGCCACGGCGGAAGTGCCATCCACTTTGGAAGTGATCACTTTGCTGCGGATATTGAAATTGGCATGGCCAAAAGGTACCCTGTTGGTAGCCATGGCCATAGTGTGTTTGCGGGCTTCCTCGGTGAGGGTAAAATTGTTGGTGAGCGGGCTCAGTCCCTTCGACTTCCGGTATTGGTTCACCAGGGCCAGGATATCATCTTCCAGGCCGGTGGCCAGGCTGGCGGTAGTGGTGGGCCGGGGCGCCGGCGCGGCGGCTTTTTCAGGTGATGCGGTCGGTTTGGGCGCACAGGCGGCCAGCAGGACCAGGAACGCCAGGATGGTGGCGAAAAAGGGGCTGGCGGTTACGAAAATTCGGTAATTCCTCATGTATTCAGGTTTGCGACCAAGCCTTTGCCAATTTCATACCAGAAACCAATAAAGGAAACTTAAAGGAAGCAAGCAATGCTCCAGGTTCGTCCCAAAGCTTTTAAAAAAAGACTGTCTTTCCGGGGCACTGCAGCCTACTGTCAACAGACAGCCTGATGCTGCAAAGCGTATTGGAACCACAGGCGCATTTTGGTTCGTCCCAAAGCTTTAAAAAAAACTGTCTTTCCAGGACGCTACAGCCTACTGTCAACAGACAGCCTAATGCTGCAAAGCGTATTGGAACCACAGGCGCATTTTGGTTCGTCCCAAAGCTTTTAAAAACCATTCGTATCTGACTAAGCTAAAATCTGAAACGGTCCGGCAATGGCGGGAACTTATGTCAGCAAACACTGCTCCAGTTCATCCATCATGCCTTTGCTGCCGATGAACAGCGGGCTGCGCTGGTGAAGTTCGGTGGGCTGCACGTCCAGGATGCGCTGCTCGCCGTTGGTAGCTTTGCCGCCGGCCACTTCCAGGATGAAGGCAAAGGGATTGCACTCGTAGAGGAGACGGAGTTTGCCATTGGGCTTGTCGGTGGTGCCGGGATACATAAAGATGCCGCCCTTGATGAGGTTACGGTGTACATCCGCCACCATACTGCCGATATAGCGCTGGGTATAGGGACCGCCATTGTCCTTGTTCTTTCTCTGGCACTGGTCAATATAATGCTGTACCCGTTTATCGTACTGGAAAAAATTGCCGTGGTTCACGGAATAGAACTTGCCGAATTCAGGGCATTTCATATTGGGATGGCTGAGACAGAACTCGCCGATAGAAGGATCCAGCGTAAAGCCGTTCACGCCCCTGCGTGTGGCGTAGACCAGCATGGTGGACGAACCATACACCATATAACCGGCGGCTACCTGCTTCCTGCCGGGTTGCAGGAAATCCTCCGCCGTTACCGGCGTACCAATGGGTGTAACCCTCCTGTACACACTAAATATAGTTCCAATGGAGACATTGACATCAATATTGCCGCTGCCGTCCAGCGGATCGTAAAGACAGACGTATTTTGAATTGGTGCTGACCCCGTCCTGGAAAGCCACAAAATCATCCAGTTCCTCGCTGGCGATACCTGCACAGCTGATACCATGCTGCAGGACGCCTGTGAACTGGTTATTGGCAAAAATATCCAGCTTCTTCACATCTTCCCCCTGCACGTTGATGGCGCCGGCATCACCCAGGATATCCACCAGCCCTGCTTTGTTCACTTCCACATTCACTCTTTTAGCAGCTAACCCGATATCGCGCAGCAGACCACTCAGTTCACCGGTGGCATGGGGAAAATCACGGAGTTGCTGAATAGTAAATTCATCCAGGGTCAGAACTTGTCTGTTCACAATACTCATGTTGGGAAGATTGATTTAAGGTTAGCAAATGTAGGTGATTACCGCTGAATATTAACGAACGTTTGCTAATATACCTGATACGTTGGCATTTCCCAATACACCTGACGAGAATTCCATTCCGTTAAACAGCAGTACAGACAAGGGTTTCAGCAATGTCCGGCTGGAGTCCAACTTGTATATACAAGTTTATCAGCCCGCAATATAGGGAAAAACAGGGATACGCATCAACAGTGTGGCTGGCAGAAAATTGCTATAACGGTTTAGCGAGAATCAGCCATACATTTTCCACAGACCAGCGCGATGAACGGCCTATGAAAAACGGGCGCCCTATGAAACTGGTCAGGCCGGCTATCCAGGGATGCTTTTACTACACTGCTCACCTCACGTTTGAAGTGGGACCATTTACCCACTTACATGTACCCCAACCATTTACCCGATTTTGCTATTTTTTATCGACATTTGCCCCGCTTCGCTTCGCCGGGCACTCCCTTTCCGGCGACCAAAAAGCGATAAGCCAGTTCACTTTTAACTCGATTCCCCATGAAGGTTTTCAAATTCGGCGGCGCCAGCGTTCAGACGATAGACAGGATAAAAAATGTAGCAGACATTATCGGCTCCTATAAGGAGGAACAATTGCTGGTGGTGATCTCCGCCATGGGCAAAACCACCAATGCACTCGAAAAAGTAGCCGAAGCTTTTTATGCCGGTCAGCCCGAACAGGCCCTCCAGCTCTTTGAAGCGATCAAACAAAGCCACCTTACCCTTGCCAAATACCTGCTGGTTACCCAATATAATGCAACACTGGACCAGCTCACCGATTTCTTTACAGAAGTGGAATGGCTGCTGCACGATAAACCCGTGCGGGAATATGACTATTACTACGACCAGATCGTCTGCGTGGGAGAACTTCTCTCCACCGCCATTGTCAGCGCCTACCTCAATGAGGTGGGGCTCACCAACCAATGGGTGGACGTACGTGATATTTTCCGGACCGATAATAATTTCCGGGATGCGGGGATCGACTGGCCCTTCACCCAACAAAGAGTACAGCAGGAGATCCTGCCCCTGTTTGACAACCAGTCTATCGTACTCACCCAGGGCTTTATTGGCTCCACCTACGAGAATGAAAGTACAACGCTGGGCCGCGAAGGCAGCGACTACTCCGCCGCCGTTTTCGCCAACCTGCTGGACGCAGAAAGCCAGACCATCTGGAAGGACGTGGAAGGCGTGATGAATGCCGACCCCAAAGAATTCCCCGAGGCCAGGCTCATTGCAGAACTGAACTACGCAGAAGTGATCGAGATGGCCTATTACGGCGCGCAGGTGATCCACCCCAAGACCATCAAGCCACTGCAGAATAAAGGCATTCCGCTCTATGTTAAATCCTTCCTGGACAAACAACTACCCGGTACCGTTATACATAAAAAATCTATCAAAGGATTACCCCCTATCGTTGTGCTGAAGAAAGACCAGGCCCTGATCCGCCTGCATTCCCGTGATTTCTCCTTTGTAGGCGAAAAACCGGTGGCCGATCTCTACCAGCTCCTGTCGGACCTGAAAGCCCGGCCCAACCTGATCCAGACCGGCGCCGTCACTATCCAGGTCTGCCTGGACGACCGTTCCGATAAGATCGAAAAACTGGCATTGGACGCCTCCGCAGATTTTGAAGTAGAAGTAGAAAAAGGACTGACCCTGCTCACCATCCGCCATTACGATGAAGCGATCCTGGCCAGCATGCTCAACGGTCATATTGTGAAGCTGCGGCAGCAATCGCCGGAAACCGTGCAGCTGCTGTTGCTGCCGGCGTAAAACGGAAGCCCTGTAATTCAAGTAACGGGACTGGACCTACCCACCTTTCTTTAAGGGATATTATCCGGCGCAAAGAATGGCTGGCCTTCCGGGATTATCTCCGGGAACTGCCTGTAACAGTGAATCACAGCGTTTGATGATAACAAGCACATAAATGCCTTGCCAGGTGTTGACAAGGCTTCATTTCAAGACAGGTAATTACCCGGACAGATCAGGAATCGGCGGCTTTAAAACCGGTTTTCGTTAATTCAATTTTCCGTTGTTTGTAGAGGGCGCCCAGCGCCATTTTGAAAGTCTTTTTGCTGATGCCAAAGACCTTGTAGATCTCCTCAGGTGAGGATTTATCATGGTAAGGAAGGTAACCATTGTGTTCTTCCAGCAATTGCAGTATCTTATCTTCTTCGGATGCTACTTTTTTATAGCCTGCCTCGCCGAAACCTACATCAATCTTATTTTCCGGCAGGATGGCCTTCACAAAACCTTTCAGCTGCTCCCCTGTCTTCAGTTCCCGGAACACGTCACTGAAATGCAGCAGGCCGATATGCCGGTTATTGATGATCACCACATAACCCAGGTCGGACTCCCTTTGCACCACCAGGTCAACCGGTTCTTTTTCCGCCACTGTCAGCTGCTCATTGCTCAGGAAACGATTGACCTTTTCGGTAGCCGCTACGCGGCCGGTCTGCTCATCCATGTAGATCATCACCAGGTAGGGCTCCCCGGCGTAAGCCAGCGACAGCTGCTGGGATTTGGGCAGGAAAAGGTCCTTCATCAGTCCCCAGTCCAGGAATGCGCCCTGGCGGGTAGTGCTGACACAGTTCAGCAACACAATTTCCCCCACTACGCCTTTCGGCTGCTGGGTAGTGGCTATCAGCCGGTTTTCGGAATCATGGTAAATGAACACCCGAAGCTCGTCGCCCTCACGGGCGCCACGGGGTACAAAACGTTTGGGCAGCAGGATCTCTTCCCCTGCACCGTCCAGATAAAGTCCGAATTCAACTTGCTTGACAACCCTCAGGTTGTAATATTGTCCTGCTTCGATCATACAATTTTGGTAGCTGTTCAGTCGCAAAGGTAAAGGGTTTAGCGCCGGCCCTAAAAAAAACACTGTCATGGTTGTTACATTTCCCAAAAATGGCGACCCATGGCCTGTTGGCCATCCGATTCCTAATTATTGAGTACTTTGCCCTTTATGAACCGTCCATTGGATTTTTACCAGGAAAAGATCAATCAGTACACCACTACCGTTAACCAGCTGCAGCAGCGCTGGCTATTGCTCTCCACGCTTCGCCTGCTGAGCTTTGTGGCCATGCTGGTAGCTGGTTACTACTGGATCAAACAGGATCATTCCCTCCCTTTAGGCCTTGCAGTCTTCTTCCTGATCATATTTATTGTGCTGGTCAGGATCGCCCTCACCATCCGCGACCAGAAACAGCTGGCCAGCAAACTGGTGTTCATCAACCAGAATGAAAAGAATATCCTCCTGCAGCAGCCCAATGGATTCCCCGATGGCAAGGCCTTTGCCGCCGGTGGAGAATATGCCGCCGACCTGGATATCTTTGGTCCCGGCTCGCTCTTCCACCTGCTCAACCGCACCACCACTTCCCATGGTACGGAACAACTGGCCGGGCTTCTTCAACAACCGCCCCTTTCCCCGGACACCATTGCCGCCCGGCAGGAAGCTGTAAAAGCCCTGAGCAAGCAAACGGACCTGCGACAGCTACTGGCCGCCCATGGCCTTCTCCACGAGGAAAAAGAAGGCAACCTGCACGCTATCCTTTCCTGGCTACAGCTGCCCACCGTAGTACGGCACCTGGGTTGGATCAATATTGTCCGCTGGCTGCTGCCCCTGTATAACCTGGGAGCCCTGGTCTATTTCCTGTACACCGATAACTACGGCCTGCTGATACCCGGTATCCTGGTCAGCTGGCTCATCACCGGCGCATTTACCAAAAAGATCCTGGCCCAGCATACCCTGCTCAGTAAAAAACAATCTATACTACAGCAATATGCCGCCATCCTGCACCTGTTCAGCCAGGCGGAAGACAACGGATCCACGCTGATGCAGCAGCAGAAAGCCGTAGCGCTGGAAGCACACCAGGCCATTAAAAAACTATCCGCACTGGCGGGCCTGTTTGATCAGCGCCTCAACCTGCTGGTCAATTTCTTCCTCAATAGTTTCGGGCTCTATGATATTCATTGTATGTGGGCGCTGGACAACTGGAAAAACCGGTACAAAGACCGGTTTGCCGGCTGGATCGATTGCGTTGGCAGCATTGAGACCCTGCATTCCCTGGCCAGCTTTGCTTTCAATAACCCGGGGTATCAGTATCCTGAAGTAGTTACCGGTAAACCCATACTGGCTGCCAGCCAGCTGGGCCATCCGCTGATCGCGCCTGAGCAGACGGTGGCCAACGATTGTGATTTTGGAACAGCAGAGCAGCTGATCCTGGTAACAGGCTCCAATATGTCCGGCAAGACCACTTTTCTGCGCACCCTGGGTGTAAACCTGGTACTGGCGCAAAGCGGCGGGCCGGTCTGCGCCAGTTCTTTCCGTTTCACCCCCATGAATATCCTCAGCTCTATCCGCGTGAGTGATTCATTGCAGGAGCATACCTCCTATTTTATGGCGGAGTTGAAAAAGCTGCAGCAGATCGTGCATTACCTGCAGCAGCAGTCGGCTCCCGCCCTCATCCTGATAGATGAGATCCTGCGCGGCACCAATTCGGAAGACAAGACCCATGGCTCGGAGATGTTCATCAAGAAGCTGCTGCAATACAACTGTCTCACCCTGTTTGCCACGCATGACCTCATGCTCAGCAAACTGGAGCAGGAACTGCCCGGCCAGGTGAACAACTATTGTTTTGAAAGTACGCTGCGCGATGGAGAACTGTATTTTGATTATACCCTCCAGCGTGGTGTGGCCAAGAACAGGAATGCCAGCTTTTTGATGGAGAAGATGGAGATCATCTGATCAGGCTGATTGCTTGTGGGCGCCTACCGCCTCTGCTATTTTTACGCTGAAGGCAATCCTGCAGTTCTGCGTTAACTGTCTGCCAATAAAGCGTTTTCATCATTATCCGAGGTTTTAGTTTTTAATACCTTTTCAACCTCGCCTTTTCCATAAAAACGCAATATCTCATTTTTTTCTGACAAACTACCACGCTCCATTACACGATTTATGATAGATTTTTTTTGCAAAACCCAGTTTACCTTACTGATATCAGTATCCCAAAATAGCACCTTACTGAACTTCTTCAGATCAGGCTTTATACTTTCCGTTTGTTTTTTCTTCTCCGCCTTGATCTCATAATATACCTGCAATACCATCAGGTAGCCTTCTTCCCACCCTAACGCCTTCTCTATACGCAGGGCAAGGCCCGTAGGAATACTTCGCTTTCCTTTTGTAATAGCGCTTATTGTTTGGGGATACTCCTGGATCGACAATGCAAAAGGTCCCTTCTGCATATTCCTTTTCTTCAGTTCCCTTTCTACCACAATCCCCGGGTGAATACCTTTTAAATATTGAATTGACTCCATTGATCAAAGATAAACAAAATTGTATAAACAAATCTGTTTACCCATTCAGCATAAAAAAATGCTGTAAATCAGCATTTTACCCTATAGCAGCTTACTTCAGGATCACCTTCTTCCCAAAATATTTACTGAAAATGGCAAAGGCCATTTGTTGGGTCTCTTCAGAAGGGGATTCTGTGTCCTTCAGCGGGTAGTGCATATTGAGCAGTTCCCATTTGTGCTGGCCCAGCTGGTGGAAGGGTATGATCTCTACACGTTCAACGGTCTTGTAGTCCGCAAAGTGCTGGCACCATTCTTCAAGGTACTGGGGCTGATCAGTCCAGCCGGGCACCAGTACATAGCGAAGCCACATTTTTTGACCGGTGGATTCCCGGTAGGCGCCGAGGGCCAGGGTGCTTTTGTTGCTGAGACCGGTGAGCTGGTGGTGGATCTCGTCATTAATATGTTTAACGTCCAGCAGGAGGATATCGGTATGCTCCAGCAGTTCGTGGACCTGTGCATTGTTGAGGCGGCCATTGGAGTCCAGGCAGGTATTGATCCCCTCTTTGTGCAATAACTGGAAAAAAGTACTCAGTTTGCTGCGCTGCAGCAGGGGTTCGCCACCGGAAACGGTGACGCCACCTTCCTTGCCGAAATAAGCTTTCTGGCGTATGGCTCTTTTGACCAGCTCGTCAATGTCAACCAGGGTCCCCCCTTTTACATCCAGCGTGTCAGGGTTCTGACAGTACAGGCAACGGAACTGGCAGCCTTGCACAAATACCACCATGCGGATCCCGGGCCCATCGTGCGTGCCAAAGGTTTCCAGGGAATGGATCCGCAGGTGCTGCGGGTCATCCTCATTCAATTTCGCGGCTTCTATATCCTGTAGTGGGAAATACATAACGGATTAATTACGGTTAAAGATAACGATTGGGGGAGAAATAAAAGCCAGGCCCGTTTACAGAACCTGGCTTTCTCCGTTACGAAAAAGGATAAAGTCTTTAACTTTTGTTACTTGTTACATCTTGTCGTGGAACGTCCTCGTGATCACTTCGAGCTGGTGAGCACGGGATAAGCGTACAAAGTTTACAGCGTATCCTGATACCCGTATAGTGAGTTGGGGATAGTTTTCAGGATGGTTGTAAGCATCCATCAATGTTTCCCTGTTCAGTACGTTCACGTTCAGGTGATGAGCATTCTGGCTGAAGTAGCCGTTCATGGTGTTCACCAGGTTGTTGATCTGTTCTTCCCTGTTATCACCCAGTGATTTGGGGATCATGGAGAAGGTGTTGGAGATACCGTCCTGAGCGTCGTTGTAGCTGAGTTTGGCTACTGAGTTCAGTGAAGCGATAGCACCGCTGCAGTCGCGTCCGTGCATGGGGTTGGCGCCAGGAGCAAAAGGTTCACCAGCTTTCCGTCCGTCGGGAGTAGACCCGGTGTTGCTGCCGTACATCACGTTGGAAGTGATGGTCAGCAGGGACAGTGTGGGAGTTGAATTTTTGTAGGTCTGGTGTTTGCGCAGCTCGTTCACGAAGTAGTGAGTGATCTCCTGGGCGATGCTGTCCACACGGTCGTCATCGTTACCATATTTGGGGAATTCACCTTCGATCTGGAAGTCTACAGTCAGGCCTTTTTCATTCCTTACCGGAGTTACTTTGGCATATTTGATAGCAGACAGGGAGTCAGCGATGATAGAGATACCGGCTGCACCGTAAGCGATGTCGATCCGGGGATCAGTATCGATCAGGGACATCTGGGCTCTTTCATAGTAGTACTTATCGTGGCTGTAGTGGATGATATACATGGCTTTTGCATACACGCGGGCCAGTTCGCTGAGCGACAATTTGAACAGATCCAGTACAGACTCATAGTTCAGAGCTCCTTCGGGCAGTTCGGGGATGTTTTTGATCACCTTTACGCCGTCATGTTCTTCCTTACCGCCGTTGAGGGCAATCAGCAGGGCTTTGGGAAGGTTGGCGCGGGCGCCGAAGTGCTGAATGGATTTACCGATCTCCTGATAAGATACGCAGCAGGCGATACCGTAGTCGTCAGAACCGCGGGTGGGGCGCATCAGGTCGTCGTTCTCATATTGGATAGAGCTGGTGTCGATAGAAACCTGGGCGCAGAATTTTTTAAATCCTTCGGGCAGGTGGCTGGACCACAGCACTGTGAGGTTGGGTTCGGGAGAAGCACCCAGGTTGTACAGGGTTTGCAGGAAGCGGAAAGAAGTCTTGGTCACTTTGGTCCTGCCATCGTGCAGGATACCACCGATTGCTTCAGTTACCCAGGTAGGGTCACCACCGAAGATCTCGTCATAAGAGCCAGGGCGCAGGTGACGGACCAGACGGAGTTTCATTACAAACTGGTCAATCAGTTCCTGACCTTCTTCTTCAGTGATCAGACCGGTTTCAATATCCCTTTCGATGTACACATCGAGGAAGGAAGATACGTTACCGAGCGACATAGCTGCGCCATCCTGTTCTTTAACAGCGGCCAGGTAAGCGAAGTAAACCCATTGAACAGCTTCAGCAGCATTTTCTGCGGGGCGGCTGACATCGCAACCATATTCGGCAGCCATGGTCACCATATCTTTCAGCGCACCGATCTGGGCGTTGATCTCTTCACGCAGACGAACTTTGTGTTCAGTCATAGCGCCTTTTACTTTTTCCAGGTCAGCTTTCTTGAACTGGATCAGCTGGTTGGCGCCATAAAGGGCCAGACGGCGGAAGTCGGCAATGATACGGCCACGGGCATAGTTATCGGGCAGCCCGGTCAGTACGTGTTTGGAGCGGAAGGCGCGGATCTCAGAATCGTAGGCGCTGAAAACACCTTCGTTATGGTTTTTGGCGTAGTTGAAAATATCTTTAACCCTTTCAGACACTTCCTGACCGCGTTCTTTAACGGCAGATTCAACAAGCTTGATACCACCGAAAGGCTTCATAGCCCTTTTCAGCAGCTGGTCTGTTTGCAGACCTACAATCACTTCATCTTCCTGTTTGATATAACCTGGTCTGAAGGCGGTCATGTTAGAGATCGTCTCAGTGTCGATGGCCAGAACGCCGCCAGCTGCTCTTTCTTTCAGCAACTCAACTTTTACTGCGTCCCATACCCTTTTTGTCTTGTCGGAAGGACCGCTCAGGAAAGTGGCGTCTCCTTCATAAGGTCTGATGTTCTTTACAACGAAGTCATAAACATTGATAGCAGCATTCCACTCACCGGATACGAACGGAACTGCTTTGACATCTGTTTTCATAATAACTGATTTTTGATTAATCTCATCCAACAGCACAAATTTACCCTTCTAATTGATTGTGTACACATGACCCTTATCAGCGCTTTGGATGACTTTGGGATTTTTGCCATTATTTGTCACAAAACAATCATGAATCAGGAAAAATCAATGGTGCGTGAGAAGATTTTTCAATGTAAATGCGTCAAAATATCATATAGAATTAAAACACATATGTAATAATTCTGCCTAAGTATAAAGAAAGAGGGCACCCTAAAGGCGCCCTCTGCTTATTTCAATAAGGTGAAATACTTATTTCACTTCCTCGTATTCCGCATCTGTCACATTCTCACCACCGCCGTTGCTTGACTGGCCGCCGGGATTGGGTCCCTGCTGCTGGTCAGCACCAGGCTGGGCGTCACCCTGCTGGGCTTTATAGATCTCTTCGGAAGCAGCGGTCCAGGCATTGTTCATTTCTGCTACAGCGGCATCAATAGCTGCAATATCCTGTGACTTGTGCGCCTCCTTCAGTTTGGTGAGCGCTGATTCGATCGGGGCCTTTTTATCAGCCGGGATCTTATCACCAAATTCTTTCAATTGTTTTTCTGTCTGGAAGACGAGGCTGTCGGCCTGGTTGACCTTTTCCACCTTTTCCCGGGCTTCCTTATCCGTAGTTTCGTTGGCACGGGCTTCTGCTTTCATCTTTTCCACTTCGTCCTTGCTCAGACCGCTACCGGCTTCAATGCGGATCTTTTGTTCCTTACCGGTGCCTTTGTCTTTGGCAGTCACATGCAGGATACCGTTGGCATCAATATCAAAGATCACCTCAATCTGGGGAACGCCACGGGGTGCGGGCGGGATACCGTCCAGGTTGAAAGTGCCGAGGCTCTTGTTCTGGTTAGCCATGGGACGCTCACCCTGCAGTACATGGATCTGTACACCGGGCTGGCTATCACTGGCGGTAGAGAAGGTCTCGGATTTTTTAGTAGGGATAGTAGTATTGGAATCAATGAGGCGGGTCATTACACCACCCATGGTCTCAATACCGAGTGACAGCGGCGTTACGTCCAGCAACAGCACATCTTTCACCTCACCGGTCAGTACGGCTCCCTGGATAGCAGCGCCTACGGCTACCACTTCATCCGGGTTAACACCTTTGTTAGGTTTTTTGCCGAAGAATCGCTCAACGATCTCCTGTACTTTGGGGATACGGGTGCTGCCGCCTACCAGGATCACTTCATCAATTTCAGAAGTGTTCATGCCGGCATCTTTCAGCGCCTGTTCGCAGGGCTTCAGGCAGCGCTCAAACAGCCTGTCGGCCAGTTGTTCAAATTTAGCGCGGCTCAGTTTTTTCACGAGGTGCTTGGGCACGCCGTCTACTGCGGTGATATAGGGAAGATTGATCTCTGTTTCGCTGCTGGAGCTCAGTTCTACCTTAGCTTTCTCAGCAGCCTCTTTCAGGCGCTGGAGGGCCATGGGATCTTTGCGGAGGTCAATGGCCTCATCGTTACGGAATTCTTCCGCCAGCCAATCCATGACCACTTTGTCAAAGTCGTCACCACCGAGGTGGGTATCACCATTAGTTGATTTCACTTCAAACACGCCATCACCCAGTTCGAGGATGGAGATGTCGAAGGTACCGCCACCAAGGTCAAATACGGCGATCTTCTGATCATGCCTGCCTTTGTCCAGGCCATAGGCCAGGGCGGCGGCAGTAGGCTCGTTCACTATCCGGCGCACATTGAGACCGGCAATTTCACCAGCTTCTTTGGTAGCCTGGCGCTGGGCGTCATTGAAATAAGCAGGAACCGTGATTACTGCCTCGTTGACTTCCTGTCCCAGGTAATCTTCTGCCGTTTTCTTCATTTTCTGCAGGATCATGGCAGACAGTTCCTGCGGGGTATATAAACGTCCGTCTATGTCAATACGAACGGTATTATTGTCACCTTTGGCCATTTTGTAGCTCCAATGGCTGATCTCTTCTGTCACTTCATCAAAGCGGCGTCCCATAAAACGCTTCACGCTCATAATGGTGTTGTGCGGGTTGGTGATAGCCTGGCGTTTGGCCGGATCACCCACTTTACGTTCGCCGTTCTTCAGGAAAGCCACAACAGACGGGGTGGTGCGGCGACCCTCGTCATTAGCGATCACCACGGGCTCATTCCCTTCCATTACTGCCACGCAGCTGTTGGTGGTCCCGAGGTCAATTCCTATTATTTTTCCCATAGTATGTCTGAATTTAATGTTCGCTTATTGGTTATCAATCATTATGCCGCCTGAGGGAAAATGAAAAATTGGCAGTATCCGGGTGCAGCGGCCGGCATAACCGGACATGGAGGAAATGGCTGCAATTCAGGGGCCGGGTTAATCAACTGGCCCACAGTAGCCTATAATAGCCGTCTGTCGCCGGGCTGCGCTGCTAAATCTCCTGCAGGGTATTGAGGGAGAACCCTATGGATCCGGGCTGGCCCAACCTGTCAGCCGCCGCTTTCCCTGACAGCCCATTCTGGCAGTCGCCCCCTGCCCTTTCCGGGATTTCCGTTATCTTACCTGTAATTAAATAACAGCAGTATGGAATGGGTCTGGATCATCCTGGGTATTGTACTTATCCTCGTGGGCGTGGCCGGCAGCCTGCTGCCGGTATTGCCGGGTCCGCCCATTGCCTATGCCGGCTTGCTGGTCCAATTATTCCGGGAGCCGGATCCCTTCTCTACCCAATTCCTTCTGATCTGGGCCGGCATTGTAGTGGCTATTGTAGTCCTGGATTACCTGGTGCCCATCTGGGGCACCAAAAGGTTTGGGGGCACCAAATACGGCGCCTGGGGCTGTACCCTCGGTTTTATCCTGGCTTTCTGGATGGGGCCCTGGGGTATTATTATCGGCCCGTTCATTGGCGCTTTTGTTGGGGAGATGATCGGCGGGCAAAGTACAGAAGGCTCGCTGAAAGCGGCTTTCGGCTCTTTTGTGGGTTTCCTGCTGGGAGCGTTCCTCAAGCTGGTAGCCTGTTTTATGATGTTGTATTACCTGGTGAAAAGCATCTGAACCCCTACTTCACTTCCCCACTGCTTTCCACTTTGAACGTAAAATGTTTCTGGGTGAGATAACTGAAGGAAACTACTATCACTGTAGTGAGTATTTTGGCAATGGAAGGCCAGATATGCAGTTGCTCCACAAAGAGTTTGATAAATATGTAATTGAGCGAAAGACAGACCACTACCAGGAGCGCATATCGGTACAGCTGAACCCGGCCTCTGAGAGTGGAGCCGGTAAAAACTATAAACCGGTTGAGCAGGAATCCCGTAGGAAAGCTGATCAGGAAAGAAATAAGGAAGGCCCCGATATGCGGGCTGATGGAAAAACCAGGCAGGTGAATGACCTGTTTCTGTAATATATAGTTGTAACTGACAATATAAAGGAGGATATCCAGTACCGTATTTCCGCCACCACAGGCCGCATAGCGAAAGGTTTGCAGGGGCATAAACCTCCGGAAAGGGATATAGCAGGTGTCCAGTATAGCGATGATCCAGTCTTTGAACATACTCCGAAATGCGGCTTTGACGGGGCAAATTTACAGGATTCAGGGGAAGTGACCCGCTGAAATTGTGGTTTGTATGTTATTTTTGCCGCCTTAATAAATAGTATATGGGTGTTGTATCCGTCATTCAGTCGGCCGTTAGCGAACAGATCAGGCAGTTATACCAGGTTGAGATAGCCCCGGAGGCCATTCTCGTGAATGCCACCAAACCGGAATTTACCGGCGATTATACCGTTGTCCTCTTTGCCATGGTCAAGAGCCTGAAAAAATCGCCCGAAGCGCTGGGCCAGGAACTGGGCCAGCAGCTGGTGAACGCCCACCCGCAGTTATTTGCCGGATTCAACGTGATCAAGGGCTTCCTGAACCTGAGCATTGCGGAAGGGTTCTGGCTGGCATTCCTGGAAACACAGTATACCATCCCAACCTACGGCCGCCAGCCGCTGAACGGCAAAAAAGTGATGGTGGAATACTCTTCCCCCAATACCAATAAGCCCTTGCACCTGGGTCACCTCCGCAACAATTTCCTGGGCTGGAGCGTGGCGGAGATCTATAAAGCCAATGGCTATGAAGTGATCAAGACCTGTATTGTCAACGACCGTGGGGTGCATATCTGCAAGTCCATGCTGGCCTGGAAGAAATTTGGCAATGGCGCCACCCCGGAAAGCAGCGGCCTTAAAGGGGATCACCTGGTAGGTGATTTTTATGTCCGCTTTGAAAATGAGCTGAAGGCCCAGACCGCACCCGTCCTGGAAAAGATCCTGGCCGGCGATACCAGTATGGTGGCCGGGGAAGACGGGCAGAAAGCCAGCCTCCTGGTAGCCAAACTCCCAACCCTCACTGACGCAGAAAAAATAAAAGAGATCAATGACGAACTCAGGGAAATAGCCCGCAACAGCACGCCCATCATGGCCGAAGTGCGGGAGATGCTGATCCAGTGGGAAGAAGGGAATAAAGATGTGATGGACCTCTGGGGAACAATGAATGGCTGGGTATACCGCGGCTTTGCCGAAACCTACCAGCGCATCGGCAGCGATTTTGATAAAACCTACTACGAAAGCAATACCTACCTGCTGGGCAAGGACCTGGTGGGACAGGGCCTGCAGAAAGGCGTGTTCTTCCAGAAAGAAGATGGCAGTGTGTGGATCGACCTGACAGCCGACGGGCTGGACCAGAAAATTGTGCGCAGGCGCGATGGCACTTCCGTATACATTACCCAGGACATTGGCCTGGCAGTACAGAAATATGAAGAGTATCATTGCGACCAGAGCATCTATGTGGTGGGCGATGAACAGAACTACCATTTCAAAGTGCTGAAGCTGATTGCCCAGAAGCTGGGACTGCCTTCTGCGGATGGTATCTATCACCTCAGCTATGGTATGGTGGAACTGCCTACCGGCAAGATGAAGAGCCGCGAAGGCACTGTGGTGGATGCGGACGACCTGGTAGAAGGCATGGTACAGATTGCCAGGGAGAAAACTGAAGAGCTGGGCAAGGTGAAGGACTTTGATGAAGAAGGCTTAAAAGACCTCTATGATACCCTGGGCCTGGGCGCCCTTAAATTCTTCCTGCTGCGGGTAGATCCCAAAAAGCGGATGGTCTTCAATCCCGAAGAGTCCATCGATTTCCATGGCTTTACCGGACCATTCATCCAGTATACACACGCACGGATCAAATCCATCCTGCGCAGGGAGCCGGTCAATACTACAGAGCCGCTGCCCGCCGGTATGACGCTGTTCCCCCTGGAGAAAGAAGTGATCACGCTGGCCGAACAATACCCCACTATCCTGGCACAGGCCGGCGCCGAACACAATCCTTCTGTCATTGCCAGTTTCCTGTTCAAGCTGGCGCAGACCTTCAACTCCTTTTACTCCGAGCATTCAGTTATGAATGCCGAGTCCCCGGAGAAAAAGCAACTGCGTCTCCGGCTGGTACAGCTGACCGCTAATATCCTGGCTTCCGGTATGGCGCTGCTGGGGATCAGGGTACCTGAACGGATGTAGGTATTGGACGGGAGAAACAAAAAAAGGCAATGGATTTACCCGGTAAAGTCTCCGGGATAAATGCATGATAAGAATACCATTCATAACATTTTCTTTTTTGACCGGAATAATTTTAGGGGAATTGCTCTGCTTACCCCCTACATTTGCGGCTGCTAAAAAATGCGGATAATGAAAAGAAACCTCTTGATTTTGGCGGCCTGCATGGCAGGATTCGCCGGGAATGCACAGGATAACCTGGTCAATTCCCTCAATGCCAACAAAAGTGATAAGGCCAAAGAAAAATTCGTTTTTACGCCCGTTATCAACCTGGAAAATACTTCGGTAAAGAACCAGGGCAGCAGCGGTACCTGCTGGAGCTACTCCGGTAACTCCTTCCTGGAATCCGAAATGATCCGCAACGGCAAACAGCCCGTAGAGATCTCCCAGATCTATACCGCCCGCTGCGTGTACATCGAGAAAGCAAAGAACTATGTACGGATGCATGGCGCTGTGACCTGGGGCGACGGTGGCGCACTGCATGATGTGACCAATATCTACGCTCAATACGGCGCCCTGCCCCGCGAGCAGTATACAGGTCTGAACTACGGTACTGCCAATAACAAATTCTCCGAAATGCAGGCTGCCCTCCAAGGCATGCTGGACGGCATCATCAAGAACGGCAACGGCAAGCTGACCCCCAACTGGATAGTAGCTTTCACCGCCGCCCTGGACGCCTACCTCGGCAAAGTACCTGATACCTTTACCTGGAGCGGTAAAAAATATACGCCCCAGACCTTCGCCAAAGACGTGGTTGGCCTCAAAGCCAGCGATTATGTAGAACTGGGCTCCCTGAACAACCAGCCTTACTATACCAAAGCTTTCCTGCCTGTTCCCGACAACTGGAGCTTTGACTATATCTACAATGTACCCATGAATGATATCACCGATATCATTGACAACGCCCTGAAGACCGGTTACACGGTGGGCTGGGCTACTGACGTGAGCGAGAAATATTTCAGCTGGAAGAATGGCGTGGCCTATGTTCCTGAAAAGACCTTTGAGACCATGACAGCAGCCGAGCAGGCAGAAATGTTCAACGGTCCCAAGGCCGAGCTGCAGGTGACCGAAGCACTGCGTCAGCAGGCTTTCGACAACTATGAGACCACTGACGACCACGGCATGCAGATAGTAGGCCTGGCAAAAGACCAGAGCGGCCGCGAATACTATATTGTGAAGAATTCCTGGGGTGAATCCAATGATTACAAAGGCTACCTCTATGTGACCAAGAATTTCGTGAAATACAAGACCACGGCTTTCCTGCTCAACAAGAATGGCATCCAGAAAGATATCCGGAAGAAACTGGCTTTATAAGCTATAGGTTCGTCCAAAAATAAAAATCGGCTGGTCCAGCGTTGGACCAGCCGATTTTTTATTGGGGAGCCGGCAAAAACGCTGGCTGGATCTGTCCCAAAAAAAACGGGTTTCCCAATAGACATTGGGAAACCCGCAGCTACCTGTAAGGAAGCATTAACCATTTACCATTAAACCTTATCATCTTTGAACTGTTCGCTTAGTTGAGCCTGGACCTGGTATCAGGCCGCAGGAGATTGGGGTCAATGACCGGCTTCGGCGCCAGTCTCCGGCCCGTTAAAAAAGATATAATATGATCTATCAGTGAATAAGTAGAATTCGGTAACTCAATGAGGTATGATTCTATTTTTCTGTATCTCATATCTGATTGTTTCTACAAAGTAACAGCAGCAGAGAGGCGAAAAAAATAGTCGATCCTGTGATTGTGGAGTAAAAAAAACGGCAGGATTTGTGTAGAATGGATACTACAAGCCTGCTGACTTATTCCTTGACAACAACTTCTATTTTGCCATCCTTATTGACCTTGATAACAATAAAAATGACTATTTCTGTCAGGGGAACTATCATTACCATTTCAATTTTCAGCAGGTGCTCCTCCGGAACGACCGCCAGCCAGGGGTCACTCAATACCGCAAAAGCACGAAAATCTTTATCGAAATACTGCCTGAAGTAGTCTGCCGTAATAGTAGTATCCAGCATTACCTGGCCTTTATTTTCCAGGTGGACAGAACAGGCAAAGTTATGGGTGATGAAGTCTTTGGTAAGGAACCTTTCAAAAAACGATTTTGGAATCCGGATGGCACTATCCTTCAGGCAAAAATATTTTAGCCGGAGCCTGACACTATCCTCGTCCAGTACCAGGCTGGTATCTATCTGTATGGGTGTATCATAGCTCTTGAGAAGCGCTTGCATACCTGCCTCAAACTCTTCCTTTTCGAAATCAGCAAGATCCTCGTTTTCGTTTTCATCCGTCTCTTGCAGGGAATCTTTACTGATGGCCAGGGAATCGGTTCCAGGTGCAGCAGCGGGTGGCGCAGCCGGCTTGCAGGCAAATAATAGCCAGCAGCATACGGTAAGGGTTATAGCGAAAGGTTTCATACGGGGGAAAAGATCAAATGGTCCGGGTAAAAGTTACTCCATATATGCGCCGGTCACCACCTTGCCATCCGTTTCCACGTAGATATGCTCCTGCAGCGTGGTAGCCAGGGAAAGGCCCACATAATCCGTTTTTACCGGGTAGGCTTTATGGGTCCGATCTACCAGGGCCAGGGTCTGGATCTTCCGGGGATGGAACTGTAGGAATGGCTTCATGGCATACAACAATGTTTTACCGCTGTTGGCCACATCATCAATAATGATGATCACTTTATCGTCAAAGTTGATGTCTTCACTCAGGGTAATGGCGCCGGGATTTCTTTTATCCAGGTGGATATGGATCAGCCGGGTATTGATATCACTGATCTGTTGCAGCAGTTGCTGGATATGCAGGGCTATCACGCTGCCGGGCTCATGAATGCCGGCCAGGATCAGCTGCTTTTCGTCTACGTTGTTCTCCAGTATCTCGTAGGCCATACGCTCCAGTTTCTTGTTCGCCGTTGCCTGATCCAGGATATAGTTCTTCGCCATTCGGGTGGTTTTGAGGCCAAATCTACAGAAAAAACACAGAGTTCGGTCATGCCGGATCAATGCTCTCCGGGCCAATACCGTCACCGGCGCATCAGTTTCCGGTAAAGCGGCTTCTCCATTGGCAGGTTGGCCCTAAATCACTTATCTTAGCGGGGCTTAATAACTGCCCATGAGCTACGTGCCACAGATCTTATTTGCTTTACTGGCCGGATTTGCCGTCTGGCTGTTTGCCGGAAATGCCGTGAAAATCCGCAGGAATATCCTGCTGGGGAAGGATGAACCCTATAACGACCAGCCAGTGCACCGCTGGAAGAACCTTCTCCTCCTGGCCCTGGGGCAGAAAAAAATGTTCCGCAACCCGCTGGTAGCCGTTATGCACTTTGTGGTCTATGCCGGCTTTATCATCATCAATATTGAAGTGCTGGAGATCTTCATTGACGGTATTGCCGGTACGCACCGGTTGTTTGCCGGCTGGCTGGGCTCCTTCTACACGTTCCTGATCAATTCCTTCGAATTCCTGGCCGTAGGCGTTACCCTTTTCTGCGCCAGTTTCCTGGTACGCCGGAATATCCTGAAGCTGAAACGTTTTATCAGTCGCGACCTGGACGGCTGGCCCCGCAGCGACGCCAATTATATCCTGATCACGGAGATTGTGCTGATGAGCCTGTTCCTGCTCCTCAACGCCACCGACACCCTGCTGCAGGAACGCGGTTATGGTCACTATGCCGAACACCTCACCGGTAATTTCTTTTTCTCCCAATACCTCCATCCCCTGCTCAACGGACTGAGCAATGAAGGACTGGTAGCGGCGGAAAGGATCTGCTGGTGGCTCCATATTGTGGGCATTTTTGCCTTCCTCAACTACCTGCCCTATTCCAAGCACCTGCATATCCTGCTGGCTTTCCCCAATGCTTATTATGCCCGCCTCTGGCCTGAAGGCAAAATGCGCAATATGCCGGCCATTCAGAATGAAGTGCTGTATGCCATGCAGCCCGAGCTGGCGCCCACCGATGCAGCGCCGCCGGAAAAATTTGGCGCCAAGGACGTGATGGACCTCAGCTGGCGCAACCTGCTGGACGCCTACAGCTGTACGGAATGCGGCCGCTGCAGCACCGCCTGCCCGGCCAATATGACGGGTAAGAAACTATCCCCCCGGAAGATCATGATGGATACCCGCGACCGCCTGGAGGAAGTGGGTAAAAATATTGATACCAATAAAAGTTTTGTTGACGACGGTAAGACCCTGTTGCACGATTATATTTCAGTAGAAGAATTACGCGCCTGCACCACCTGTAACGCCTGTGTGGAAGAATGCCCTGTTAGCATCAGTCCCCTTGAAATTATCCTTGAGCTGCGCCGCTCCCTCATCATGGAGGAAAGCAATGCGCCGCAGGAATGGAATATGATGTTCAGCAACGTAGAGAATAACTTTGCGCCCTGGAAATTCAGTCCCGATGAACGGGATAAATGGGCCGAAGAAATGCAGGCATAGGTACCGCTCCATATCGGAAAATTAAAAACCAAATAACGATGATGGTTACCCTGCCAACGGAATGCCTTATTCCTGAAAAAAAACAGCAGCGCCCTGCTAAATCCTTTTACCAGCGCGCACTCCGTATCCTCCCCATTTGCCTGCTGGCCGCCGCGGGCGCCACAGCACAAAAGCCGCAACAGTTTTCACTGCAATCGCCCGACAAAAGCATTACAGTGAACCTGCTCCTGAATGAGGACATCAGTTACACCGTCACCGCCGATGGTCAGCAACTGGTAGCCCCTTCCCGCATCAGTTTCAGCACCGATCAGCTGAAGCCCGTTAAAATAGCCGCCGCAGGCCTGAGAGTCAAAAAGTCTGCTACCAAACTCCTTGATGAACAACTGACGCCTGTAGTCTTCCAGAAATCCGGCACTGTACGCAATTATTGCCAGCAGCTGCAGCTGGAACTGGCCAATGGCCTCACCCTGGAATGGCGGGTATTCAATGAAGGCTTTGCCTGGCGCTGGCTCACCAGCCACAAAGGCGCTTATAAAGTACTGAGTGAAGAAGCCAACTGGCAGCTGCCCGCCGGCGCCCGTTCCTGGTACCCACTGGAAGATGGTTTTTACAGCCATAATGAAAGGCTGTACAAATATTTACCAATGGACAGCATCACTGAACAAAAGCTGGCCAGTCTGCCCGCGCTTTTTGAAATAAAGAACCATCGCCTGCTGCTCACGGAATCCTCGCTGTTCAATTATGCCGGCTGCTGGCTCCGGGGGAATGGCAACGGCGGACTGAAAGCCGTATTCCCGTATTTCCCCAAAGAGAAAAAGATCACCAGCGACCGGGATGAGAAGATCCAGTCGCGCGAGGACTTCATTGCCCTGGGCAATGGCCCGCAGGCCTACCCCTGGCGCGTAGCCATGGTGGCCCGGGAGGATAAGCAGATCCTCACTAACCAGCTGCCCTACCTGCTGGGACGCCCGGCCGAAGGGGATTTCAGCTGGGTAAAACCCGGTAAGGTGCAATGGGACTGGTGGCATGCCAACAACGTATACGGCGTGCCTTTCAAAGCCGGTGTCAATAACGATACCTACAAGTACTATATCGACTTTGCCGCTGAATACAATATTGAATATGTACTGCTGGATGAAGGCTGGTGTGATACCCGCGACCTCATGAAGCAGGTACCCGATATCAACGTACAGGAACTGGCCCGCTATGCCCGCGAGAAAAAAGTAGACCTCCTGCTCTGGACCAGCTGGCTGGTACTGGATAAACAGCTGGAAGTTGCCCTCGACAGCTTTGCCAGCTGGGGTATCAAGGGCATTAAGGTAGACTTCATGCAGCGGGACGACCAGGAAATGGTGAACTATTACGAAAAGGTAGCCAAAGCTGCTGCCGCCCGTCATCTGCTGGTGGATTTCCACGGCGCCTACAAACCCACCGGCTGGCTCCGCACCTACCCCAATATCCTGACCTCTGAAGGGGTATTCGGCAATGAGAATTCCAAATGGAGCAAGCTGCTGGGCGCTGACCACAACACTACCCTGCCCTTTATCCGCATGGCTGCCGGTCCTATGGACTTTACACCCGGCGGCATGCTGAACGCACAGGAGAAATATTTTGCGCCTATCTGGGACGAACCACTTACACAGGGCACCCGCTGCAACCAGCTGGCCATGTACGTGATCTATGAAAGCCCCCTGCAGATGCTTTGCGATATGCCTACCCATTACTACAAGGAACCCGAAGCCATGGAATTCCTCCGGGCAGTTCCGGTAGAATGGACTCAGACCATTCCGCTGCATGCCAAAACGGGCGATTATGTAGCAATGGCCCGCCAGGCCCGGAATGGCGATTGGTTTGTGGGCGCTATGACGGACTGGGATGCCCGTGAGCTGCAACTCAACCTCAGCTTCCTGCCCGAAGGCAGCTACAGGATGGAGATCCTGAAAGATGGCGTCAATGCCAATCAGAATGCGAAGGACTTTGCAAAGGAAACGCTCACAGTGACCAAAAACACTACCCTGACCATGCCACTCGCCAAAGGCGGCGGTTATGTGGCCAGGATCACGAAACAGTAAAAGCTGAAATATAGTTGCGCCGGTCTCTGTTAAATGCTTTTGTAAAAAGGCAGCCTGACAATAGAGACCGGCTTTTTTTATAACAAAATGGTACCGGCTGGACCGATCTCTCCGGGGATACCATCACTTGCCTCCTGTGAGGGATTGAGCCTCCGTCACCTCGTCCTTCTTCCGGAACATGCGCCAGGCCTGGATCATAGCCGTGAGGGCAAAGATGCCGCCAATGATCCAGTTCAGCAGGCTCTGGTTAGCATTGAGACGCTCCACCAGTAATCTCCCGCCGAAGATGAACACGCACATGCCAATGCCTGTCCCAATACCAATACCGGCGATATACAGGTTATAATAGCTGCGCTGCGGCAGCAATACTTTTTTAGTGAACAGGACCGTACTCCAGCCAAACCAGAAAGGGATCTGCACGGGATTGATGGCGCTCATGGACATGCCCAGCAACGCGCGGTGCATGGTATTGCTGAGGATCACATTACGGGCATTTTCGGCCGGGTGTGCAGCAGCCACAAAAGAAGAAACGGCCAGGGCCAGCACCAGCAGCAGGGTAAACCATTCCAGCCAGCGGAACAGCCGGCGCTGGCGGCGGACCCAGTCCATGGCCACCAGGGATACCCGTACATAGGCCACTTCCACCAGCAGCACCCCCAGGGCAAAATACACTGCGGGGCGGATGCCGTCCGCTACCGCTATCTGCATGGCAGCAATATTCAGGGTTCCCAGCGGCAGGCTGCCGAGGAAACTGATGAACAAGCCCATGCAGAAAACTCTAACTAATGGCATCGTATATTTTTTTGGGGACGAACCAAGGCTTTTTACCCGGAATCGTTTTGCAGTATATATACTATTTTGGGGCGAACCAAATGGCTTTACCCTGATGGATCGTACATCGTTTATAAGCCAGACTGCAGGCCTGTTGCGCTGTACACATGGTTCGTCCAATATTGTTTTCCCCTGGTTCGTCCAATATTATTCCCCCATGGCTTCCAGCCGCCGCGACCATTCCTTGTCCTCACGGAACATAGCCAGTCCTTCCTTAAAACTGAGGTACCGATGCCCTTTGCGGTGGTTCAGCCTGCTGATAGTCGCGAGGATGAACCAGTGCCGGACAATCTCTTTCCAGGCAAAGAACAGCGAATGCTTTGGATCATACATATGCGTAGGCTCTGCGCCCGCGCCATTGACCTCTATAATGGTAAAATGCCGGCCCTGCCTTAGCTCTTCCCAGCTCCGGTAGCGGATATCCAGCCGGCCATAATAAAATTCAGGGATCTGCCGGCAGACGGCATCAATAGACGCTGTGAGCGTTTCATCCACCAGGTGCGTATGGTCCAGGAATTTGGCGCCGCGCGCATGGTTGCCATAGGGCGAAAGGATCCGCTCCTCGCCTGCTGGCAATACGGTGTCCAGCTGCGCACCCATGAGCTTATCCAGCCCTGCCAGGTACATGATGGACCGGCGGTCCTGCTGCAACAGCTGCCGCATAGTATTCCGTCCATCCCCTTTTACGGTCAGGAACAGTTTCTGTACAATACCGGTGATCTTTCCTTTGGCTTCACCGGGATAACGGCAATAGAAGATACCGGCCTCATTGGGATAGACAATGAATTCCTGGATATGAAAATCCATCTGCGCCCTGGCAACATACCGGCGTACCGCCTGTTCATCCCGCAGCATGCTGATACCCCGGCCGCGACCACCCATATTGGGTTTGCCTATCAGCGGGAATAACAGTCCGGCAGCGGACAGTTCCTGTACTGCTTTGTCCGGGTCAGCAGGCAGATCAATGAACAGCGAACGGGGATGATAAGCTGCCGGTATCAGTGCCGCAATGTCTTTCTTGGACTCGCAGAGAAAACCGCCATTGCGGATCCTCGGATTGGCCGCAGCAAAAAAGAAAAGGGATCTGTTGCGCAGGCAGAGCGCAAAATAAATGGGATAAATACAGGCGTAGATGGCGCCGAAGCTCCAGTATTCCCAGTTGAACAACCTGATAAAAAAGGGGCGGTGGAAGACCCGTTGGTAAAACGTCATTAGCGGCCGGCCATTGATTTTTCAAAGACTAATTCCCGGTCAAAGGTCTTATTATTTTTCAGATCGAGGTAATGCATCTGTGTAGCCTGCGGACGAAGGGTCATCCGGGTGACGCTTACCGTGTACACCTGCCCGTTCCGGTCCATGAGCAGGTCGTTGTGCCGGTCCCCATCCCCGGTGAACTGGTGAAAGCCCAGTATCTCATCAGGGCCCGGATGCGGGTGCTGGTGCAGCCAGTTACTGAACCACTGCTTCCGTTTTTTCACCACTGCTTCGGTATACAGGGTAACGGAGGACCAGATATGCGGCCGGCCGGGGTTCAGTTCTTTCTGGTGTTTCTGCTCACCGTCCCAGCGGCATTCATACAGGCGCTGCTGGTCCCATAGGATGGCTGTGAATGGTTCTATATTGTTCAGCTGGATGGCCAGGAAGCTGTTCCAGGGAGAGGGACTGTCAATCAGGTCCAGCAGGATCAGGCCCCGGCTTTTCCGGTAAGGTGGCTGTGGTGTATGGGCAATAAAAGCGCCGTTGAGGAAGATGATGGCATTGCCGTTCTCATGGGCGGCAATCCAGGTCCCCCCTGCGTCCCCGTCTTTGGGAAACAGGAGCTGACCGGAGGAGAACTGGTAAGCCGCGGGTAAGAGGGCCGGCGAACGCCAGGATTTTTCATCGCGGTTGGAAGTAAGATAACATTGATCTCTTCCCGGTATAAATGTTACTGTACACATTGCTTGCGGTACTTGACGGTGGAAGAGGCCACTCCGAAATCATCGGGCAGGGAGAGGGAAGATACTTCATGGATGCCAACCCGGATCAGGGCCATATGGTGAATGGTGTGCTCCAGGTTGTAGGCTATCTCCCGGAAATAGTTGGTCTCAATGGCAATGGGTGTGGTAGCATGCTCATCGTAGCAGGCTTCCAGTTGCAGGACCTTATTGGGTTTACCCAGCCCGGAGTGGATCTCCTGCAGCAGCCGGCCGGCCAGTTCCTGATCGGTCTCAATGGCTGTATCCCTTTTCCTTTTCTCATAGTTCACCAGGCCATCCTGGTAACCATTGTCCAGGCACTGATACAGTTCTATAATATGACGGACATGCTGTCCGATAGTATTTTTAAAGAGCGTATTACAGGGTTGGGCATACTGCTGCGGGGACAGTTGTTGTAACGTCCCTGCAAGCTGAACAAAAATGTTGTTCACCGCTTGTTGTAATTGCATCGGTTGGTTTTATTATAGATGTAAAATAGTGATATTTTTCCTACTATGTCCGGGGTGTAAACCTTTTTTAATCAGGGGATACTGGAGATGATTCTCTAAATACTATAAATAACGTGCCAGCTTTTGGTCATATCAGCGGTCATGTCCGCCCGGCTTTTGCCCCTGGGGTTCAGGTTTCAACTTTTCAACTTACATTTATCCCTTAAAAACCAGCACCCAACGATGCACATACCCAATATGGCGGAAATGATGGCCAGCGGACAATCCCCCGAACTGCTTTTCTGGGTGGGTTGTGCGGGCAGCTTTGACCAGCGGGCCCAGAAGATCACCAAAGCTTTCGCCAGCATTTTGCATAAGGTAGGTGTTTCCTATGCCATCCTCGGTAAAGAGGAAATGTGTACAGGAGATCCTGCCCGCCGGGCCGGGAACGAGTTCATGTTCCAGATGATGGCCTACCAGAATATCCAGGTCCTCAACAATTACGGCATCAAAAAGATTGTCACTACCTGCCCCCATTGCTTCAATATCTTCAAAAATGAGTACCCTGAGCTGGGCGGCCATTATGAAGTGGTCCATCATACCACCCTGTTACAGCAACTGATTGACAACGGGAAGATCCGCCTCAAAGAAGGCGGTACTTTCAAAGGCCGGAAGATCACTTACCACGACAGCTGCTACCTGGGCCGGGCCAATGATATTTATGAAGCCCCCCGCAAAGTCCTGGAAACCCTGGACGCAGAGCTAGTGGAAATGAAACGCTGCAAGAGCAAAGGCCTTTGCTGCGGCGCCGGTGGCGCCCAGATGTTCAAGGAAGAAGAAAAAGGCACGGCCCGCGTCAATGATGAGCGTACCGTCGAAGCCCTGGATACCCAGGCCACCGTTATTGCAGCCGCCTGTCCTTTCTGTAATACCATGCTGACCGATGGCGTCAAGAACCAGGAGAAAGAAGGTAACGTACAGGTGCTGGATGTGGCAGAACTGGTGGCCCAGTCCATGGACTAAAGCAATGGCGGCGCATCGCTTTGTAGCACCCTTCGTGATCTTTAAGCCTGTCCGGTAAAACACAAAAACCTGTTGCCTGCCAACAATGGCAGTCTGTAGTCATATATTTTACTGATTCAGTATCTTTACAGAATGAATTGGAATTACCAGGAGTTATTACCGGCCGATTTTTCTGCCGACTCAAGGGTCTGGGTTTACCAGAGCAGCCGTCTCTTCACCATGGGTGAAGCCCTCCAGATCGAAGACCTGCTCAATCATTTTGTTGGCAGCTGGAAAACCCATGGCACCCCCGTGAAAGGATTCGGCACCCTGTTCTTTGGACAGTTTGTGATCCTCATGGCGGATGTAAAGGTGGGCGGCGGTGTGAGTGGCTGCAGCACGGACAGTTCCGTCCGCATCATCAAACAGCTGGAAGAATTGTATAAAGTGAATATGTTCGACAGGCAATCCCTGGCCTTCGTGATCAAGGACAAAGTGCAGCTCCTGCCTTTGTCGCAACTGGATTATGCGCTGACCAATGGTTTCGTTACTGCCGAAACACCGTATTTCAACAATGTGGTGCTGACAAAAACGGAGCTGGAAAACAACTGGCTGATCCCCGCGAAGAACAGCTGGCTGGCGCGCAAACTGCCGAAGGCAAATCCCGCCTGACAGCAACGCTGAAAGCGGCTATTGGCTGTAATGGTTTTTGCAGTGATTTCTCAATCGGTCAACATGGCCTATAGTGCAATTTCCGTGGTTAACCTGGTCTGCGCAGCAGATCCAGTCGCCCGCCTCCGGCGAGTGACCATTATTTTTTCGTCTCCGGCGAAAGACCGATTTGCCTAATTCCGGTTAAAAGCTAAAACTGTAGCAAAAAGGCAGTCCCCTCGCCTTCTTTGGACTGTACATGGATATGTCCTTTGTGCAGCAGCATGATCTGTTTGCAGAGGCTGAGCCCGATGCCACTGCCGCTTTTCTTGGTGCTGAAGAATGGAATGAAGATCTTGTCCAGCAATTCCTCCGGCATGCCAATGCCATTGTCCGCCACTTTGATCACCATTTTCCGGGTGGACGCCAGCCAGGCCGATAGCATGATCCGCGGTTCGGCCCGGTCCTTTACCGCCTCCATAGCATTGACCAGCAAATTGATCAGCACCTGCTCCATCAGGCTGCCATCTGCTTCTACCATCAGGTCGGGATCCTTGAGGATGATCTCCAGCTCAATATTTTTCTGGTCCAGCGTAGGCTGCATCAGGTGATGCAGGTTCTCAAACAAATCCCTTACATATATTTTACGCAGGTTAGGTGTAGTGATCTTATTCAGGTTGCGGTAGGTCTCCGCAAATTTGAGCAGACCCTCGCTGCGGCGTTTGATGGTATCAATGCCCAGCTCCAGGTCGTCCAGCGCGCCGTCCCTTTTACCGGGCCGCTGTGCCGATTCCTGGAGGCGGCTCTTGAGCGTATTGGCCAGGGACGAGATGGGGGCGATGGAATTCATGATCTCATGGGTCATTACGCTCAGCAGTTTCTGCCAGGCTTTGGACTCTGTTTCATCCAGCGCCTCGTTCACATTCTGGAAAGCGATCAGCTTATAGAGCTGGCCATCCGTCTGGAAAGTAGTGGCGGAGAGCAGCATCTTAAAAGGCGATCTGTCCTGGTGCGCAACAGCTATTTTGCTTTCGCCCGGCCTTAAAGCCACCACTTCCTTATACAGTCCTTCATCACGGCGTGAAAGGGAATGGATAGTCTTCAGGTAAGGGAGCTGCAGCAGGCGTTTCAGGGCCTCATTCATCCACAGTACTTCACCTTCCTTCTCCTGGTACATCAGGATGCCGGTATCAATCATCTCCAGTATCTTCTGCAAATACTGGTACTGCGTTTCCTTTTCCTTACTGATCACTTTGAAAGTGGTATTGATCTCGTTGAAGCCCTGTCGCAGGGGCTTCAGCTCCACCGGTGCATGTTTCACGTCAAAGTAGCGGGAGAAATCACGGTAATGCACAGACTCTACAAACTGGTCCAGTTCCGTCTGCGCCTTGCGCAGGAAGCGGTAAAAATCCACTACCTGGTAAATGATCACGGGCAGCAGGATAATGAGGTACACATACCAACCCTTTACGATCACGAAGGCCGACAGGGTCAGCACAGCCAGCAGGACCAGGATCCTGCCCAGTATCCGCCATTCAATATTCTTAAACGACATAGGCGCAGGTTAATAGCATCAGATATCGTATTTGCTCAGCCGCCGGTAGAGCGCAGTGCGGGTAAGCCCCAGCTCCCGGGCGGCCTTGGTGATATTGCCATTGTGCTTTTCAATCACGCGCAGGATAGTGTTCTTCTCCACGGCGCTCAGCTTCAGCTCATCCGGTTCCGCATCAGCCGCAGGAGCCGATTCTATGGGAGAAAAGATCAGGTCGGTGGCCTGCAGCACATGTCCTTCCGCCATGATCACGGCCCGCTCGATGGTATATTGCAGCTCGCGGATATTACCGGGATAATGATAATGCAGCAGCTTATCAATGGCTTTGGTATCAAACTCCATTACGGGCTTCAAATATTTGTTGCTGTACAGCCGGCTGAAATGCTTGGCCAGCAGGATAATATCATTGCCTCTTTTGCGCAGTGGCGGCACCATGATCTCCACGGTATTGATCCGGTAGATCAGGTCCTTCCGGAAACGGCTCTCGTTGGCCAGTTCGGGCAGGGGCACGTTGGTGGCGCAGATGAGGCGGATATTTATGGAAACAGGATCGTTGGTCCCCAGCCGGATCACCTGCCGGTTCTGCAGCACGCTGAGCAGCTTGGCCTGCTGGTGCAGACCGATATTACCGATCTCATCCAGGAAAAGCGTACCGCCATTGGCCGCCTCAAAGCGGCCTATCCTGTCCTCCCGGGCATCAGTGAACGCCCCTTTCTTATGGCCGAACAGCTCACTCTCAAACAGGCTTTCGGTGAGGGCGCCCACATCCACTTTCACATAGGCTTTCTCCCGCCGCAGCGACTGCTGGTGGATGGCTTTGGCTATCAGGTCCTTGCCGGTGCCGTTCTCTCCCAGGATCAGGATATTGGCATCGGTGGGCGCAATCTTTTCTATCTTATGGAAAATATCTTCCATCACTTCCGATTCTCCCAGCAGCTCGGAGCCAATGATGGAATCCGTGCGGGTGACAGGTGTGGAAGCGGCGCGGCCCTTTCGTTTCAGGGCTTCCCGGATAGTGCTGATCAGCTTCTCATTATGCCAGGGTTTCACCACAAAATCGGCAGCCCCTTCTTTCAGGGAGCGGACGGCGAGGTCAATATCCCCGTAAGCCGTGATCATGATCACGGCGGCCTCCGATTTCATCTCTTTGATCTTGCTGAGCCAGAAAAGCCCTTCATTGCCGGTATTGATGGAGCTGTTGAAATTCATATCCAGCAGGATCACATCATAGGCCTGTTTGTTCAACAGGGTGCGCAGGTTCTCGGGGTTCTTTTCGGTGGTCACCTCCCGGACTTCGGTTTTGAGCAGGAGGCGGACAGCGGTCAGGACATCGAGGTCATCATCTATTACGAGTATCGAGGCGTTCTTTAAAGACATGCGGAAAAAATAAATATCAGGAATATTGCAACATTCCCAACTACAATTATACCATAATTACAATGCTGTGGCAAACAATTTTTTAGGTAAAAAGCCCGTCCCGCACGCATTGTATCAAAAGCGGACAGTTGTTGTACTGGTAGCGGACAGCCGGACAATTCTAACCATAGTAACTAACTGAGGCTCACGGCCCTGGCTTTCTGGCATAAGGTTGTGAACTACGTGTAGAACCCAAAAAATCAATTAACGTGGATAGAGTTATCGCCAAAAAGAAATGGACCACCAAAAAACTGCTGACCATCGGTGGCATTGTTGGCATCCTGGCCCTGATCATCGCCAGTTTTTATCTTACCTCCGGTAAAAGCCGGCTCAAT
Organism: Candidatus Pseudobacter hemicellulosilyticus; assembly: GCA_029202545.1. GTDB lineage: Bacteria > Bacteroidota > Bacteroidia > Chitinophagales > Chitinophagaceae > Pseudobacter > Pseudobacter hemicellulosilyticus. Next base: position 5,385,509 of record CP119311.1, read on the forward strand.
GTGGATACCGAACGCATCAGCATCAGCGAGATCCGTAAAGGGCCTTTCCAGGAGATCATCCCCATCAATGGCATTGTGTTACCCATCACCACCATCTACCTGGATGCCCAGGAAGGCGGCCGGGTGGAAGAAAAATTTGTGGAAGATGGGACCGTCATGAAAAAAGGCCAGCCCATCCTCCGGCTCTCCAATACCGACCTGGCCCTGAGCCTGGTGAACCAGGAGACCTCCGTTTACAACCTGCTGACCCAGATGCAGATCGCCAATACCGCTGCCCAGCAGAATACCGTTACCAAACTCAACCAGCTGACCGACGTAGAGAACCAGCTGAAAGAGGCTGAGCGCATATACCTGCTCAACAAGCACCTCTATGCTGAAAAGGTGATTGGCCTGCAGGAGTTCCGGCAGAGTGAGAACGAATACAATTACCAGGTGCAGAAGAAAAAGCTGACCGATCAGATCCTGCAGCAGGACTCCGCTTCCACCAAACAGGGCGTGGAGCAGGCCCGGGAGCTATTTGTCCGCTCCCGCAGCGCGCTGGACCTGACCCGCAAAAAAGTGGGCGACCTGATCGTTCGCGCACCGGTGGACGGCCAGCTGACATCTCTTGATGCAGAGATTGGCCAGAACCGCAACAAAGGCGAAAGACTGGGCCAGATAGACGTACTCAGCGGCTTCAAAGTACGCGCCGATATTGATGAACACTATATTTCCCGGGTATTTACAGACCTCTCCGCCAGCTTCAGCTTTGCCAATAAAGACTACAAGCTGCGTATCACCAAAGTATATACGCAGGTGACCAATGGCCGCTTCCAGGTGGATATGGAATTTGCAGGCGAAGCGCCCAAAGGCATCCGCCGCGGGCAGACCCTGCAGATCAGGCTGGCCCTGAGTGACGAGACCGAAGCCCTGCTGCTGGCAAAGGGCGGCTTTTACCAGCAGACCGGCGGCAACTGGATCTTCAAGGTCAGCGAGAACGGGAATATTGCCTATAAAGTGGATATCCAGCTGGGACGCCAGAGCCCCGATTATTATGAGGTGCTGAACGGCCTGCAGCCCGGCGATAAGGTAGTAACATCCAGCTACGAGAACTACGGTACCATGCAGGAGCTGGTGCTGAAAAATAAAAAGTAAAAACTGATTGTATGAAAGTCAATTTCTCCCAGACAATGATGCTGGCAGGCTTCTGCCTCCTGATGGCAGTGCCGCGGCAGGCCAGCAGCGGCGTGGAAGAAAAGAACCGGAAAAGCCCTGCAGGCATAGCCGGTAACCGGTTCCGCGTACTGCCGCCGCCCGTGGAAGGAGAAATGGATTTCAGCCCGGTGACAGGCATCCTGCCGCTGTACCAGGTCTTATTTAACTGATTTCATCCAACTAACAACCATCAATACACTAATATGATCAAGATCACCAACCTTGAGAAGATCTACCGCACCGAAGAAGTGGAAACAGTGGCCCTGAACAAGCTGACACTGGAAGTGAAAGAAGGGGAATTTGTGGCCATCATGGGACCTTCCGGCTGTGGTAAATCAACCCTCCTGAACATCCTGGGCCTGCTGGATGATCCCGATAACGGCAGCTTCCTGTTCAACGGCACGGAAGTGGCGCATTTCAACGAGCGCAAACGCGCCGATCTGCGCAAACACAATATCGGCTTCGTATTCCAGAGCTTTAACCTGATTGATGAGCTGACTGTATACGAAAATGTGGAACTGCCCCTGATCTATACGGGTGTAAAGACCGGCGACCGCAAAAAGCGGGTGGAAGAAGTGCTGGACAAGATGCAGATCATGCACCGCCGCAATCACTACCCACAGCAGCTGTCCGGTGGTCAGCAGCAACGTGTGGCCGTTGCCCGCGCCGTGGTCAATAACCCCAAGCTGATCCTGGCGGATGAGCCTACGGGTAACCTGGACAGCTCCAACGGTAACGAAGTGATGCAGCTGCTCACCGATCTGAATGAGCAGGGCACTACTATCATCATGGTGACCCACTCAGAACACGACTCCCGCTACAGCCACCGCATCATCCGCATGCTGGACGGGCAGACCGTGCTGGAGAACATCATGGTATAACCCGTAACATTGATCTGTACCCGGTAGTCAAACAAACAACCCAACTGATCAAACCTGTCGCATGCTCCGGAACTATCTACTTATCGCCCTGCGCAACCTGTGGAAGAACAAGTCTTTCACGGCCATCAATATTACCGGCCTATCCGTAGGGATGGCCAGCGCCATCCTGATCCTGCTCTGGATCCAAAATGAATGGAGCATGGACAAATTCCATGAAAAAGACCAGCGCCTGTTCCAGGTCTGGAACCAGACGGAAGGTGAAACTTACGGCTGGAACAGCACCCCTAAGATCCTGGGGCCAACGCTGAAACAGGAGTTCCCCGATATACAGCAGATCTGCCGCATGCAGAACATCTACGGCGCACTGGCCATTGTGGGCGATAACAAGCTCAAGGTAAATGGCCAGTTTGTGGACAGTACCTTTCTCAGCATGTTCAGCTTCCCGCTGGTACAGGGTAATCCCGGTACTGCTCTCAGGGATCCCAACAATATCCTGTTGACGGAATCCCTGGCCCGGAAGCTGTTTGGCAGCACCGATGTGATAGGCAAAATAGTGCAGATACATACCGGTGAAAGCAAAGACCAGCTTACAGTCAGCGGCCTGCTGAAAGACCTGCCCAATAACAGCAGCCTGAAATTTGAATGCCTGATGCCCTGGTCGTACATGGCCAAAATTGGCTGGGACGATAATTACTGGGGCAATAATTCCGTAGATACTTACGTGGAATTACAGCCTGCGGCCTCGCTGGCTGCTGTCAACAAAAAGATCAGGGATATCACCCGCCGCCATACCCAAAATAAAGAACCCATAGACGTATTCCTGTATTCCTTCAGCAGCGCCTGGCTTTATGGGAACCTCCAGAACGGCCTGCCCACAGGCGGACGTATTGAAATGGTGCGGCTTTTTGCCATCATTGCCGGCTTCATCCTGCTGATAGCCTGTATCAATTTCATGAACCTGAGCACAGCCCGCAGTGAAAAACGCGCCCGCGAAGTAGGCATCCGGAAAGTGGTAGGCGCCCGGCGTGGCTCCCTGGTAGCACAGTTCCTGGGTGAGTCCATCCTGCTGTCCCTGGGCGCAGGCCTGATAGCGCTGCTGCTGGTGCAGCTCACCCTGCCCGCCTACAACCAGCTGGTAGGAAAAAAATTATTCATTCCCTTTGGGACACCCGGCTTCCTGCTGTCGGCCCTTGGCTTTGTGCTGATCACCGGGCTGGTAGCCGGCAGCTACCCGGCCTTTTACCTGTCCGCCTTCCGCCCTATCCGCGTGCTGAAAGGCAGCTTCAAACAGGCCGGTGCGCTGATCACGCCAAGGAAAATACTGGTGATCACCCAGTTCAGTTTTGCCATCATCCTCATCATCTGCACCATCATAGTACGGCAGCAGATCCGGTACGCCCAGGAGCGGGATGCCGGGTATAACAAGGATAACCTGGTCTATGTATTCGGCACAGCCGATGTTGAAAAACACTATGCACTGATCATTCATGAGCTGACCAATGCAGGGGCCATTACATCCGCCAGCAAGACCAGCTCACCGCTTTCAGACGGCTGGAGCAATACCTGGGGCATACAATGGGAAGGCAAACGTACGGACGACCGTACCGTCTTTGAACGATACTGCACCGATGGCAACCTGGTCAAAACTGCCGGTTTCCATTTGGTCAGGGGAAGGGATATAGATGTTCAGCAATACCCTACTGATTCCCTGGCCTGCCTGCTGAATGAAAAAGCCGTGGCACATATGGGCTTCAAAGATCCGATAGGGAAGATCGTTAAAGACAACAATAAGGACTGGGTGGTAGTGGGCGTCATCAAAGACTTCATCATTGGCTCGCCCTATCAGACGGTAACGCCGATGCTGATAGAGGGTCCCAAGGGCTGGTTCAATGCTGTGCATTTCCGGCTCAATGAAGCAAAGTCCACAGCTGACTGCCTGGCCATCCTGAAAAATGTTTTTGAAAAATACAATCCGGATTTTCCTTTTGAGTATTATTTCCTGAATGAGGACTATGCGCAGAAGTTCCGGGCGGAACAACAGTCGGCTACGCTGGCCGGACTGTTTGCCGGTCTCACCATCCTGATCTCCTGCCTCGGCTTATTCGGGCTGGCCACCTATATGGCTGAGAACCGCGTGAAAGAGATCGGTGTGCGGAAAGTGCTGGGCGCTTCTGTGCTGGACATCACCAGCCTGCTTTCCAGGGATTTCCTGCGCCTGGTGGTGGTTGCGCTGCTCATTGCCACACCGCTGGCCTGGTGGTTCATGCACCAATGGCTGCAGGATTACAGGTACCGGATCAGTATTTCCGTCTGGGTGTTCATAGGCGCAGGCGCCTTGTCCATCCTGATTGCCCTGCTCACCGTAAGCTATAAATCCATCCGCGCCGCCATGGCCAACCCGGCCCTGTCGCTGCGGTCAGAATAAAAACATTCCCGGTTCTCAAAGCACTAAACAGCCAACGCATGTTCAGGAACTACATCAAGATCGCTTTCAGGAATCTCCTTAAACACAAGGGCTATTCCATCATCAATATTACCGGCCTGGCCATTGGCATGGCCGCCTGCATCCTGCTGTTCATTGTAGTGCGCTACGAGAACAGCTACGACCGCTTTTATCCCGGGCATGACCAGATAGCCCGCATCATCACGGAAGACCTGGACCCGGATGGCATGGACTATACTCCCGGCATCCCCTACCCGCTAAAGGAAGTGGTAGCCACTGCCCTGCCAGATCTGCCCATGGGCTTTTACAATGACCATAGCGGCAGCCAGATCTCGGTACTGGGAAACAACGGCGGCGCCGCCCAGGCCAAGTTCATTGAAGACAAAGGACTGGGCATGGTGGAACCTGGCTTTCTCCGCATTTTTGAGCAGCAATGGCTGGCCGGTTCACCCGATGTGCTGGAAGCGCCCAATATGAGCGTGCTGACAAAAAGCATTGCAGAGAAATATTTCGGGACCTGGCAGCAGGCTATGGGCCAGCTGATCAGCATTGACAACCGCCACACCATGAAAGTGACCGGTATTATCCAGGACCCGCCCGTCCATTCAGATATCCCGTTGCGGGTGATCAGCTCTTTTGAGACCATCCGCCAGCGACCTGACTACCATTACGATCCGCACTGGGGCAACCTGTCCAGCAGTATGCAGCTATATGTAAAATTAAAAACTGCCGCAGATTCGGTACGCGTGAACAAAGTGCTGCTGAAGATCAGCAAGGACCAATACGAACAAAATGGCCGGATGGAACGCGCCCACTACCTGCAGGCGCTGACAACCCTCCATTCAGATAACCGCTTCGGTAATTTCGGAGACCATACCACCAGCCAGGCCACGCTCTGGACCCTCTCCCTGATAGGCATCCTGATCATCCTGATGGCCTGCATCAATTTTGTGAACCTGAACACGGCAAAGGCCGTGAGCCGCTCCAAAGAAGTGGGCGTACGTAAGGTAATGGGCGGCAGCCGCGCCCAGCTGTTCTGGCAGATGATGGGAGAAACGGCCGTACTGGTGGGCATTGCACTGGTCCTGGCCCTGGCCATTGCCTGGGCTGCCATGCCCTTCCTGAAACAGCTGGTGAGCATCCAGGAAAAATTGCCGCTGTTTACGCGGGATACCATTCCCTTCCTGGCCATCGTCAGCCTGCTGGTGATCCTGCTGTCCGGCTCCTACCCCGCCCTGGTGCTGTCCGGCTTCCGGCCTGCCCTGGCCCTGAAGAACAAGATCACTTCAGCCAGCATCGGCGGTATTCCTATCCGCCGCGCCCTGGTAGTGGTACAGTTTGCCATGGCACAGGTACTGGTCATTGCCACCATTGTTTCCATCTCCCAGATGAACTTTGTGCGTAATATGGAACTGGGCTTCAACAAAAACGCCCTGCTGGTACTCAATGGCCGCACAGACAGCACAGCACTTTCCCGGCAGGCCGCCTTCAAAGCTGCCCTGCTGCAGCTGCCTGGTGTAAAAGCCGTCAGCTTCAACAGCGATGTTCCTTCTTCCGATAATAATTCAGCTTCCAACTTCAACTTTGACCATCATGCCAATGATGAAAAATTTGCCATCTTCCTGAAGTACGCCGATGCTGACTATTTTAAGACCTTTGATCTCCGCTTCCTGGCAGGTAAAGCGTATGATCCAGGTGATACAGCCCGCACCGTGGTGGTCAATGAAACCTTCCTGGAAAAATTTGCCATTAAGGACCCACAGCAGGTACTTGGTAAAGAAGTACGGATAGGCGGTGGCAGATGGCTGCCTGTCTCAGGCGTGGTGAAGGATTTCAAGACCAATTCCCTCCGGGAGAATATCAAGCCGCTGATTATCTCCATTCATCGTCGCCGGTTCACGGAAACCGCCATTAAGCTTCAGACGGCCAATATTGTTCAAACCAATACCGCTATCCGGAAGATCTGGGACCAGCACTATCCCGAATATGCTTACGACAGCTTCTTTGTGGATGAGAGCATCGCCAATTTCTACCGCCAGGAAGAACAGCTGGAAACATTGTACAAGATCTTTGCAGGACTGGCCATCTTTATCTCCTGCCTGGGCCTGTACGGACTGGTTTCCTTCATGGCCGTACAGAAGACAAAAGAAGTGGGTATCCGCAAAGTGCTGGGTGCTTCGGTTGGCAATATCGTTTACCTGTTCTCACGGGAGTTCACCCTGCTGATCAGTCTGGCCTTTATCATTGCCACACCGGTAGCCTGGTGGGTCATGAACCAGTGGCTGCAGGATTTCACCTACCGGATACGTATCGGCATTGGGGTATTCCTGCTGGCCATTACCTTTTCCCTGATCATTGCCTGGATCACGGTGGGCTATAAGGCCATCCGGGCAGCCCTGGCCAATCCCGTTAAAAGTTTACGCAATGAATAAGCAGCATTACTATCTACGATACCTAATCCTATCCAGCCATTTAAAACAATCAGTATGTTCAGGAACTTTTTAAAGACCGCTTTTCGTAACCTCTGGAAACACCGGACCTTTTCCCTGATCAATATTCTTGGTCTGACGGTGGGGCTCACCGGTTGTTTCCTGATCTTCCTGTATGTCCGTTTTGAAATGAGCTATGAATCCTGGCATCCCAAAAAGGACCGCATCTTCCGGGTAGTAGCCAATATCAAAACACCTACTGAAGAATTACGTACCACTGGTCCTTCCTGGGCTGTGCCTTCCAACCTGAAAGATGAATTCCCCGAAGTGGAGGATTTTGTCCGCTTCAGCAGACATAGTATCCTTTTCCGTTATAACGATATTAAGATACAGGAAGAGAATACCCGCTTTGTGGATTCTTCCCTGTTCCGCGTCTTCGGCTTCCGTATGCTGAAAGGCAACCCCGCCACTGCCCTACGTGATCCGCGGAGTGTAGTACTGACGGAGACCGCCGCCAAAAAATATTTCGGCAATGAAGATCCCATAGGCAAGGTCCTGCTGATGACAAACGAAGGACAAAGCGCCAGCGTAACAGGTGTGATCCGGGATGTGCCGGAAAATACGGATCTGAAAGGAGATGTCTATGTGTCTATGACCACTCTTACCAAAGAATGGAATCCCAGCCTGGACAAGCAATGGGGCAATTACGGCTCTATGGCCTACCTGCTCCTTAGGCCAGGCACAGATCCAAAGGCGCTGGAAAAAAAGTTCCCTGGGTTCCTGCAGAAAAGGAACGGCAAGGAAATGGAGGAACACCAGATGTTTGCATCCCTGTTCCTGGAACCTCTGCGTGAGGTATACCTCTATACCACCCGGGAGGGAAACAAGACCGGCAGGATCAGTAATGTATATGTGTTTTCCATAGTAGCAGCTTTTATCCTGCTGATTGCCTGCATTAACTTTATCAACCTCACTACCGCCCGCTCCACGGAACGCGCCCGCGAAGTAGGCATCCGGAAAGTGGTAGGCGCCTTAAAAGGACAGCTGACCAGGCAGTTCCTGACGGAGTCCCTCCTGATCAGCAGCGTTGCCTTTATCCTCAGCATGCTGTCTGCCGCCCTTCTGCTGCCGGCTTTCAATGAGCTGGCCGGCAAACAGATCAGTTCCGGCATCTTCAGCAACCCGGAGGACCTGGCCGTGCTGCTGGCCGCATCCATTGGCGTGGGCCTGCTGGCCGGCCTGTACCCGGCCCTGGTGCTGAGTTCTTTCCGCCCCATCGTTGTATTGAAAGGCCGCTTTGCCACAGGCGCCCAGGGTATCCTGCTGCGGAAAGGACTGGTGATCTTCCAGTTCACCATTTCCATTGCACTGGTGATAGGCACCCTGGTGGTGAACAACCAGATGCGCTATATGAACCACCAGAACCTGGGCTTCAATAAAGACCAGATGCTGGTGCTCACCACTTTCAGCGATCCCCAGACCCATACCTTTAAAGAGGAACTGCGGAAGCTGGCAGGGGTACGCCAGATCAGCGCCGGCTCCTCCGTACCGGGAGATGGCTATAACAGCGCCTATTCAGAGATTGAGAACCGGAATGGCGACCTGCAGGTGGCCAATCTTCGCCTGTATTTTGTAGACTTCGATTATATCCCCCTGTTTGACATGAAGCTGGTGGCCGGTCGCGCTTTTTCCGGCGACTTCAAAACCGATACCACCCAGGCTATGCTACTCAATGAGTCCGCCGTAAAGATGTTCGGTTATACCAGCCCGGAACAGGCCATCGGCAAGCGTTTCAAACAATGGGGCCGGGAAGGAAAGATCATTGGCGTACTGAAGGACTTTCACTATACCAGCCTGCAATCCGATATCGCCCCGCTTACCCTGCGCATAGAACCGGGCGCCTATGATAAGGTGATTGCCAATATACCGGCTGCCGCAGCACCCGCCACCATTGCCACCATTGAAAAGAAGTGGAAGGAATTCTTTCCCAATCGTCCCTTCAGCTATTCCTTTCTGAATGACATATTCGACCAGCAATACCGCAGCGAACAGCGCTTCGGCAAACTGTTCCTGAATTTTGCCATCCTCGCTATTTTCATCAGTTGCCTCGGCCTGCTGGGACTGGCCTCTTACAGCACCATGCAACGCACCAAAGAAATTGGCATCCGTAAAGTCATGGGCGCCAGTGTCAGCAATATCCTGCACCTGCTCTCCAGCGATTTCCTGAAGCTGGTGAGCATTGCCTTCGTGATAGCGGCCCCGCTGGCGGGTTTCTTTATGTATCGATGGCTGCAGGACTTTGCCTACCGTTCCCAGCTGAGCTGGTGGATCTTTGGCCTGGCCGCCATTCTGGCCCTGCTGATCACTGTTACAACGATCAGTTTCCTGGCCATCAGGGCCGCCCTGGCAAACCCCGTGAAAAGTTTACGCGCAGAATAAAAAAACAGGCGGCAAGCAACAAACGATGCCCTGCCGGAGACCTTAACTGTAAACTATTAAACAATGAAAAAACTTTTTGCCCTTTTACTCAGCGCCGCCCCTGCCCTGCTGCTGGCGCAGAACAACCAGACACCTTACAAAACCCAGTCTTTCTCCGCCCAGTCTATCCGGCAGGTGGTCTCGCAAACCTCCGGCGGTAATATCTCCGTAACCGGCGGCAGCAGCGAAGCCCGGGTGGAAGTTTATGTATCCGGCAACAACAACCAGAAATACACTACTGCCGAACTGGACAATCGCTTTAAAGAAGATTATAACCTCACCGTTGAGCTGAAAGGCAATACCCTCACAGCCAGCTGTACGCCCAAAGTAAAGATCAGCAACTGGAAAAGATCCCTCTCTGTTTCTTTCAAAATATTTGTTGGCTCCGAAACAGCCACCGAGCTCAGGACCAGCGGCGGGAATATTACCATCACTGACCTGAATGGACAACAGGATTTTGCTACCAGCGGCGGCAACCTCAACCTGGTGGGACTGACCGGCAATATCAAAGGCCGCACCTCCGGCGGAAATATTCATATCAGCAAGTCCAAAGACAATATTGACCTCAGCACCAGCGGTGGCAATATTGACGCCAGCAGCTCTTCCGGCACCCTCAAGCTGGGCACTTCCGGTGGCAATATCCACCTGAACCAGCTGGACGGAAATGTAAAAGCGACTACCAGCGGCGGTAATATCCGCAGTGAAGATATCAAGGGCGACCTGGACGCGCATACTTCCGGCGGCAGTGTACATATCAATAAAATTGCCGGCTCCCTCAGCGCCTCTACTTCCGGTGGTAATATCCGGGCAACCATCACTGATGCAGGCAGGTTTGTGAAACTGCGCAATTCCGGTGGCAGCATTGAACTGGAACTGCCTTCCGGGGGCTACGACCTGGACCTAAGCGGCGGTAAAGTCAAACTGGGCACCGTCAGTAATTTTTCCGGTAAGCTGGAGGATGACCGTGTGGAAGGCAAACTGAACGGCGGCGGTATCCCCGTGGATGTCCGCAACAGCAGCGGCCGCGTTTCCGTCAATATCAAATAGGCACTTAACAAGACAATCATGTTCAAGAGCTATGTAAAGGTTGCCTGGCGCAACCTGCTGAAAAATAAAGGCTTCACCTTTATCAATATATCAGGGCTGGCCATCGGCCTGGCTACCTGTCTGCTCATTGTATTGTATGTAATGGATGAACTGAGCTACGACCGCTTTCATACAAAGGCCGACCGGATATACCGGGTAGACCCCAGCATCCGTTTTTCGGACAATACCTATGAACTGGCCGTGGCCGCGCCTTCCATGGCAGAAGCCATGGTGAGGGATTATCCCCAGGTAGAAGCAGCTGTCCGTTTCCGCAATTATGGCGGATGGCTGGTAAAACGGGGGGCCGATAATATCAGGGAAGAAAAGGTCATCTTTGCAGACGCCTCCCTGTTTAGTGTTTTCAGCCTGAACATGCTGAACGGCAACCCGGCCACCGCACTCAAGGAACCCGGGACCCTGGTCCTCACGGAAAGCATGGCCCGCAAATATTTTAACCGCACCGATGTAGTGGGAGAATCCCTTACAGTGGGGGATCATGAGCAATACCGCATCACCGGCGTTATCAGGGATATGCCTGCGCAATCCCATTTCCAGTTTGATTTTTTTGCGTCCCTGGCAGGCTCGCGTGAAGCAAAGGAAAACAACTGGCTCAGCCATAATTTCAACACCTATATCCTGCTGCGGGAAGGCGCCGATCCGGCCCTGCTGACGGAGCAGATGAAAACCCTGGTTACACGCTATGCAAATCCACAGGTGGAATCTATCATGCAGGCTAATTTGGATGAACTGGAAAAAGCAGGTAGCTATATCCGGTACAATCTAATGCCGCTGACCAGGATCCACCTGCATTCCGCCAGGACGGCAGAGCTGGGTCCCAACAATAACATTCAGTATATATGGATATTCTCTGCCGTGGCATTGTTTATCCTGCTTATTGCGTGCGTCAATTTCATGAACCTGAGCACCGCCCGCTCCGCCGAACGTGCGCGTGAAGTGGGTGTCCGGAAAGCATTGGGCTCCCGGCGCCACAGCCTGATCAAACAGTTCCTGACGGAATCCATGCTGGTCAGTTTCCTGTCCACCATCCTGGCACTGGTCCTGGCCTGGCTCCTGCTGCCGCTGTTCAACCAGCTGGCTGCAAAATCCATAAGCCATACCCGGCTCAGTGAGCCACTTATCCTGTGCCTTGTGGCAGGTATTATGCTGGTGGTGGGATTGCTGGCGGGCAGCTATCCTGCTTTCTATTTATCCGCCTTCAGGCCCATCCAGGTGTTGAAAGGAAAACTCCAGTCCGGCTTCGGAGGTTCATTGCGGAATGGCCTGGTAGTATTCCAGTTCGGCATTTCCATTTTCCTGATCGCCGGCACCGTAGTTATTTTTAACCAGATGAAATATATCCGGGAAAAAAATATCGGGTATAACCGGCAGCAGGTGCTGGTGGTGAAGAATGGCTACGTCCTGAAACAACCCCAGGCATTCCGGGAAAGCGTTCTTACCCTGCCTGGCGTAGAGCATGCTACCATCACAGGGTATCTCCCCACCAGTAATTACCGGAACGATAACCTGCATTACGCCTCACCCACCCTGGAACCGCATTCCTCCATGACTATGCAGGCCTGGATGGTGGATGAGCATTACCTCCCTACCCTCGGCATACAATTGCTGAAGGGACGTAATTTTTCGGCCGAGTTCCCGGCAGATAGCCAGGGCGTACTGCTCAATGAAAGCGCAGCCCGCCTCTTTGGCAGGGAAGACCCCGTCAACAAAAAGCTCTATTTCCTGAACAGCATGACCAGTAAATCATTATCAGGCTTTACCGTGCTGGGCGTATTCAAAGATTTCAACTTCAATTCACTCCGTCAGCAGGTAAGTCCCATGGCCTTATACCTGCATGAAGAAAGAGGCAGCATTGCCTTCCGTATCAATACAGCCGATATCAAACCCCTGGTGCGGCAGATTGAAAGCCGCTGGAAGGCCATGGCGCCCGGCCAGCCGTTCCAGTATTCCTTTATGGACGAAGATTTTGACGCCCAGTACCGGGCCGAGCAAAGAACAGGCAGCCTGTCGCTCACTTTTTCCATACTGGCTATACTGATCGCCTGCCTGGGGCTGTTTGGACTGGCCGCCTATGCAGCAGAGCAACGCACCAAGGAGATCGGTATCCGCAAAGTGCTGGGCGCATCTGCAAACCAGCTCATGATCATGCTGTCAAAGGATTTCCTGAAACTGGTATTGCTGGCGGCACTGATTGCCTTCCCTTTAGCCTGGTGGGCAATGAACAGCTGGCTGCAAAGTTTCCACTACCGCGTGGGTATCGCCTGGTGGGTATTTGCATTTACCGGTTGCACCACCCTGCTGATAGCCCTGTTCACAGTCAGCTGGCAGGCCCTGAAAGCCGCACTGGCCAACCCGGTCAAAAGCCTTAGAAGCGAATAAATCTTTTCATCATAAAAGGATCAGTATGATCAAAAATTATCTGAAAGTGGCCTGGCGAAGCCTGCTGAAGAACAAAGGATATTCCGCCATCAATATCCTGGGACTGGCGGTAGGCATGGCCGTGGTCATGCTGATAGGCCTGTGGATACATGATGAGCTGACCTTTGACAAAAGCCATGACAACTACGACCGGCTGGGCAAGATCATGACCACCCAGACCTTCAACGGTGAAACAGGTACCGGCCCTGCGGTAAACGTAAGCCTTGGAAGGGAGCTGGAGACCAGCTACACGGCTGATTTCAAAAATATTTCCATGGCCAGCTGGAACAATGACATGATCCTGGGCTTTGGGGACAAAAAGCTCATCAGGTCCGGCATGTGGGTGCAGCCCGTCTTTCCCGACATGCTGAGCCTGAAAATGATTGCCGGCGCCAGGTCGGCCCTGAAAGATCCTTCCAGCATCCTCCTGTCCGCTTCTGTTGCCAGCGCGCTTTTCAATACAGACAATCCCATTGGCAAAACCATTAAGCTCAACAACGAGACCCTGCTGACCGTAGGAGGTGTTTATGAAGACCTCCCTAAGAATACCAGCCTGCGGGAAACCTGGTTCCTGTTACCCTGGGAAAAATACCTGCAGGTGGAATCCTGGGTGAAGAACAGCTATGACCACTGGGGTAACCATTCCTGGCAGCTGTTCGTGCAGCTGCAGCCCAATCTGTCCTTTGAGCAGGTGAGTGAAAAGATCCGGCTGGTGTCCATGAAACACCTGGATCCCAAAAAGGACGGTCAGGAAGAACTGATCATTCACCCCATGCGTCAGTGGCACCTGTATGGCAACTGGACCAATGGTAAAGTGGATGGCGGCAGGATCCGGTTTGTCTGGCTCTTCGGCATTATCGGCGTATTCGTACTGCTCCTGGCCTGCATCAATTTCATGAACCTGGGTACAGCCAGGTCTGAAAAACGCGCCAAGGAAGTAGGTATCCGGAAAACCGTTGGCTCGGAAAGGAAACAACTGATCGGTCAGTTCCTGGTAGAATCCATACTGGTGTCCCTGCTCTCTTTTATACTGGCCCTGCTGTTCGTATTGCTGACCCTGCCCTGGTTCAACGGGCTTTCCGATAAACAGATGAGCATCCTGTGGACAGAGCCCCTCTTCTGGGCCGGCTGCCTCGGCTTTTCCCTGCTCACAGGCCTGGTGGCAGGCAGTTACCCGGCCTTCTACCTTTCTTCCTTCCAGCCCATCAAAGTGCTGAAAGGCACCTTTAAGGCCGGCCGCTATGCCGCCATACCACGCAAAGTACTGGTGGTAATACAGTTCACCGTTTCCGTTGCACTGATCATCTGCACCATAGTGGTGTTCCGGCAGATCAGCTATGCCAAGGACCGGCCTGTGGGCTATACCCGTGAGGGGCTGCTGATGTTTGATTATAATACATCTGATATCCGCAAACATTATGACGCCCTGAAGACAGGCCTGCTCAATACCGGCGTAATTGATCATGTCACCAAGACCTCCTCTTCTATCACCGCCGTCTGGAGCAACCAGATCGGTTTCAGCTGGAAAGGAATGACGCCCGGCGCCCTGCCTCTTTTTGGCGTGATCGCTGTATCCCAGGACTATGGGAAAACCATCGGCTGGCATATCCGGGATGGTCGTGATTTTTCCAAAGAATTTGCGTCCGACTCACTGGCCCTTGTACTCAATGAATCAGCCGTCAAGCTGATGGGACTGCAACAGCCCGTAGGCGAAAATGTTAAATGGGGAAATGATAATTATACCATCATTGGCGTGATCAATGATATGGTGATGCAATCTCCCTATGAGCCCATCATGCCCACCATCTTCTTTATCAACGAGGGCTGGGCCAACAAAGTACTGGTAAAAGTGAAGCCCGGCAGTTCTATGCGCGCCGCCCTGGACCGCATGGAGCCACTGTTCCGGCAATTCAATCCCGGTTCGCCCTTTGAATTCAAATTCGTGGATGAGGATTATGCCCGCAAGTTTGAATCAGAAGAAAGGATCGGCAAGCTGGCTGGCTTCTTTGCCGTACTGGCCATCTTTATCAGCTGCCTCGGCATCTTTGGCCTGGCCTCCTTTGTAGCCGAGCAGCGGACCAAGGAGATCGGCGTCCGCCGGGTGCTGGGCGCCAGCATCTACCATATCTGGGAACTGCTGTCAAAGGATTTTGTGCTGCTGGTAATGATCTCCTTCCTGCTGGCCGCACCGCTGGCCTGGTACTTCATGCACCAATGGCTCAACGATTATAAATACCGCACCAGCATTTCCTGGTGGATCTTTGCCATTTCCTGCGGAGGCGCGCTGCTGATCACACTGGTTACCGTAAGTTTCCAGGCTATCAAAGCTGCATTGACCAACCCTGTAAAGAACCTTCGATCGGAATAGCGGACATCATCATACTAAAATATTAATTATGCTCTGCAACCAGGTATTTACCGACAGGAATATGGTGCTGCCCCTGGCCTCCAGCCTGGAGTATCCGGGCCGCGCTCACCAGTCCCGCCAAAAGCCTGCGGAGCCAGTAATGCCTGAGCGTACACCTGCAACAAAAGCACCGTCCGCCATTGTATCGAAAGCGGACAGTTTTTGTATCGGAAACGGACTGACCGCATGAAGACACTATGCTATCCCGTTGTTAATCAGTCGATTTACATTTTTGGCATGCCTTTGACAAGTAATGAACAGCAACGGATAACAACCTGCTGCAGGGCGTATAGCCATGAAAAATGTCACCTCTGTATCAGCCATTTTTAATTCGTTCCTGCGGCAGGAAGTTATTTGTTAAGTTGCGTCCCGATCAACCAAACCCATTATGTTAGCACTGAATCATATTTCAAAATGGTACAATGTGGGCGGCAAGCCCACTTTCATTCTGAAGGACATCAACCTGCAGATCAACAGCGGTGAATTTGTTTCTATCATGGGCCCTTCCGGCTCGGGCAAATCCACCCTGCTGCATATCATCGGTATGCTGGATGATGCTTCAGAAGGAGAATACTTTTTCATGGGACAGCCTGTCCATACCCTGAAGGACAAGCAACGTTCCCAGATCTACAAACAGCATATCGGCTTTGTATTCCAGGCCTACCACCTGATTGACGAGCTGACCGTGTATGAGAATATTGAAACGCCGCTCATTTACCAGAATATCAAGACCGCCGAGCGCAAAGCGATGGTGGCCGATATCCTGGACCGCTTCCAGATAGTAGGCAAAAAAGACCTTTTTCCCACACAGCTGTCCGGCGGACAGCAGCAGCTGGTAGGTATTGCCCGCGCATTGATTGCCCGGCCGCAACTGCTGCTGGCGGATGAGCCCACCGGCAACCTCAACTCCCGGCAGGGGGAAGAGATCATGGACCTTTTTAAACAACTCAACCGGGAAGGCGTCACTATCATTCAGGTGACCCACTCGGAAAAAAATGCGGGCTATGGCAGCAGGATCATCAACCTCCTGGATGGTCGTGTGGAATCCTGAGCCACCAGCACCCGTATCAAGAACCCATCAATATGAAACCTGGTAAAGTATTGTGGCTGGCAGGGCTGATCCTGCTGACCGCCACCACCCTTCGGGCACAGTCAACACCGGCGCCCACGCTTACCCTGCGTCAATGCGTGGAGACAGCCCTGCAAAACAATATGGACGCACGTAAAGCTGAGCTGGACCGGCAGCGCGCCGAGGTCAACCTGCGCGGCGCCAAAGGCCAGATGCTGCCCTATGTCTCCGGTTCAGTGGAGCATACCCTGTACCAGGGCCGCAGCATTGACCTCTACACCAACAGCTATACCAACCAGAGCAATAAGACCGCTTCTTATTACCTGGGTGGCGATATGACCATTTTCAACGGCTTCCGCCTGTTCAATAACCTCAGGAGCAACCAGTACCTGCTGGAAGCCGGCGTAGCCATGCAACAGCAGACCCGTGACCAGCTCACCCTGGACGTGATCCTGGCCTACCTGGCTGTACTGAGCAACACCGATCTGCTGAAAATACAGGAAGCCCAGGTGGCCGTCACCAGCAAACAGGTGGAAAGACTGGAAGTACTCAACCGCGAAGGCGCTATCAAACCCTCCGACTTCTATGACATGAAAGGTCAGCTGGCCGGTGAAAAGGTATCGTATATCAATACCCTCAATAGCCTCAATGATGCCCGGCTGCGCTTATCTCAGCTGATGAATATGCCCTACCGGGAAGACCTGCAGGTGGAAAGACTGCCCACAGAAGCTTTTGAAATGGGCTATAACACAGGTCCTGACAGCATTTACCAGGCTGCCCTGGTACAGCTGGCCCTGGTAAAAACGGCCGACCTGCTGCAGAAGAGCGCCGTCAAGGACCTGAAATCAGCGCGTGGCAGCCTGTTCCCCACCGTTGGTATCGGCGGCGGCATCAACACCAATTTTTCCGGCGCCGCACTGGATTCAGCAGAAGCCAAGATCCCGTACTATGATCAGCTCAGCAATAACTACAGCACCAATGTTGGTTTTGTGGTCCGCATCCCGCTCCTGAATGGGTTTAACGCCCGCAACCAGGTAGCCAGGGCGCGCATCAACCTGAAACAGACCGAATTTGAATCCGAGAACGTGCGCATACAATTACAGCAGTCCGTAGAGCGGGATCACCTGAACATGCGCGCCACGCTCAACCGCTACCAGGTGCTTGTAGAACAGGTGGCTTCCTACCAGGAAAATTTCCGCGCAGCCGAAGTGCGCTTCAATGCCGGCGCTTCCAACTCAGTGGACTACCTGATTGCCAAGAACAAACTGGATAATGCCAACAGCAGTCTGGTCATTGCCCGGTACGAATATGCCATCCGCACCAGGATCCTGGATTACTACCAGGGTAAGCTGATGTGGTAGTTTTTTCAGGATATGCAAATCAACAATTTTACTTACCTTGGCAGCAATATGTCAGCGGAAGTAGCTCATCTGGTAGAGCGATAGCTTCCCAAGCTATAGGTGGCCGGTTCGAGCCCGGTCTTCCGCTCAATAAAAAAACGCAGTAAAACACTGCGTTTTTTTTATTTGGATAGCTGGTTATCTTACTGTCCGCCCAGTATCACCGGTGTTTTACCATCGGTAATGATCACTTTATTCTGCGTATTGCGGATGGCTTCAATCCATTGTTCCTGCAATACCCTTGGCTCCAGGCCGGAAGCTTTGACCCGGTTGGCCTCCGCTTCAATTTTGGATTTTTCCAGGTTCATACGCGCCACTTCCAGCTCATTCTTCACCTGCTCCGCCTCCTGTTTGGCATTGTTCCGGCGTTCAATAGCCTCGCTCATGGACTTGGGTGGCTTGAGCCCGCTGGTAAGCGCTGTCAGCGTGAAGAATTTTGTTTCAAACTCTCTCTTCAGCCGTACTTCCACCGCTTCCTCGAAGCTGTTCAGGTTATTCATCAGTGAATCAGTGGTGAAATTGCGCGCTTCTTCCCGATAGGAATTTACCACCAGCGCATTCAGCACCGATTCTTCAATATTGTCCATGATCATATTCACATCATCAATTCCCACGTGTTTATAATGGAAGATGATATCCACGCCTTTGCCGCGAATGGCCTGGTAGGTCAGGGAAGGATCTACAGAGAACACACCGGCATCCCGGGCAGTGATCACTACTTCAGGAGGGTCTGCTTTCTGTTCAAACATCGGGACCTGGTACAGTTCCGAGCCCGGCCACAGGATGCCCTGGGCGCCGGTCACAGCCTGGAAATCGGCTTTCCCGTTACGGCCATAGCCCGTCATCAGTACACCTTCATAGTTAGGGGTTACGCGGTTGCAGGTACAGGCAGTTACAGATACCATCGCAAACAATGCGACCATCTGCAGGAGTTTACTTGTCATTGTTGGTTGTTTTTTCGAATAATCGATTTATAGGGAAAGGTGATAAGCAATACAATGTGGAGAACACCGGTAGCCCAGCTGAGGTAAGGAACACTGGTCCGGAAAATGGCCAGATGGGCCAGTACCAGCCCTACATTCACCAGGATAAAAAGAAATAATAATAAGATCAGTCTCGTATTCATGTCAGTTTTTTATAAATGACCCGGCATCAGACAATATATTATCTTTACTGCGCTTTTGCCGTATCTATTTGCACAAGAAATATGTCGGTAAAGCAGACCGGATATTACAAGCATCCCAACGATTGGCCGTCTTGAAAATGATTTTCAGCATATAATCGTTCCAATAGCTCGTTTGACGGAGAAGAATATATATACCAATACTGAACTGTTTACCCATTTCACCAATGGTGATACCGCTGCCTTTGAACAACTGTACCGGCAGCATTTCAACCAGGTATTTTATTTTGCCCGCCGCTTTCTCACCAATATACAGGCAGCAGAAGACCTCACCACGGAGATCTTTCTCAAAGCCTGGAATAAGCGGGCCGACTTTGAAAACAGCCACAAATTCAGGGGATTTCTCTACACCAGCACGCGCAACGCCTGTCTGAATATCCTGAAACAGGAACAGCAAAGGGCTGCGCAGCAAACGGAGCTGATAGCCCTGCTGGAAAGGGACAATGAGACTGCCCGGGAAGAACAGCTGCTTACTGCACAATTGATGCAATACGTTTACGAGGCTATTGAGGACCTGCCGCAGCAGGAAAGAAAGATCTTTAAGCTGGCATACCTGGAGGGCCTGTCGAACGACGCAATTGCCGCCGCCATCGGCATCAGCAACCAGAGTGTGCGCAATGCCAAGGCAAGAGCATTGAAGACGCTGCGCCTGCAGCTGGCGCAGCAGGGCGGACTGCTGACCCTCTTTTTCTGGCAGCTGAGCGCCTCCTGAGCGCACTGTATTTGCCAGCTTCGATACCGGGCTTCCCTTTTCTCTTCTCTCCATATTCTATATTGTCAGCGAACCCTTCCTGTCCGCGGCCCATCTCCCCAAAAAATTCCCTTAAAAACATGAGTACAACGCCAGGTCCCGGTTGTTATACCCTATATGCCAGCACCCAATGATATCAAGCAGCTTATTATCCGTTCGCTGGAGGGCCATCTTTCCCCCGGGGATAAAGCTACTCTGGAGCAATGGCTCCGGGAATCCCCTGTTAACCGGGAAGCTGTCAGCGCCTTCCTGGAAGAAGGCCGGCTGGCTGACGCTATCCGGGAAATGTACCAATCGCAGGACAGGGTCTGGAGCAGGCTCAGCCCGGCCCTGGAGGACCAGGCCACAGGTACTGCTTCGGCAGCCACTTCTCCCCTCGCTGCAAACCGGCCCGTTCACCGTATCCATTTCCTGAAAACAACGCTGTTCCGCTATGCAGCCGCCGTCCTGGTGCTGGTGGCTGCCGGTATTTTATTCTACACAGTCCGGCAGGATACAGCGCCAGGCAATAGCTATACTACAAAGCCTGCCGCAACAGCTATTGCACCCGGCGGCGATAAAGCCACCCTCACCCTGGCCGATGGTTCCGTGATCATCCTGGATAGCGCCGCCAATGGACAGCTGGCCGTCCAGGAAGGCGCCGCTATCATTAAGCAAGCGGATGGTCGCCTGCAATATGTCCGCAACAGGCAGCAGCCAGCAGCCATTACCTACAATACAATGCGTACCCCCCGTGGCGGCCAGTACCAGATCAGCCTGCCTGATGGCACAAAGGTTTGGCTCAATGCAGCCTCTTCCATCACCTATCCTACGCATTTCAGCAGCAATGAACGACTGGTCCGCATTACCGGCGAAGCGTTTTTTGAAGTAGCCCCGCAGGCTTCAGCTCCTTTCCGCGTACAGTACGGCAATGCCGCAGTTGAAGTGCTGGCCACAGCATTCAACATCAACGCCTATGAAGAGGAAGGAGCCAGTCAGACAACCCTTATCAGCGGGGCGGTCCGCGTGAGCAGCGCCGGACAGCCACTGCTGCTCAAGCCCG
Organism: Candidatus Pseudobacter hemicellulosilyticus; assembly: GCA_029202545.1. Taxonomy (GTDB): domain Bacteria; phylum Bacteroidota; class Bacteroidia; order Chitinophagales; family Chitinophagaceae; genus Pseudobacter; species Pseudobacter hemicellulosilyticus. The sequence continues at coordinate 5,406,308 of CP119311.1, forward strand.
GACAGCAGGCCCGGCTGGACCAGCAGGGCATCCTGTCCCTGTTGCCTGATGCAGATACAGAAGCCATTACCGCCTGGAAGAACGGTTATTTTTCTTTCCGCAAGTCCGACCTGCCCAGCGTTATGCGTCAACTGGCCCGCTGGTATGATGTAACGGTAGAGTACAGGGGCAATATACTGCCTCAGCAATTCGGAGGGGAGATCAGTCGCAATGCCCCGCTGTCAGAAGTGCTGGCTATCCTGGAAGCAAGTAATATCCATTTCAAAATAGAAAACAAGAAAATAATTGTTCACCCTTAACGCAATCAGTATGTAACCAAACCCCTCAACGGGTTGGCTGGAAAAAGAAACCGGAAGTGTTGGAGCACTTCCGGCGGATGGCTGGCTAACCCATTAATTGAATCCGTTTCAAGACTGCTTTAAGAATTAACCAACCCGCCAATGCCTGAAGAAGGCATTGGTAACAAATGCAATTTATGCAATCGAAGGCTTTTTTCAAACCTTCAGCCCATTCCCTGTGCAACCGCCAGTGGCCGGGCCGGAGATTTATTTCCAAAACACTGCTGCTGATGAGGCTAACCGCCATTTTACTGATCGCCGGAATGCTCCAGGCCCATGCCAGTGGGTACTCACAGACAGTCAGCCTGTCTGAAAAGGACGCTTCCCTGCAATCGATCTTTCAACAGATCAGAAAACAAACCGGGTTTACTTTTTTTTATAACGAGTCCCTGCTCCACAAAGCCGGAAGGGTCAGCATCCGCGTTAAGAACGCGCCCCTCACGGAAGCGTTGGACCATTGTTTCCGGGACCAGCCGCTCCGTTATTCCATCATTGGCAATACGGTGGTGGTGAAAGAAAAGCCCGCCGGTAATACTGCTGCCGATTCCCCGGAGGAAGCTCCCCTGCCCTTTATAAAGATAACAGGGCGTGTTCTCAATGAACAGGGCGAACCACTGGCCAATGCCAGCATAACAATACGCCGTCCCCAGTTTATCAGGGCCACCGCTACTGATGCCAATGGTTATTTCACCCTATATGAAGTACAGCAGGGCGATATGCTCACCATCAGCTTTGTAGGCTATCAGAATGTTCAGGTGCGGGTGGGAGAAAAAACGGAGCTGGTGATCACCCTCAAGCCACTGGACAATAAGCTGGATGAAGTGATCATCCAGGGATATGGCACTACCAACCGCCGTACCATCACCGGTAATATCGTCAAAGTGAATGCAGCCGAGATAGAGAAACAGCCCGTCATGAACCCACTCCTGGCCCTTGCAGGCAGGGTCCCCGGCATGGTGGTAACACCTACCAGTGGCTTTGCCAGTGGTCCGGTAAAAATGGAGATCAGGGGCCGGAAAAGTATCAACAGCCAGTTCACTTCCGATCCGCTTTTCATTATTGATGGTGTACCGCTCAGCTCCAATGAAGCCGGTCAACGTTCCAACTATACCAATGGCTCATCCGGTCTTATCCAGAATGGCATTGTAGGTCCGGCCATGGGCCAGAGCCCCTTTCTCAATATCAACCCTACCGATATTGAAAGCATCGAAGTGCTGAAAGATGCGGATGCTACAGCTATTTACGGCTCACGCGGCGCCAACGGCGTAGTGCTGATCACCACCAAAAAAGGCAGCCCCGGCAAAACGCAGTTCAACTTCTCGGCCAGCCAGGGCCTGAGTATGGTGACCCGTTACTGGGACATGCTCAATACAGCCGATTATATCAAAATGCGCAGGGAAGCCCTGAACAATGACGGCTTCCTCCCTACTATTTCCAATGCACCTGACCTGCTGGTATGGGATACTACCCGTTATACCGACTGGCAGAAAGAACTGTGGGGAAATACCGGGCAATACACCAATGTCTCCGCCAGCCTCTCCGGCGGCGATAACCGTACGCAGTTCCGCCTCGGCAGCAATTACTCCAAACAAACGGAGATCCTCTCCAATAGCGGCGCCAACCAGCGTGCAGGGCTCAGTTTCAACCTCGGCCATGCCAGTATTAATAGCAAGTTCAAGCTGGACCTCACCGCTTCCTATTCCTATACATCGGTAGACCTGGTAAATATCCCTTCTGTCATCAACCTGCCACCCAATGCACCGCCCATCTATAACAGCAAGGGAGAGTTGAACTTTGAAGAATGGAATGCTGCCGGCCTGTTGTACAGCTATCCTTTTTCCAGCCTCGGCAGTCCCTATACAGCCAATACCAATTTCCTGACCAGCAACCTGATCCTTCGCTATGATATCCTGCCCGGGCTGCAATTGTCTACCAGCCTGGGGTATAACCATAGCCTGGCCAACAATGCCACCTGGACCCCAAAATCAGTACAGAACCCGGTGCTGAACCCTACCGGTTCTTCCTTTGCAGGCAATACCGTCAACAACAACAAGATCATTGAGCCACAGCTCAACTATAACAAGTCCTTTGGAAAAGCCCGCGTGGCCCTGCTGCTCGGAGGATCTTACCAGCATACCCGGACCACCGCCAATGGCACACAGGGGACAGGTTATACCAATGACGACCTCATTGAATCCGTTGCCAGCGCTCCCAGCAAGAACTTCACCGAGAACTTCGGTGATTACAAATACGCCGCCGGCTTCGCCCGCATCAATGTCAACTGGGATGGTAAATATATCGTCAACCTCAATGGCCGTCGCGACGGGTCCTCCCGTTTCGGGCCCGACCGCCAGTTCGGTAATTTCGGTTCGGCCGGTGTGGCGTGGATCGCCAGCGAGGAAAATTTTGTCAAGAATATCCTGCCTTCCTGGATCAGCTTCCTGAAACTGCGCGGCAGCTATGGCGTTACCGGCAGTGACGCCGTAGGAGATTACCAGTACACCTCCCAATGGGCCACGGTCAACTCCAGCACCGGCAACGCCTACCAGCCTTATAACAATATCATACCGCTGATCAGCCAGCATGCCGTAAATCCCTATTATCAATGGCAGGCCAACAAAAAGCTGGAAGCCGCACTGAATATCGGGTTTCTGAAAGAAAGGTTCAGCCTGGAGATCGCTTATTACCGGGATCGCTGTGATAACCAGCTCACCCAGTATCCGCTACCCGTATACACCGGTTTCTCTTCCGTTACCGCCAACTGGCCCGCCACCGTGCAGAACAGTGGCTGGGAGCTGCTGCTGAGCGCCCGCCTGATAGACAATAAGGATTTCAGCTGGTCGGTGTCCTTCAACAGCGCCTACAATGACAATATCCTGCTGGAATATCCCGATCTTGAACAATCGCCCTATGCTACGCAGTATAAGGTCGGCAGCTCGCTCAATACCATCTACCTGCTGCAATACACCGGCGTGAACCCGTTAACGGGCAGACGTACCTTTACCGACTTCAACAATGATGGCCAGATAACGGGCTATGACAGGATCCCGGCCGCAGGATTGAACGACAAGTATATTGCCCTGAACACGGCCGCCCGTTTCACCGGTGGCTTTGGCAGCGATTTCCGTTACAGGAATTTCCGCCTCGGCTGCTTCTTCTCCTTCAAGAAACAAAATGCCATGAATGGTTATTACAGCAGCTATTCACCAGGCCAGATGAACAACGTACCCTCGGCAGTATTGAAGGATTACTGGCAGAAGCCCGGCGACAATGCACGCTTTGCCAGGCTCTCTACCTACCAGCAAATGAACGACAGCTATTTCATGGCATCAGATGGCGCTTACTCAGACGCCTCTTTTGTCCGGCTCTCCAACCTGAGCTGCTCCTATAACCTGCCCCGCAGCTGGATGGACAAAGCAGGCATAAAGGATTGCTCCATTTTTATGCACGCGCAGAATGTTTTCCTGATCACCAACTACGAAGGACTTGATCCGGAAACGCCCTCTCTCAACACCCTGCCGCCTGCCAAAACATTCACCCTGGGTTTAACCCTTAACTTATAAAACAGCCGACCATGAACTTCTTCTCCCACTATAAAAAACGCTACCGTATACCCCTGCTGCCCGCTGCAGCCATCCTGGTGACGGCGGCCTGCTGGCTCAGCTCCTGTAAAAAGCTCATTGAGATCAAGGAGCCACCCAGCACCATGACCAGCACCAAAGTATTCTCCAGTGATGAACAGGCCGAAGCCGCAGTGGCTGGCATGTACAGTCTCACCATCAATGGCGATGGCTTTTCCAATGCCGCCGTGAATGGCTTTGCCCGTGGCTTGTCCACCATGCTCGGCAGCCTTTCTTCGGACGATATCCTGTATGACGCCGGTTACGCCAACAGCTATTATTATTTCAACGTTGGCAGGGTGCCCACCAACGATGCGCCTTCCACTACCCTATGGACCACCGCTTACAAAAGCATCCATAGCGCCAATGCCATACTGGAAGGGATAACCGCATCCGGCTCTTACCGGCTGACCGACAGCGCCCGCCGGCTGTTCACCGGTGAGGCCCTGCTGATGCGCGCCTTCAGCCATTTCTACCTTACCAGTTTCTTCGGGGATGTACCGCTGGTGCTCACGGCAGATTATAGCGTCACTGCACAAATGACCCGCACCCCGCAGGCCAGCATCTACCGCCAGCTGGTGGAAGACCTGACCCGGGCGCGGGAACTGTTATTGACTGATTATACCACCGGTAACGGTACACGGACACGTCCCAACAAATGGGCTGCCACCGCACTGCTGGCAAGGGTTTACCTGTACATGGGCGAAAACGACAATGCCATTGCCATGGCCGGTGAAGTGATTGAACAGTCATCGCTGTATACCCTGATGCCGCCGGCACAGGCATTTTTAAAGGACAGTCGTGAAGCCATCTGGCAATTGAAACATGCCACCACTTTCTACGGCCTGGGTAATGCCACACCGGAAGGATCGGCCGTGATCCCCACGCCACCTGCCACCGGTTATGGCGCTTACTATATCTCCCCCTCCCTGGCAGCCGCCTTCGAGGACGATGACGCCCGGAAAACAAACTGGATGGGCGTCAATACAGTGAGCGGGCTGACCCGGTTCTTCCCCTTTAAATACAAAACAGGCCGGTACAACGCAGTTACCGGGGGAGAATCAACGGAATTTTATATCCTGCTTCGTTTTGCCGAACAATACCTGATCCGCGCTGAAGCGCTGGCCCGCAAAGGGAACAGCTATCTCGAAGATGCCATCAAAGACCTGAATACAATAAGGCTACGCAGCAGCCTCGATCAACTGCCGCTGACGCTGACCCAGGCAGAAACCCTGGAAGCCGTGGCGCAGGAAAGAAGAGTAGAGCTGTTCATGGAATGGGGCCATCGCTGGTTTGACCTGAAACGGAACAACAAAGCACATGACGTACTCTCTGTCCTGGAACACAAGCAACCCTGGGAAGGCGATTACCAGCTCCTGTATCCTATACCGGTAACAGAGATCAAGACCAATGTACACCTGGGACAGAATCCCGGCTATAACTAAGCTTTTCACCACTAACAACAGATCATGAACAATAGCACCCGATTGACTATACTGGCACTGCTCCTGTTGACAGGAGCCGCCTGCAAAAAGACCCAGGAGCCGGGCGACCAGCCCGCATCACTGGGCATTCTAAACGCCATTCCCGGCAGTACTTCACTGGTCACCAACTTTGCAGGTACTACGCCTATCACCTGGTACCTGGACGCCAACAAGCTTTTCTATAACCAGTTCAACCTCGTCAATATTTTTTCCATCAGTCGCAGGGAGCAGCCCCTGGCACTGTATAATTACCCGGATACAACAGCCAGCAGCAAACCTTTGTACTCCTTCCAGCTGAAACTGGCGCCTGGCGATATCCGTACCCTGTTCCTTGTTGGCTCTCTTTCCGAACCTGATACTTTCATGGTACAGGATGCCCCGCCCTACCATGCTGTTGCCGACAGCAGCATGGCCATCCGCCTGGCCAATCTTGCCCCGGACAATGGCCCCGTTTCCGTGACCATTACCGGTGGCGATTACAATAACCAGGTACTGGCAGATAACCTGGCCTATAAAACAGTAACCGGGTTTATCCGGCTGCCGGCCGGTTCTGGCGTCATCAATTACCTGGTGGAGTTCAAAGACCAGGCTACCGGCACCCTTCAGGCTGCCTATACCTTCTATAACGTGGGAACCATTACGCAGAACAACAGTGTACGCAGCCGGAGCTTTACCCTGGGACTTACCGGGAAAGAAAATGTCAGCCCGCTGAACACCGTGCTCATTAACCATAACCCATAGGGATGGAATAGCGACCACAGCGCTTAATATTTACCAACACATATGAAACAGACCTTTTTAAAGGCCGTGCTGCTGCCGGCCCTCGTAGCCTGTTTGTCGGGCTGCGAGGGCATGCAGGGCAGGCCTGAGCGAAAAAAGCTTCCGCAGCTGACCGCTGACGAAAGTTGGGAAGGCCGTCCGGCAGCCGGTACCGGCCATGAGCAGTATCCGGAAACCTTCTACGCCTATCATGACACGCTGATCAGCGGCAGGACCTATGTGGCCGTTCAGCTGCAAAAGCCCACACTGGATACCGTGGCCATGGCCCTCGCCAATGCTTACGAACCGCTGGCAGGCAATTTCCTGGCCATGCTCAGGCAACAGGGCAAGAGCGGTATCCTGATTGACCTGCGCTCTCCCGGCCAGGAAACTGCGCAGCAGGCCGGGTTCCAGGTACAGCATGACAGCGGTTCTTCATTACCGGTAGTATTTGTATGGGACAGGTATTCTGCCGCAAGAGCCGCCCTGCTGATCCGCCGGCTGGAACAAGCCACCAGCATCCGGGTAACTTCTTTGAAAACTGATTTTTGATCACAGGAAAAAGCCATTAAGAAATCAATTATGTATAAACGAATTTTAACGATCAGCAGTTTCCTGCTGGCCACCCAGCTGCCGGCATTCAGCCAGGTACCCATCCCTTCCATCCCCGGCCTCAGCATCGGGAATACTGACAATACCGATACTGCCAGGAAACCAGCCCCGCCCCCGCCCGATGCCCGCAACCAGATAAAACCTTATAGCGAACTGATCACCGCCGGTTACACTACCAGCAGAGGTATGTTCACCATACACCAGAAAAAGGACAGCTTCTATTTTGAGCTGCCAGCCAGCCTGCTCAACCGGGATATCATGGTCATCAACCGGCTGGTGAAAGGCCCCGGTGGCACCGGTGTATACAGTGGTGAGGAACTGGGTCAGCAGACCATCCGCTTTACCAGGAGCGCTATTGATTCAGCTATCCGGCTCAGCTATGTAAGCGTCATGGGCTCGGCAGACAGCAGTCAGCAGATTGCCAAAGCAGTCCGCAACAGCTATTCCGATCCGGTGGCATTTGTTTTCCCTATCAAAGCCATCCATCCTGACAGCGGCAGCTTTGTGATAGACGCCACCCAATACATCCGGACTACCGGCAACCTGTTCAACGACATTGCCCACCAGGCGCTGTCGGGCGCCATTGACCTGCGCTCCCTGAAAGATATCCTTGTTGAATCCGTACGCACGTTCCCTATCAACGTGGAGATGGTGACCAGCAAGAACGGGCTTACCAAACCTTCGCCAGTAATGTCATCAGGAGGTTCATCTTCCAGTATGGCCAATCCCCAGCCCACCACAGTGGTGGTCAATACCAGCTTTATCCTCCTACCCGAAAAGCCCATGCAGCAGCGGTATATGGATCCCCGCGTAGGCTATTTTGCCGATTATGAACTCCGCTTTGCAGATCAACAGCAAAAAATGGAGCAGCGCAAATTCATCCACCGCTGGCGACTGGAGCCCCGCCCGGAAGACATGAAGAAATGGAAAAAAGGAGAACTGGTAGAACCGCAGCAGCCCATCGTGATCTATATTGATCCGGCCACGCCCAAACAATGGCGTAAACACCTGATTGCAGGTATCAACGACTGGCAGCAGGCCTTTGAGCAGGCCGGCTTCAAAAATGCCATCATAGGCAAGGAATGGCCGGAGAACGACCCTGCAATGCAACTGGATGACGCCCGCTTTTCAGTGATCCGCTACCTGCCCTCCGAGCAGATGAATGCCTATGGCCCCAATATCCATGATCCCCGCAGCGGTGAGATCATCCAGACACAGATCGGCTGGTACCACAACGTCATGAACCTGCTGCGCAACTGGTATTTCATACAGGCGGCGCCCAATGATCCGCAGGCGCGTAAACCAATATTTGATGACGCACTGATGGGTAACCTCATCCGTTTTGTATCCAGCCATGAAGTAGGTCATACCCTGGGCCTCCGCCATAATTTTGGCAGCAGCAGCTGCACACCGGTAGACAGCCTCCGCAGCCGCAGCTACCTGGCCAGGCACCGGCATACCGCCAGTATCATGGACTATGCCCGCTTCAACTATGTAGCCCAGCCGGAAGACAATATCCCTCAGCACCTGCTGTTCCCCGGCATCGGTGATTACGACCGCTGGGCCATTGAATGGGGGTATAAACATACCACTGCTTCTTTCGAGGAAGATAAGAAAGCCATGGGCCAGCTGATTGTCAGCAGGACCGCCGGCAACCCACGTCTGTGGTTCGGCGACGGGGAAAGCAAAAGATTTGATCCCCGCTGCCAGACAGAAGACCTGGGCGACAATCCCATGAAGGCAAACAGCTACGGCATCAAAAACCTGCAGCGCATCATGGCCAACCTGCCCGAATGGACCGAAGAACCCGGAGGCACCTATACCACCATGGAAGAGCTGTATAAGGAAGTGCAGGGACAGTTCACGCGCTACATCACCCATGTCTCCAGGTTCATTGGCGGCGCCCGGCAGACCCTTCACAGCGAACAGCAGACCGGCGATATCTTTGAGCCGGTATCCCAGGCCCTCCAGGAGGAAGCGCTCCGCTTTTTTGATGAGCAATTATTCACTACCCCTTCCTGGCTGCTGAACCCCAAAGTGACCAGCAAGGTGGGGATACCCGCTTATCCCGATTTTGTGGAAGACCTCCAAGCCAAGGCCATCAATTCACTGATGGATATAGTCACTATCAACAAACTGCTGGTCAATCAGCAGTTGTATGGCAGCAAGGCTTATCCTCTGGCCGAATACATCAGCGCCCTGCATGGATTGATCTGGAAAGAATTGCCTACCGGCAATATCACCAGCGTATACCGCCGGAACCTACAGAAGAATTATATCGGCAACCTTCAACAGGTATTGCTCGATAACCAGCCCGAGAACACCGAGAATGACGCTTATTCACTGATGCGCCAGGAAATGGTTTTATTACAGGAAGAGCTGACGGCCGCCTTAGGCAAATCAACCGATAAAATGAGCCGCTATCACCTGTCCGACCTGATAGCACGGATCAAAAAGACACTGGACGAGAAAAAATAAGGATACAAGCCCTTGAATAACGATCCGGTTGGTCTGCAAAGACCGCCGGATCTTTTTTATTATAGAAAAAATGTCAACATTTATTCATACTGTCCTGCAGCAAATAAATTCGACGGAATGGTTGAAAAAAACGATGATACTGTCATTACACAGGACGGGAACTATCTTTCCTTTTTTTCCGGCAGCCAGTGTTGCAACAGCTATTTTTCCTGCACAGAATAGTAAGCGATCAGTTGATCTTTTCGCTACCTTGTACATGATAACTAACCCCTGTCCTGATCATCGTTTAAACCCTGGCACCATGAAACCTATCCCATTACCATCCTCGCAGTAGCAGTCATTATTTTCAGCAACCCCGTTTTACATTCTTTTATTTAACTCCTGATCCTTACTGATCAAACAGCTATAAATGCTGTTGTGACAAACAACCTTCCAATGCTAACATTTCCCTGGCTGAGAACAGCCGGCCGCCTGCTGTTTATTTTTGCGGCTCTCACAATCAGCCTGCATGCTGCTGCACAGGACGCTTCCACCATCAATAATAAAAAAGTCAACATCGTTTCGCCGGAAGCATCTTCCATTGCACTGTATTCACAATACCCGATAGATTATATTTCCGGCGCACCGCAGATCGGCATTCCACTGTTCACCCTGGAAACCAGGGCCGGCACACTGCCCTTCAGCCTCAGCTATCATATAGGAAAGATCAAACCGGGTGAATTATCAGGTATTGTTGGTTTTGGCTGGACACTAACGCCGAATATAGGTATCACCCGGGGGATCAATGGCGCTAAAGATGGTATCAGTACCGGATTTCCTGCCAACAGCTATTTTCAAAGCAACTCCTCCTACCAGAACGATTACAATTACCTGGATGCCGCAGCAGCCAATACGTATGATGAGCAGCCGGATGACTTTTTTTATACGCTGCTCAGCAAATCAGGACAGTTCATCTACAATAACTCCGGTGGGTTTACAAAGATCCCTGTTGAGCCAATAGTGATCCGGCATGATGATGACAACCAGTTTACCATCATTGATGATGATGGCACACAATATAATTTTGGAAAGTATTCCTATCACTCAGGCGCCTATGCCGTGGAGAATACCCAGATCAACCAGGATGCTAAAAGTATCGTATGCTGGAAAGTGACCGAGATCATTCCCTTTGATCATTCAGACACTATACGATTTATATACAATACAACCGCTGTCAAAAGCGACATCCCATTTTACAATACCAATATCCGGATTGTAGAAGTGCCAGAACAATATGATGGTCTGTATGGGCTTCAGCAACCTACCAGGACCTATATCACCAGATATGGGTTTGGCACTAATAATATGTTTGGCTATGACGTGTTATACCCAGCCTATTATAGTAGTTTCCCACCCGAAGGAACTGAATACAGGAACCAGTTTGACACCTATGTAGACGAGATGCTTGGTCCGCTGAATTCTATGGTAACCCTTAACTCAGATAAGAACAGTGGCTTCAATGATTCGGATTATGGTTCACCCTATACTGCTGAGATCCATTCCAATCATAGCTCAGAACAGCTGTTGTTAACGGAGATCAGGAGCGCCCATGGCAGGGTGGTCTTTAATTACACAGACAACAGGCTTGTTTCCCTGCAATTGTTTGACCCTTCTGCCATCCTGGTAAAACAGGTAAATCTTTACCAGAGCCAGCTGCAAAGGCAATGGGATCAGCCTGTACTGGGGTACGACAATGCCGGTAAGAATATCCGGTATTGCCTGGACTCTGTGGGCATTTCAGCGGGCACTACCAATTATGAGACCTACAAATTATCCTACAGTGGTTTTACCGCAAGCAGCAAAAGAACCTTTGGGGTGTATTCAAACTACAAGACAGATTTCTGGGGATATGCTATAACAGGCCCACTGTCCGAATTTCCCAGGATCCCCATTTTTGTGAAAAATTACCGGTTCCCGGTAGAGCTCAAGGGCACTATGGAGAATCCCGGCGCTCCCTATTCCGGCTCCCTTGACCAGGAAGATGTGAACCTGGTCCCTACGGAAGGCTATGCCGAGCAAACCAATTACTCCAGCAGTCTGCCATCCGGTATACTTAGCAGCATTGTTTACCCTACGGGCGGAGCGGCCGATTTCACTTTTGAAAGCAATATGTATGAGGGCTCCGTGTCCAGCGAAAAAGTAGTCTTTGGCGGAGGCTACCGGATAAAGTCTATAAAATACAAAAGCAATTCAGGCAGGGATTCCGTGCTGAAAGCCTATAAGTATGGTGTCAACGAGACAGGCGTGGGCAAGCTGCGGTATAAAATGTATCCAACTAATTTCCTGTCGCAGCAATATGTGCGGACCTATACTTTCCCTACTGGTGGCACCTCCAATGTAGAAAAAATAACTACCGTCAATACAAAGCCCAATCTCAGTCTTTCCTATGGCAATGGCGCAGCTGTCTTTTATCCGGAAGTGCATGAATACACTTTATCCTTCCGCGACAATTCCCCGATGGGTAAAACCATTTACCAGTATAATATCACACCGTCCAACCATACTAATTTCATTGCCCTGACGCCATTGCAGGCGGATTACCGGGATTCCTGGAAAGAATTCAGTATAAAAGGAGTTTGCCAGTATGAATACAGGTCGGGTGGCTTTAATCTCTTATCCAAAAAAGAATACTTGTATGATGAATTTACCGGGGAATCTGTAAGGGTGGCAGGTACCTTCAAGCGATATTCCAGCAATTATTACGCACCCGCCACAGAATCTTCTATGATCTACCAGCTCTGGAATACCTATTATGTGAACAAGTTTGAGCGGTTGAACTACACTATCACCACAGGAGCTGTCAGGATCAAAGAGGAAGCTGATTCTATTTTTACCGCTACGGGGCTCATCACAGAAAAGACCAGCTACGAATATGACCCTGTAACTTTTTATAAACGCAGGGAGAGCAAGCAGAACAGCACCGGCGCCAATACCATATCGGATTTCTATTACACCCAAAACAGCAGTGACCTGGAAGGCCTTGCTGAATCACAGCCAGGGCTGCTGCTGAACATGGCTGCCATGAACCGGTTAAATATGCTGATAGAGACCAGGACCTACCAGGGAGAGAAAAAATTGTCAACGGTACGGCAGGAGCTGGCTTCCTTTGGAGGCAATATCTATCCGGCTGCTATGCTTCGTTCCTTCCAAAACAATCCATTGGAAAAAAGGATGCATATTATCAGCTATGACAAGCGGGGCAACCTGCTGGAAATGCAGGATGAAAACGGGATCCGGGAAGTGTATCTATGGGGTTATAAAGGGAAATACCCGGTAGCTAAGATCATAGGTAGTGATTTTACAACGGTCAATGCACTGGTGGATACTGCTGTTTTGAATACGGGTGATCAGGCGCAGGTGACAACACAGCTGGCAGCGCTGCGTACCGGTTTTACCAACAGTAAGTTGACCCTGGTCAATACTTATACCTATCAGCCGTTGGTAGGACTTCTATCAGAAACAGGTCCTACCGGAATAGCAGTATATTATGACTACGATGGCTTTGGCCGCCTGCAGCAGGTAAGGGATCATGACAATAATATTGTTAAAAGAATTGAGTACCGGCTGAACAGCCGGCCGGAAAGCAGTCTGACCATCTTTGGCAACGACCGCAAGAGTCAATCCTTTACCATGACCAGTTGCCTGCCCGGGTATACCCCCAGTTCCGTTCAGTATGTTGTCCCTGCCAACACGTATACCTCCACCATCAGCAAAGAAGTAGCCAACGCTTTGGCGGATGAGGATATCCTGCGGAATGGGCAGCAGTATGCCAATCTTAACGGGACCTGTATAGAGCCGCCGATCATTACCCTGCTGGGAAACAATTACCAGGGAGAAGAAGGCTGGCAGGTAGAACTGACCAATGTAGCCACCAATGTGAAATATGACTTTGCCATTCCCCCGGATGTGCGGGGGCCAATAGGGGAAATTAAAGCAGGGTATTATAATATCAGGATCTATAACGTCAATGGCAATATTACGCCTAATGGTTTTGGTATAGGAGAAACGGTGAGCCTGGAAGGTTCAGGTTTAGAAGGGATTTTTACCAATGTACCGTTCTTCGGGAAAATACATCCCGGGGACCGTATTGATATTACCTGGTAAACCTCTTTTCATTTCATCGCTTCTAATAAGTTATTTTATGCGCATACATCTTCTTCCTGTAACAATAGTCGCCACCGGATTGCTCAGCCTGTTATGCTTCCATAGCAGCTATGCCCAATCTCCCCTTCAACTGCCGGTATACTCCGGCGCTACACCACTTAACTATGTCCGTGTCTGGAATGCCAAAGGTCCTGTATCGGATGCCAACAGCCTGATGAATGCTGGACTGCTGCAGGTACAGCAGTCTACCCAGTATTTTGATGGCCTGGGGCGCCCTTTGCAAACAGTGGTCCGGAAAGGATCTATATCAACGGCAGGTACAGCGGGCTCGCCTGCCGATACAGCCAATGCGTTTGACCTGGTAACACCTGTATTGTATGATGAGTTTGGCCGGCAACAGTATACATTTTTGTCTTTTGCGGCCAATACTACTGGTGGCAATAATGCTGTATCAGATGGTAAGTTTAAGGTGAATCCCTTTGAACAACAGCAGACTTTTTTGAACAACCAGTATGTTGACCAGGGTACGGACGCAACTTACGGATATAGCCAGACAGTGTTTGAGGCATCCCCGCTGAACCGGGTAATGGAGGGGTTTACACCGGGTACTAACTGGGCAGGAACCGCCACCCAGACCGATGAGGACAATCGTCATAGCACCAAACAGAAATATTGGGTAAATACAACAGCAGATGAAGTGCGTATCTGGGAAGTAACTGACGCAGAGACAGGGAACTGGGGCAGCTATAGCTCAACGCAGGTATATCCTGCAGGAACGCTATACAAAAATGTAACGCTTAATGAAAACAATAAACAGGTCATTGAGTATAAAGACAAGAAAGGGCAGATCATTTTAAAGAAGGCACAGTTAACTGCCATTGTTGATGCAGGAGGTGGCAGCGGGCACAACGGCTGGTTATGCAACTATTTCATTTACGATGACCTGGGCAACATTCGCTGCGTGATACAGCCTGAGGGAGTCAGCACCATGGTCAACAGCAATAACTGGACCTTAACCACAACCCTTCTGAATGAACAATGTTTCCGATATGAATATGACGGCCGGCTCAGGCAGATCATTAAAAAAGTTCCCGGCGCAGCAGAAATCTTTATGGTCTATGACCAGCGGGATCGCCTGGTTTTTATGCAGGACGGAATTCTCCGAACTCAGAATAAGTGGCATACTAAATTATATGATGTGCTGAACCGACCGGTTATCACCGGCCTTATCAGCTATAGTGGCAGTTGGGCAGCTTTGCAGCAAATAGCAACTCAGCTGACCATTGTAACAGAGCCGGGATCGGAGCCAACACCCAACCTGCCTGCTGATCTGGTGCTTAATGGACTTACAGGCAGCGGAACTTACCTGGCCCTGAACAGCATTTTACTGGAGCCTGACTTTGAAAATGTAGATGGCGCTGAGATATTACTGGAGCTGGCTACAGATAACGGCGGTACAGTTGGGCTACCGGAAACAAGCATTGATGGAGTGCTGGTAAACTATTCTCCCTTGCCACCAAATTCTCTGCTGGACATCCTGACCGTTTCCTACTATGACAACTATGAGTGGGCCAATGCATTGAACACCTCGCTAAAATCCTTCAGTTCCGCCAATGCCAATCCTTATCTGCATGCAGCCAGCAATAGCACTTTTCCATACCCACAGGCAGTGGAGGCTTCTGCAGCCACTCAGGGACTGGTAACAGGTACAAAAGTGAAAGTATTGGGTTCATCGCCAGCACAATACCTGTTTGCCCTCCAACACTATGATAATGAAGGAAGGCTTATCCAGACCAGGAGCAGTAATATTACGGGAGAGATCGATGTGCTAACTACTCAATTCAGCTGGGGAGGACTTCCAGTAGTAACTGTACAGGAGCACACAAAAGGTAATCCGAACCTCCACTCGGCCACAATAGTAACCCAATTCAGCTATGACGCACTGAACCGGTTGACGAAGCTGGAAAAGAAAGCCGGCAGCAGCCTGGTGAATAATAGCGTTCTCCCTGCTGCCTGGGCAACAATTGTTCAAAATTCGTACGATGCACAGGGACAAACACAGATCATTAAACATGGTAGCAAACCTGGCGAACAGTCCACTGCGCTGATCAGCCTGGATCATACCTATAATATCCGTAGCTGGCTCACCGCCATCAACAAAGACTACCTAAAAGGTATTCAAACAACAGACCGTTATTTTGGGATGGAACTGGGATATGACAAGAATGGCTTTGAAGGGACTTATAGCCCCCAATTCAATGGCAATATCAGTGGCATGATATGGAAGAATGAAGGAGATCAGCAAAAAAGGAAATACGACTTTAGCTATGATGCTGTCAACAGACTGACAGGCGCACTGTTTGGGCAGTATGCTGGTGGTGCAGGGACTGAGGCGCAATACAATACGGCTGCCGGAGTCAACTTCAGTGTCAGCAATCTACAGTATGATGGCAATGGCAATATCCTGAGTATGCGGCAAATGGGACTAAAAGGCATTTCCAGCACGCTTGTGGATGACCTGAGCTATACTTATTACGAAGGAACAAACCGCTTAAAAAATGTAGTGGATGCAAGCAATGATGCTCAAACAAAGCTGGGCGACTTCCGTTCTTCTCAACTCTACCTCTCTGAATTGGGTGGCACCAAGACCATAGCTGCTGTTGATTACAGCTATGATGTGGCTGGTAATTTGGTCAAAGACATGAATAAAGATATTGACCAGGCCGATGCTAACGGGATTGAATACAACCATCTTAATCTGCCAACAACAATCCATGTAAAGAATAAAGGCACCATAGAATATTCATACACCGCTACCGGTGTCAAGCTGAAAAAAACTGTGACAGATCAGAACAGCTCCCCCGCGATAATCACTACCACTTTATACCTGAATGGGATTGAATACCGCAATGATACCCTGGTGCAGATCAGTCACGAAGAGGGACGTATACGGTTTGCCCCTGCCAGGGAAAGCAGCTGCGGTCCCGCTGACGCCAGACTGGTATATGATTATTATGTCAAGGATCACCTGGGTAATGTGCGGATGCTGCTGACAGAGGAAGAAAGCCAGGACTGTTATCCTGCAGCTACAGTAGAGCCGGCAAGGGTAGCTGCAGAAAAGCAGCTATATAACATTGTGGATAGCCGGATAGTAGCCAGGAACAGTACAGGAGCTACAGAAACCAGCCTGGAAGAAAAGGTATACCGCACCCATGGAGGAGTAAGTGGCGAGAAAACAGGCCTGGAAATGGTGCTGAAGGTCATGAGTGGTGACAAGGTGTTCATCCGAGGCGAATCCTTTTATAATCTTACCAATGGCAATTCGGGCTCCACTCTCCCCATGGCATTGGCTGACCTGCTGGCCAGCTTTGTGGGCAGCAGCCCGGTGTTGGGTAAAGGCGTAACAGCCGGCCAGATCAGCAGTCTCAACAACAATGCGGCCCAACTGGGCAATTTCCTGAATCAGAACAACCCCGGAAGCACTACGGCCAAAGCAGCCATAAACTGGATCCTGCTGGACGAGCAGTTCAATTATGTTGCGGCCGACCTGGATGCAGTGCAAACTGGCGGAGGTTACAAGAACCACACAAAGTTTATTAACAATCCGGTGAATGTGAGCAGAAGTGGATATTTGTATATTTATGTAAGCAATGAGAGTAATCTGCAGGTATACTTTGATAATTTACAGGTTACACACAACAAAAGCCCTATTCTGGAAACTACAGATTACTACCCGTTTGGATTGACAATGGCTGGTATATCCTCCAAAGCAGCAGGAGGGATAGAAAATAGAAAGAAATTTAATGGGATAGAACAAACCACAGAACTGGACCTTAATCAATATGATGCATTCTACCGCACTATGGATCCACAAACCGGCCGATGGTGGCAGATAGACCCTAAACCTGAATCAGCATTGCTTCTTAGTCCGTACGTTTCTATGAACAATAACCCAATATCCTTGACAGATCCTCTTGGGGACATAATAGAATACGAGAGAGAGAGAAATAAAAATGATAAAAAACTCGACGTTTCCCGAAGAGAATTGCGCCAGTTCAGGCGTGACATCAGGGATATGAGAAGAAATTCTGCTTCTTTTAACAAGATGTATAAAGACATGCAGCGATCCAGCCAGAAATTTGTATATAAGGCTTCTTCAACTCAGGAAGGTGGCAACACTGCTAAACCCTGGGACCCTGATCAGAATGGCGTTACAACCATAAAAGTCAATGTAAGAATGTCACAAAACAAGGTGATTCAAACAACTGCACATGAAACCGGACATGGATGGCGAATAGCACAAGGGTTAGATGTACAGCCGGAATATCAATCCTTGCCATCAATGCCTGGAATTCAGGGCACCGATAAAGATATGGCGGCATATAACAGGAAAAGAGATTGGGTTGTGGGAGAAAATAACATAGTAAGGACCGAGGCAAGAAAGAAAGGTGAGCTTGGAGCTATGCACATTTCTAATATAGTAATGTCGGAATTAGAAAGAAGTGGAAACCGTAAGTATGAAAACCCAATAATGGAAACCACCTATTTTGGCCCAGCAGCTGTGCCAGCCAAAAGTCTATTTAACAATCCGACC
Organism: Candidatus Pseudobacter hemicellulosilyticus; assembly: GCA_029202545.1. Classification (GTDB taxonomy): domain Bacteria; phylum Bacteroidota; class Bacteroidia; order Chitinophagales; family Chitinophagaceae; genus Pseudobacter; species Pseudobacter hemicellulosilyticus. The sequence goes on from CP119311.1 coordinate 5,424,336, forward strand.
TATGAAATAACCCAAAAAGACTATATAAACATATCACCGCTCACTTATTACAATCAGACCATAGACATTCATCACGAGCACGGAGTAAAACCAATTCAATAATGAATATGTTCAAAAATATATGCCTTTTGTTCCTATTGCTGTCTTCATCTGCAGCATTTGCTGGTCAAAAGGCAGACACAAGCATTCTGAGCTTTGAACAGAATGGAGCACTTCGCAGTATGCAAAAGCATATTGATTTTGAAAAACTACTTATCCTGAATAATTCCAAAGATTTTTATATCGCCCGTATAACCATGTATACAGGCCACCGTAAGGATATAGCAATAAAAGAATGCTATAATTTGGGAGATGAAAAGATTGTAGGATTTGATGGCCTGGTGCGTGCCATAGAATATCCAAAATGCACAATAGATACTACTTTCTTATTTAACTTAATTGGAGACCAGCAAAGGATTACATTTCAAGTGTACAGCTCTACCAGTGGCGACTATCATGCAAACGGGGAGATACTGATACTGAAAATAAATGGTAAAACTATTGTTGGTTATTCTATTGATGGCAGCGATCTGATCTCAGAGATCACTAAAATCGTAAATACTTATTTCATATGCCAGGATAATGATCAAAAGAAAAACCTGCTCAACCTTTTGAAATACCCATAATTGCTGACATTATAAAATCAGGGCGCCTCTGTACGGAGGCGCCCTGATTTTATACAATAGATTATCCACTTTATTTCCTCACCTTCGACAGCTTCCACCCATACATAAAGATCACGGCATAACAGATAATAGGCAGGTAATAGGCTGAAGCCACATCTTTATTGGCTACTAAACCCATAATCGGCGGAAATACCGCGCCGCCTACCACACCCATGGTCAGGAAGGAAGAAGCCTGCTGCGTTTTGGGCCCCAGGTTCTTCAGCCCCAGGCTGAAAATGGTCGGGAACATAATGCTGAAGAAGAAGTTCAGGAACATCAGCGCTATGAAGGAAGGCCAGCCGAAATTCTGGGCTACCAGGATACACATCAGGATACTGCCCACCCCAGCACCGGCCAGGCATTTATTGGGCGCAATAAAGCGCATCAGGTAGGTGCCAAGGAACCTGCCAGCCGTCATCAGCGCCATGCTCAGCGCAAAATAATAGCCGGCACGCTCATCGGTCAGCCCTAATTTTTCATGGCCATAATTGATAAAGTATGCCCAGGTGCCGCCCTGTGCCGCCACATTGAAGAACTGCGCTACCACGGCCCAGACAAAATGTGATTGCTGTATCAGGGGTTTCACTGTCACGGCAACTCCAGGATTGGCAGATAGCAGTTCATGCGCTTCTGATGCATGCGGATCTTTCAGGTCCGGCACTTTCACAAAGGCAAAAGACAATGCGATCAGGAAGATGACCGATCCGATCACGATATACAATTGCCGGACAGAAGCCATCTCATCTCCTGCAATTGCAGCGGACTGCCCCGTGCGTAACAGGAAATAACTGCCGATGATGGGCCCTATCACCGCACCCAGCCCGTTGAAGGATTGCGCAAAATTGATGCGCTGGTCGCTGGTGCGCTGATCCCCCAGCGCCGCCACAAAGGGATGTGCTACGGTTTCCAGGGTAGAGAGGCCGCAGGCCAGGATGAACAGTGCAAAGCGGAAAAAGCTAAAGGAGTTTTCGTAAGAGGCCGGCACAAACAGGAAAGCGCCGGTGGCATAGAGCAGCAGTCCCAGCAATACGCCGTTCTTATAGCCAAAACGTTTCATGAACAGCCCGGCAGGAATACCCATAATGGCATAGGCGCCAAAGATGGAGAACTGCACCAGGCCCGACTGCGATTTGGAAACGTTCAGTTCATTCTGAAAATGTTTGTTGAGCACATCGCCCATGGTAATGGCGATACCCCAGAGCATAAAGAGCGAGACTACGAACAGGAAGACCGTCAGGTACCTTTTTTCAAGGAATTTGGGTGTAGCATTCATATGACAATTATCGTTTTAACAACTTATCCATTTCTATAGCGGCAAACACCAGTCCTATTATACCATGCGAGTCGTCGTCTATCTTCGGTCTCGTCATATAATAGTTCACATCCTCACTGCTCATGGTACCTACACAGATATTGTGTACGGTCCCGTCAGGTTCTACAGAAGCGGCAATCGCTTTCCAGCCCAGCAGCGCAACGGGCATATATTTTTCCCTGCTGAGCCAGCCCTCGTTGATGCCCCTGGCAATGGCCATCGTGAAGATAGCAGTACCGGATACTTCCTCATAGCTGTCCGGTCTGTCCAGCACATTGTGCCAGTAGCCGGTCTGCGGGTTCTGCCATTTCACCAATGCATCTACGTGTCTGACAAAATACTCCATAATTTTTGTACGGTAAGGATTTTGGGCCGGTAAATTTTCCAGCACCTCGGTAGTGGCCCAGATGCCCCAGCCATTGGCCCTGGACCAGTAAGGCATGGCGGCATTGTCCGTGGAATAGCGGGCATGGCGGTACAGGTTGACTGTTTTGTCAAATACCTGCTCATTGAAGGCCAGCACCTGGCGGGCCGCTTCATTGAGCAGCGAATCTTTTTCGCGGGCAGAAGGCGCACCCAGTGCAGCCTGCACAATGAAAGGAATGCTCATGAACATATCATCCACCCAGGTAGTGTATTTGCGGGGTGTTTCCCGGGTGAAATTGCCGCCATCCGGCAGCCGGATCTGTTCTTTCAATACATAGTCCTTGATGCCGCTCACAAACTGCACATAGGCCGACCGGTTGCTGAACTGCTTATCGCGGTTGATCCGGTAAATGAAAGGCAGGGCCGGCGCAGCGGTGAAGTCCAGCAAGGGTGTATTGAACAAATGGTGGTGGGTAGACTGGAAACCGTTCAGCGTATTCACCTGGTAACCGATAAAAGGTTTTTTCTCCAGCATGAAATCCGTCCAGCGTTTGGAGTAATCATCATATCTCTTCTCCCCTGTCACTTCCGATAAATGGGCCATCGCCCAGGCCACGCCACCCGTATGGTAGTTCCAGTTGTAATAGGTACCCCAGTAAGGACGGGGATTGATGACATCGGCAAAGACCTCTACTTTGGGAATGGTCCAGCTGAGGTCCCGGCCGTTCTGCTGGTAGAGCTGGCCAATGGAAAATTCCTTCTCTGGTCCGTACACGGTTTGCAGGCCGGTACGGCGACCGTTCTTTTCCGGGTTGGCAAAGGGACCTATCACCAGCCAGTTGCTGAGACTGGCCACTTCCGCCGATACCAGCGGTAATTGCTGCAGGCTAAGGACAGGACAGCCCGGTATGCGTTCTTCAATCAGTGAGCCTTTGGGCTGCAGGTAGAAGATCCACTCCTTACCCCTGGTCTCTGATTTTACCAGGATCCGGTTATGCCCTTTCTTCAGTTTTACAGGAAAGGCATATTCCAGTCTGATATCGCGTTCGCGGGGGGTAACGTTCACGGAACGATCGCCGGATCTTTCATACACTACCTGGTCGTTGATCCAGATCTTCAGGCCATCGTTATGGCTGACCTGTACGGTAAAAGCAGTGTCCGACCGGCTCTCCAGCTGGCTCAACGCATAGGCTACGCAGGGTTTGCCCAAGCCGTAAGTGCGGCCCAGGTCCACATGCTTCACAAAATCAAAATCCACGTTGTTGGCAGGCAGCACCAGCTGGAACTGGAAAGGCGTTTCACGGATGATCTTATCAGCCACGGTCCGGATCAGTGTCAGTGGCGCTGCAGGCGGTTCGGATAAAGGCAATGCCGGCGATGCAGTTTGCTGACCGTAGGCAGCGCTGGTCAGCAGGGCGGCGAATAATAAGGTAAATGGTTGGTTCATATCCAATAGTTGCTTTTCTAATGTTGACCGGGATACGGTAGTATGGGTCTTTTGTCTTCAATAAATGGGTTGAATTCAGGAAAACCATTTTCATGGTCTTCCGTATCGCGGATAAATCCGCTATGGGGAACGGGATACCATTGCAGAAAGCTGGTCCTGTCTGCATTACGGATATGACTACGGGGACTTTCTCCATTATCATTTATGGCAGTAACGCTGTATTCATAGCTGATGCCGGGCTGCAGCTGATCCACATAGTCCCGCCTGCTACCTGTGTATAACAGCTTCCAGCTGCTGTCAGCAGCCTGCTGCACGCGGCGGTACAGTTTATACTGAGCGGCGCCCAGCAGCTGCCCCCAGCTGATGGCAGCAGCATCTCCCTGACAAATGACCAGCAGCCCTTCCGGCCTGACCGGTGCATCAGCAGTTATATAAACCGGATAGAGAGCAGAAGGCAACCCGAAGCCACCACTACCGGTGGCCATCACCCGGACATGTAATTTCTGTCCATTGGTCAGCCCAGACAACAGGGCGCTGGTCACGCTCACCTGCTGCAGTTTTTCCCAGGTCCGGCCATTGTCCCTGCTGGCTTCCACGGTGTAGCTGTCTGCGCCGGCCACGGGAGTCCATTCCAGGGCAGCCCCGCCATTACGGGCAGTATAGCCGGTGATCACCGGCTGAGCGGGCACTACCCCCCTGTTGCTCCATTGCCAGTTGTTGTCGCCTTTTTCAAAGCTTACCAGGTAAGCGCCATCAGCAGCGCGCTTCAGCTGGACCAGTGAGCCATTGACATAAAAAAAGCCGGGTGCCGGGTTAGTCAGGTAGAACCGGATGGTTTGCGCCACAGCGGTTTTACACTGGCCGGAATAACCCGTAGAGGTAGTTGTAAAGCTGATACCAGTATTGGCGGAATCCACCGCTATCCTTAGTCCGGCGGCAGCTATGGTTCGTCCCAAAAAAAGCGCAGCACAGATACCATCGCCAGCCTGCCGGCGAATAATGCCGCTGCTTCCTTCAAAGGCCAGGTCATCCTGCCGGAAGACGACCGGCTTATCGGAACGGAATATATAATCTACGCCTCCATTGTCCAGCATTACTTTTGCCCCTGCGGGAATACGCTCCACATCCAGGACATGATGGGATACCAGGGTCAGGAAATCACCTTTTCCATCATAATAACGGCCTTTGGTGGGCAGCACTGCCGGGTCCTTATGATAACCACTTTGTGAGGATCTGATATCCGCATCCACAGGTTGTACGTTGGGCAGTATCTGTTGAATGAAAGGGAAATTATCTTCACGGGCCACAAACCAGGAGAACCGCCCGGGAACGGTGGCGTCAGCCACATCATCATAGATAACAATATACTCATTACCCACCTGCACCACATTGCGGGAATGATAGCGGTCGACAATGGATGCTTCACCATAAATGGTGGCCGATTGCGCAAAACCAAAATCATAGAGTGGTGCGGTGAGGTCGCCGCGACCTACACTCCGGTAAGGCCCCAGTTCGCGGTAGCCGGGCTCCTTTTTCACGCCGAAATTAGTGACCCGCTCCACATCGCCGAAAGGCCCGTCGCCCGCATCTTCCGGACCGTTGAAGCTATAGCGTTTGCCTGCTGCATTGTAGTAGATCACACCGTTGCCACCTTTGGCCGCACGGCCCCAGCGATAGTTTGGCCCTTCGTCAATCTGCTGCAGGATCACCTGCATTTCATCGGACTGTCCAAACTGGCTGCGCAGGACGATCCCATAGCCGGTATACTTGGCGGAGACCAGGCTGGGTGCTGTGCCTTTATTATTGGCAGCAGTACCGGTATTCAGTACTTCCTGCCAGACGGCTGTTTTTTCCCGATCGCCCTCAAAGGGTTTATCCGTAGTGTCCGTAGCCCAGAGCAGGTGTTCGGCCAGCAGCGGGTCATACTGCTGCAGGTCGTAGGCCAGCAGGCGCAGGTTATCGGGTGGTCCATCGGAAGGATGCGCGTGTGCGCCCTGCGGCGGATAAGTACGCCTGCCATTGGCATAGTCCATAGGTGGCGTCAGGGTATTCAGTAGCCAGCCGCCCAGGTCGCTGACACCCGGCTGCAGCACCCTGTTTTGTCCATCATAAAAATGCCGCAGCAGGAAATTGGTACGCACTGTTGGCCGCAGTGCAGCCCAGGTATAGGTGGCCAGGTTCTCTGTCCAGCGGCCTGCCCTTGTTTCCCAGAGCGGCAGTTCCGGCCGGATATGGTAGCGGTAATTGAGTTGAATGGATTTTTCAAAGTGGTCAGCCATCATTCCCGCCTGCGGATGCCCCGGGAACAGGAAAGCGCAGAGGCCAGGAACTGTTTTTACATCCATCAGAAAATTGGGATGGCCACTCAGCAGGTTGCGGACAGGCATCAGCCCTTCGTCCATATACACATAACTGATGAAGAGCAACCAGGCGCGGAGACGGCGGTATTGTTCCGCAGGCATAGCATTTCGGTTGATATCAAATGCAGGCACAATGGATTCATAGAAGATCCTGGAGCCTACCGGCGAAGGACCGTAGTTCCGCTCAGAACCTGTACCGATACCAGTCAGCGCAGCTTTGAGCGATTGCTCCAGCCAGCCCCTGTTCAGCTTATCCTGCGCATTGGCAGGCTTGAAGTACTTAGGAAAGGCGCCATCACTGGCGGCATAGTCCAGTATCCAGTCCTTTGTTTTATCCAGCGGTATCCAGCCATAGTAACGCCGCAGCTGATCAATATAGGCCAGCGGCTTTTTGCTGGCATTCATCTGCCGGATATCCCGGGAATGCGGATAGGCGGCAATGCCGGTGGACCTGGACGCTCCTGCTAACGGGAATGTATAATCCAGTACGCCATCTTTCCAATGGTAAAGGATACTGCCCCGTTCTTTGGAACCCCAGATGAGGTACTGACCATCATTCCAGCGTTCTGCCTCTTTAATGAAAATACCCACCGTAGTAGCATCACCACTTTCCTGCCAGAACGCAGCAGTGGGGAGGCGCCACCAGCTCATCCAGTTATCATAAAGGGCCAGCCGGAAAGGCAGGAGGCCATCGGGCCCATTCTGCTGGTCGTTCCGCTGTGTAGGGTGTTTATCATTCAGCAGGCTGTCGGCCAGAAGCCCTTCCATTGGTTCGCGCAAAAATTCTCCGTAGTAATTACGGTCAGGGCTTTTGTCCCCTGTGGGACGGGCCAGCCCTGTTCTTACCGGAGCGTAGCGGGTATTGGGCTGTATCCCGGTCCAGCGGATCTGCCAGCTAAGCCCGTCTTTTTCTGTAAAGCCCTGCATGCTTTCCTCCAGTTCGGCAAATTCCATAGCCGCGGTCAGCCTGACCACTACCTGGTATTGTTTATTGCCGGGAAAATGGTAACTGATCCGGTAAGCCGTGGTCAGCGGCCCTTCTTCCAGCAGCTGCACCTTCATACTGGCTTTGCTGAAAGCGGGCGAAGACAGCCCCTCTCCCAGCCATTGACCGGCGTTGCCGTATTGCAGGATAGGCGGCCTGGTCTTACCGGAACCATCGGGCAGACAGATCCTGATCAGCCCATTGCTGAGCTGCACCTGTCCTTTGCCCGGTGTACGTTTTACCGGCTGTTCCATCACTGCCTGTTCAGGCTTACCCGCCAGGAAGCGGAAACTGCGTTCCGCGCCTGAAGGCAGGTCTGTAAGCAGGTACAGGGTGGCTGACCGGATCCTACCATTGCCCTCCTCAATATCGGCCAGCTGATAAGAAACGGTCTTGCCACTGCCGGCTTCCACCACCTTGTACTGTCCTTTCAAAGGCCCCTGGTCGCCAAACTCAAGCCGATAGCGCAGCAGGCTCACCGGCCAGGAAAGGTCGGGATGCTGCAGCTGGTCTTTGAGCGATAGCAGGATGCCTTCCCGCTGCCAGCCGGCAGCGGGCTTAATAATTTGTAACGTCTGTGTATAACCGATAAAAGGCCCGGCTAAACAGATCAATAACTGCACTATGACAAATCCCTTCCTTTTCATCAGGTCTTCATTTTTTTACCGGAACAGGAAACTGCCCCACAGATACGGTACCAGCATGGCTTCGGAGGGCACATCAGCGGTGATGCCGGTGGCTTTGTTGCTCCAATACATTCGGGAAGTAGTTTGACCACCATCTCCCCTCAGCACACCGATATCACCACGGATGGACACACCGGCAGCCGGTTGCAGCTGCAGGACCGATAATGGTATCGAAATTTCATAATTACCTGCCTTTCCTGCCAGCTGCACCTGGCTGCTGACATCTTCCACCTTATCCATCAGCAGTGTGCTGACAGGCGATGTAAAAGGCACTTTATCTTTTTCCTTAGTACCGGGCACTACAGCGCGGTACAGCAGGGCCAGCGGTTTTTTATTGACGATGGTCACCAGCAGCCGGCAATCTCCTTCCACCGGTTTGCGGCGGTCAGGATCCGCCTGCGGGTTGGCGCCGATCATAAGGTCCAGCGCACCACCGGTCTTGAAAGGCGCTACCGGCATTTCCCCGGTATTGGTGAGCAGCTTTTCATCACCGGTGCGGTATACTATATAGAGCCTGTCGCCCGCAATGGCGGCGGCAGCGGTGAGGTCGTACGGTTTTGTTTTGGCATCAAAATAAGCCCTGGTACCCCGTTTATCAATATCGATCCATTTTGTGCCGGCCCATTCGGTAGTATCACCATCCACTACCGGTTGACTGGCCAGGCGGCCAATGCTCAGCTGTTTAGGTCCCCGGTCCTGCTGGCTGGCTGCTTCCAGGGCCAGGTGGTAGTTGCGACTTTTTTCCAGGTCCGCTACGGACACGCTGAAACCCAGGTCTGGCAAACGTTTGACTGAATTGAAACCATCCAGCCTGACCAGGCTGCTCCTGCCGCCATCCACCAGGTACACATCTCCTTCCTTTGTTTTGGTGATGCTGGGCCAGAAATTCTCTTCGCCCAGGGTAATGCTGTCCAGCGGCATATTGCGCCAGGCTTTGGGCATACGCCAGTTGGGCGCCTTGCGCATCACTTCAAACAGGCTGGCCACAAAAATGCCATCCTGCGTAAATACATAGGGCGTGCCGTGGTTGCCGTTCACCACCCAAAGCGGTCCCAGTTTATCGTCCATGGGCAGCATGCCGCCCATTAAGCGGGTAGGTCCAATGAGCTGACCAGGCATGTCCGGTACCGGTGCTGTATGTGAGGCATGGAGACCAGGCCAGGGATTGGGGTAGCTCCACATGGCTACACCATCCCGGGTACCACTGAATGATTCCCTTTCAAAGGGCGCCATACCCAGGGTCAGGATGGCCCAGCCGTTGGTGCCGGACAGGGCCTGATCACCACCGGAAGAAGCCGGGGGCAGTACTTTATTGGCCAGCACTTCGGGTGTGGTCATATCATAATAGGGAATGCCCTCTTTATTGAAACGGGTGGGCGCAAAACGAACAGCTTTATCGCCCAGGCGGGCAATACAGAAAGACAGGTCCGACTGGATAGTGACGCCTCCACTCAGCCCTTTACGGATCACGATCTCATCCGGCTGTACCTGCGCATCCGCGTTTTTATCCGACCAGATAAAAAAGGCATCAGCTTTCTGGTTAGTGGCATTCAGGTCTACATTCTCCGGCCACAGGGTTTTGAAGCGTTCCTGCTTCAGCAGGTCCCAGTGTGCTGCGCGGCCCATGGCTGCTGCGGGATAGGCCAGGCCATTCCTTTCAATGAACAGAAAGGCTGTAGAATGGCCGCCAGTGGGACTGCTGTTAAAGCTATTGCCCCAATATCTTGTGCCTTTGTAGTACAGTGGTGTTTCCGGGCCGGCGCTGCGGAAGGCCAGCCGGAGATCGGCGCTGTCACGGCGATAATAGATCCGTTTCAGGAGGGAAGTCCCCTTCTGCCAGTCGAGCGTGAACTCCATAGCGCCATGCCCTTCTTCCACATAATAGAAAGAGCTTTTCTGCTCACCGTCCAGGGTGCCGCCACCGCCATACTTGGGAGGCCCGTAAAAAGCGTTGAGCAGTTTACCGTCCAGGCTCCAGAGACTGACCCTTTTTGGCAAAAAATCTTTTTCGGTTACCCATAACTGGTTCTTTTCATCTATGGCCAGTCCTGCCGGATTGTTCATGTGTAAAGGATCATAAGGTCCTACTTTGGGCGCACCGGGTTTGCCGATAGTGCGCAGGTATTTTCCCTGCGGATCAAAAACCTTGACCGCATGCTGCTGGCCGCGATCACTGATATAAATATTTTCCTGTTTATCCAGGGTAAGCGCAACGGGTTCTTCCAGCTTATCTACCAGTATCTGCTGTCCTTTGAGAGAGGGGGTTTCTGTGAATGCATCAAAGCGCAGCAACTGATGTTCCGTCAGCACCAGCAGCCGGCCCTGCGCGTCGAAGCCCAGGCCGGCGGGATGCGGCACGGTCAGGCTGTCCAGCAATTTATTGTTAGCGGCGTCAATGACATAGATAAAATTCCGGTCGCGGATACTCACCACTACCAGACCATTGTGAACGGCCATGCCGCTCATGATATTGGTGGAGCTGCTATTGTCCATACCACCTACGGGTACATTGATCACCAGCTTAACGGTGTAATCATTCTTTGCCGGGTTATTGACCAGGCCATTGATGCGCAGCTGGCTTTGTTTGGACAATTTGGCTGTTTCCCATACGGAGCCGGTATAAGCGGCCAGCTGTGGCAGGGCTTTTTGGCCCTTGTCTACGGCCAGGAAAGGCGCTGCGGTCCAGTGCCCGCCGATCCAGGCTTTGCCGCCCCGTTTTTTACCGGTCAGGTCAACCCAGGCCAGGCCATCGGGTCCTTCGGTAACATAACAGCCTAATAATACAACCGGCTCTTTGACGGGCGATTGGGCAGCCGGTACAAACACTGCGGCCTGTGGCGGAGTATGATTGGCCAGCCAGGCCCCTGTATGATCAGTGGGCGTTCGCCAGGGTGGGTTGCCGGTGGAATAGGTGGCAAACTCATAAAAAGGTTTGATACTGTCTCTCACGATGCCGCGCACACGGTATTTACCGGGCTCAACAAATTTTCCGGGCACGTGGTAGAGCCCATGGCGGGCAGCGTCTCGGTCGCGGCCCAGGTCGTCCAGGCCATCCCAGTACATCGTGTTCTTACCAGCGGGGAACCAGGTCTCCGCCAGCAGGTTGCGCACCCGTATCCCTTCATTGTTCTCAATGACGAGCGATACAAAGCCGGCTTTGGTCAGTGTAAAAGGAATGGCAATGGGTGGCTGTCCGGCCGGGGCTGCTTTTGGGGCGGTCTGACGGGCAGCCAGCTGCCCAAACCAACCCGGCAGCAGCAGTAAAAGAAAAAGGAATCTGGTATTATTCATGGGAATGGGTTATAGGGTTTATTGGAAAGCAATCATTTTACCGGAAACAGAAACGGGCCGCTCATCAGAGACCATCGGGTACCACCAGGAGCCTGGCTTCTTTGCCGCTATTGGAAGCTGCGCCTGGTACCAGCCTGGTTTACCAGCAATGGCCGTAGCAGGCCGCTCCTGCCATTGACGTTTGGTCCAGACGGTATCTGTGCTGTAAAAAACGCGGGCATGCAGCGGCTGGGCAGGACCGGCAGCATAGAACTGCACTGCCAGCTCAGCATCAGTTATTGCACCTGCGCACTCGCCCGAGATCAGCGGCAGCGGCTGTCCCTGGCCTTTCAGGTAATAGTTGAAGTACAGCAGCTCCATGTCCATAGTGCCTGTACGTTCCTTATTACCATTACCACCGGGAATGGGTGCGCTGTGATTGGCATTGGGTGCAAAGAAATGGTTGGCCGGTGCATTAACAGCCGCCAGCGTAGCCATCACGGCCGGGGGATAGAACCAGTTATCATTGGCAGCGGCGGCCACAAAATAGGGCGCCGCCATATTTTTAGCCCGCCGGCCGGCATCGAGATAGCGCAGCCAGACAGAACGCTGTTCTTCGGGCATGGCCTGCAGCTCTTTCAAAAAGGTAGACTGTGTATCATAGAAACCACAGCCATAGGTGGAGAAGGCAGCATGGACATAGGCAGGCGCCAGCCCGGCCAGCATGGTGGTCATATAACCACCCCAGGATACCCCGGTCACCCCTATACGATCTTTCAATACATTCGGTTGCTCATGCAGCAGGTAAAGAGCCTGCACGCAGGACAGCACCCCATCAAAAATAGTACTATGGGTAAGATCAGGCAAGGCCGTGAAGCGCTGCTGCCCGTAGGGAAAGCTTTTCCAGTGGCCATTGGACGCGGGCGCCTTTTTAGGATCGGCGATACCTGGTTCGTCCAAAATCATTACTATATATCCCTGCTTAGCCCAGCTGATGGCTTTGGGCAGCTCGCCCGCGGCATTGCCGCCACCGCCATGCAGGAGCAGCAGTCCGGGATACTGACCGGACGCTGCAGGACGTACCAGGATGGCAAACACTTCAGTGGGCACAGGGCCTTTGTCAGTAGTAATTTCCCGGCTATGGAACAACAACCTGCGCATGCTGATCCCATCACTGGTACTATCGCCCAGTTCTTTAATAATACGCGGCGCTTTGCCATCCAGCCAGCGGGCCAGCGGGTCCTGGTCTGCATCCGGGCTGCCAAGAAATACAGGCTTTGCACCGGGACTGGTGTTGATCTTTACATTCCTGTAAACCGGTTCTTTGATAATGGTCTGGTCAATATTATTCCGCAGGAGATAACCGGTATCTGCATTGCTGACCTTGTTCTGGTCAAATATGGTGCCCAGGATACCGGTGGCCTTTCCTGTGATAGGCTTTTTGGAATCCACCAGGTTCCAGTACCCTTCACCCGGCACAAAGCTTTTGGCATTGGGCGTGCTGGCCTGGACATAATTGCGGCGGATCTCCACACCCAGTGTGCCGATGCCATGCAGGGAATCAGGAGACACCAGCGCCAGCGTATTGCAGACAAAAGCCGGCCGAAGGCCATTATCATTGATGACGATATTGTCGTTGACCACAAAATTCCAGGTAAGGTTATAACGGCCCTGGGCCATCCGCTGGTCAGCGCGGAGGTAGATGCCTTCTGAATTGGAGAGGCGGTTCTCAACAATAGTAATATCCGTGCCGCCACAGTAGAACCAGATACCGCGGTTATTCCCTTCCAGGACGTTGCCGCGTACCAGCCAGTCTTCGGCCGACCAGTTCTGGAATGCATAGTGGCTTGTCTTATCAGGTATCACGGTCCAGGGTTTATCAACCGTAACGGTGTTGGCTGTATTCTTTACAATCCTGCGCCACTGCCCTGCCCCTCGTCCGTCCACGATGGCCACCACATCACAGGTGCTGAGGGTGAGGGTGCGGATAGGACCCCAGTTCTTTGAAGTATCAGTGATACTTATAGCAGTAGCGGCGCTGACTTTCCCCATGCTCATATTGAGCGGATCACCGCCCTGGCTGAGAATAGTTTCACCCTGGTTATGGTATTCAATAGCGCGGCCCTGTACATCAAAGCGGTTATTGAGCATGACAATATCATCCGCATAGTCAATATTGAAGCCGCCTGTTTCTCCTTTGGGCGCCTGCAGGTCCCCATAGCGGGTGATATGGTTGTTCTCAATGATGCCGTTATAGGACTCGTTGAAACCAAATCGACCCGCTGAATACCTGAAAGTATTGTTCCGGACAACGAAATTGGTAGAACCATTGCAATGCCACATCCAGGGCCAGGTAACAGAGGCTTTGGAATCGAACCAGCAATCGCTGATGACCATCCGGTCTACATAAGACCAGGAAAGCCCCCAGGCCAAGGCCAGGTCGAACTTGCAATCCTTGGCAAAGAATTTTGATCCTGCGCCACCGGGCTGGTGAATTGCCGGCCGGAAATTCTTGATGCTATGACGCCACTGGCCGCTGGTATTCACGTTCTGCACCTGCAACTGGCAGAGGCCGGTGAGTGTAGTACCCAGGGGATACAGAATGGCTACGCCTTCCGTAGTACTATCCGGCCAGCCGCCTTTACCAATAGGATTGGGGTAAGGCGGTGGCGTACCAAAACCGTATTGCAGGATTGTGGCATCAGGGCCATCGCCCTTCAGAACGGTCCGGGAGCGCATGGTCAATCCAGCGCCGGAAGGGATCTCCAGCCTGTATTTACCGGCAGGCAGGTAAATGACGCCGCCGCCATTTTTATGCGCCAGGTCAATGGCCTGCTGGATAGCGGCCCGGTCGTCCGCCAGTCCATCTCCCGCTGCCCTGAGCTTCAGGCGTACATCCGTTCTGACATTATAAATATTTTGGGCGAACCAAAAATCTGCGCCCCAGGGCACTTTCAGGTTGAAAGGATCGGCAGCGGCTGCACGGCCACTGACAATTTCATCGGCCGTGGATTGTCCCCATGCCTTTCCTGCACCATTGCTGACAATGATCCGGTAAGCCACTCCTTTGCGGATGGCTGCCGGGGCCTTGCATTGCAGGATATAGGCATCGCCTCCCTGCACAGTACAATGCAGGGGCTGACCGCCTTTGACAGGCTGCAACAGTACTGCGGCGGGTTGCCCTTCTACCCATAAATTCCTGCCAAAAATGCGAAAGTCCTGGCCTGGCATCAGCTCATCAAATTCAATGCTGACCGCCCTGGCCCTGTTGAGAAAAACAGGCTGGCTGAACAGCGGCCCATTCTTTACCCAGATGGCGATCAACTGTCCTTTATCCATTCCATTGAGCGGCAGCTGTGCCGTGATATTGCGGTCAGAGACGCTGACCAGCTTCAAGGCAGAAGCAGGTTTCAATGCTGTTTCCTGGCCGGTCAGCACCTGGTATAACACCTGTGGCACAGCGCCAAAGAAGGCGCCCTGCAAGCCGAACACATCACCAGGCCCTGCCGTTTCTCCGGCATTGAACACTACCGGCGCTTCCGCCTGCGTGCCTGCCACCTCTTCTACTTTACCGGATACGGCAATGGTATCCTTACCCAAGGCAGCCGGATTGGTGCTGCTGACAATAGCATACCAGTTGAAGGACTGGGCGGCCACCGCAGCAGGCAGGTAAGAAATATAACGTTTACCATCAAATGAAGATGGTATAGAAAGCCATTTTTTGGTGATCCAGCCCGTATCTGCCGGTGCATACCAGATCTCCGCCTTTGCCAGCTTAGTCAGGCCGGTGGCGGTAAAGCTCAGCGCTACCCTCCCGTCTTTCAGTCTTCTGGTCTTTTCATCCAGCACCTGTGGCAGGACCGGCCCGATCCCTTTTACATAATGATCAAAATACCGCAGCATGTATTTAGCGCCGGGATAATTGATGGCATGGTTATCATTGGGCGAATAGAACTGGTTCACCGGACCGCGCATCAGGTCGGTAGTGGCCTGCACGGCCATCCAGGACCAGTGCCTGTCGTTGGATGCCGTAGAAATAAAATAGGGTTTAGTGATCTGTTGCGCCCTGCGGCCCGGGTCCAGCCAGCGCTGGAAACGGGCACGCTCCGTGTCCGGCAGTTTGCCGATCCTGTCCTTCTCATAGGCCCCCAGCTCAAAATGACCGGAGCCAAAAACAGACCAGGTAGCTTTGATATCCTTGTCGATCAGTGCCGCCACCATAGTAGCCGTATACCCGCCCCAGGAGGCACCGGCCACGCACATCCTGCTGGCGTCTACACCGGGTTGCGCCCTTAATAAATAGAAAGCCTGGATACTCCCCAGCACTGCATCAAAAAGGCTGCTGTTGCTGGCGTCCGGGTTGGCCGTGATCATGGTGCTTTTAGTCCAGGTACCCGCAGTTTTGGGATGCCTTTTCTGTGCAGCCGCAATACCGGGGACATCCAGCACAATAGATGCATATCCTGCCCTGGCCGAACTGACTGCCGCAGGAATATCTGCACTGCCGCCGCCGCCATGCAGGCGCAGCATACCGGGAAAAGGTCCTTTGCCGGAAGGATACGCAATAGCTGCATAAACAATGGTGGGCACAGGTCCTTCCGGCGTCTGCACCACGCGGGAACGGAACAGGAATTTATGCACCCTGATACTGTCTGATACCATCTCGGTACCCAGGTCTTCTTCAATGACCGGCGGTTTACCGGTGAGGTAAGGCGCAAAGGGATCGGACTCCTGCGCCTGGGCCAGGATGCCCGTACAGAGTACGCTGAAAAGAATAAGCACGGAACGCTGTAATAGCATGTAGGTACGTTTATTCACTGTTGGATTAGTCTGGATTCTGCACAACGGAACCGCCGGAGGCCACTATCTCCGTGGCCGGGAACCTGAACAGTAACTGGTTACTGTTCCAGGGAATGGCAGCAGTGCCGCGGTCGCCGGCCGGAATGTCCAGCTGGAGGCGGCGCAGGTTATGGAGTCGGTCGCCCTCAAAAGCCAGCTCCCGTACTCTTTCCCGCCGCACTTCAAACAGGATCTGATCGGCCGCAATCACCGTATTGCTATTGTAGCTGGGAATGGCCCTGTCCCGCAGCAGGTTGATATCTGCATTGGCAGCCGCCGTTTCTCCATTCAGCGCATAGATCTCCGCCCGGTCCAGCAGCATTTCGGCCGACCGGATCACAGGTATATTCATATTGGTGAGATCGTATTTCTTTGAAAAGCTAAGCCCGTTCTCCGTCAGCATCATGCCTGCTTTTCTTCCATCATTGGTAGCAAAATTTGCTTCCCCCAGGAAAGCATTACTGATGGCCAGGTGCGGATACACGATGCCCGAACGATAGTATTTCCGGTTCATGACCGTATGCACCGGGAAACTGGCCATACTCACTACATCAAAAATATTTTCCGTGCTTTTGGCGCTGGTGCCCGTGGTCCGGAAAGGCGCCCAGGCATTGGCGTTGGCATTGGTGGCGTTCACCGTGCCCGTGGCAGGGTTGCGGATCAGCTTGAACTCAGTCTCAATAATACCTGGCGTACTGCCGATCACTTTGCTGATATAGGTCAGGGCATTGGTATAGTCCGCCTGCTGGAAATACACGCGGGCCAGGTAGGCCGCCGCCGCAGAGCGGGTGGCGCGGCCCCGGCGCAGGGCAGTAGTGGGCATCAGCTTTTCCGCTTCGGTCAGATCGGTGATCACCTGCTGGTATACCTGCGCTACGGTAGCGCGGCTCACCGCCTGGAGGTCGGCCTTGCCCTTCACGTTCAGGGTAGGCTCGGTGCGCAGCACAATACCGCTGTTGGCAGCAGTAGACTGGTAACCGTACTGGTGGCCATACAACCTGACCAGCTCAAAATGCGCCACCCCCCGGACAAAATAGGCTTCGCCCGTGATGCGGGCCCTGGTCAGCTCATTGAACTCAGGATCTTTCTCCTGCGTGATCAGTCCCTTATTGATAGCATACAGGACCGTATTGGCGCCCTGGATAGCCACATAGGCTTCTTTATAGGTATTATCATAAGTAGCGCTGGCCAGCTGCCGGTTATACAGGGAAGTATAGGGATCGGTGCTGGTAGGCTCCGACTGGTTAATGGTCACCTGGTCTGCCAGCACATCCGCAAACATGCGCCAGTTGCCGGCCAGCGTGATGCTGTTGCCCAGGGAGCCATAAGCGCCATAGAGCAGGTTGTCCAGGTCCCTTGCGGAATTGAACAGCATATCCGTGGTCACCGTGGAGGAATCCGGATCATCAATATATTTGGAGCAACCGCTGAGCGAGCATCCAATCAAACATATAAGAAGTAATTTTTTCATTGTTACTGCTTTTAAAGGTTACAGCCTGACATTGAGCCCAAGGACAAAACTTTTGATCTGCGGCAGATCGAGATAGGTAACGCCCAGGTGCTGGCTTCTTTCTATATTGGTCAGGTAGCTGCCGGAGACCTCCGGATCCCAGCCGGGAAAGCTGGTCAGGGTCACCAGGTTCTGGGCCGCTGCATATACTCGTACATCTTTCAGGAATTTGATCTTGCCAATAGCCTTTTTGAAAGAATAACCCAGCGCTATATTCTTCAGCCTTACATAACTGCCATCATGCAGGAAGCGGGTGGTATTGCTGCCGGCAATGGGATCATTGTACAGCAGCCTGGGAAAATCCGTATTGCGGTGGCTGCTGGTCCAGCTGTTCAGCGCATCGGTCAGCAGGTTGTTCTTTCCTTTCAGGTAGCTCAGTTCCCGCTCTCCTTCGTCCAGGATATAATTGCCTGCGGCGAAAGTGATGAGGGCGGACAGATCAAACTGTTTATAGCCAAAACTGTTGGTGAGACCACCAAAGAATTTAGGCGTAGCTGTTTTATCCAGCGGCACGCGGGCGGCATCTATCTGGGCAGCGGAAGTAGCTGCCACTTTGTTGCCATCCTTGTCCAGGATCATTTCCTGTCCGGTGGATGCATCAATGCCTGCATAACGCGCCAGGTAATAAGTACCGGTAGCATACCCTACAAAGTTGGCCACATTGGGATGAGCGCTCACTTCTGCAGGTCCCAGGCCATCGAGGTCCAGCACTTTGTTCTTATTGAAGGCAATATTCAGGCCCGTTGTCCAGGTGAAAGCGGCGGTGATATTGCGGGTGGTCAGACTCAGTTCCACACCCTGGTTGCGCATTTTGCCGCCATTGAGCAGCAGGCCGGGCGCTACCTGTCCCAGCGACAACGGCGTGGGGTATAGCAGGACCATATTGCGGGTGATGCGGTTGTACAGGTCTATGCCACCATTGATGCGGTTCTGCAACAGCGAGAACTCGATCCCGATATTGGCCTGGTCAAGCCGCTCCGGTTTCAGCGAGGGGCTGCCCAGGGAAAGGGCCTGGATACCGGCCTGCATCAGGTACCGGGAATTGGCTGTAAGGCCCCATCTTTCCAGGGAAGAATAGTTGCCCACGCCGTAGTTGCCGCTCCAGCCATAGCTGGCACGCAGTTTCAGCAAATTGACAATGGAATGGTTATCGCCCAGCCGCTCGTCTATCAGCAGGTAACCGGCGCCCAGTGCGGGGTATACCTGGTATTTATTATCAGCACCAAAGCGGGAGCTGGCATCCATGCGCACCGTAGCATTCAGCAGGTACCTGTCGCTGTATACATAATTGGCCGTGGCAAAGAAGCCCAGGATGGCGTGGGTATTGGTGGTGAGACCGGCCGCCGTCACCTGGTTCCGGTAGGAAGCCATAGAGGGCTGACGCATGGCATCACTCACAAAGCCTTCCCCTTCACCAAAGAAATAAGGATTATCACCGTAGTAGAATTCCATACCAGCCAGCGCCGTCAGGTTATGGTCCTTCCACATTCTTTTAAAATTGATGGTGGCCAGTACATCCACTACATTCCTGGTCTCTTTTTCAAAAGAGGCATAGGCCAGGGGAAGCCCTTCCCTGCCGGTGCCTGAGCCCAGGGAACCGAAACGCATGCGCTTGGAGAGATAGTCGCGGCGGCGGTGCTGGAACTGGTCGTAAGCCGCATCCAGCCTGAGGTCCAGGCCAGGCATCAGGTTCAGCCCAAAATTGGTGGCCAGGGAGATCCGGCGTGTTTCCTCTGCATTCTCAAACTCGTTCAGGTCCAGGAAGGATCTTACATTAGTCCCCGGCAGGTTATAGATGGCAGGTTCTGTCTGGTAAAAATAGCCGCCGTTCTCCGTATAAAAAGGCAATACGGGCAGGTTAGTCTGCGCAGCATTGAAGCCGCCGCCATTGCCGTAGCCTGTTGGGATACCACGGTATTTGGCAAATACAATACCGGCATTGGCGCCCAGGCTTACTCTTTTGGTGAGCTGGTTCTGGAATTTCAACCGGCCGGTGTATTTGGTATAATCATTATTGGTCAGGATACCGTCCTCATTGCGCACCGAGCCGGCAAAAAAGAAAGAGCTGCGGGCAGTGCCATGGGTAGCAGAGAGCGACAGGTTCTGCACATTACCGCTGCGCAGCAGGGCGTCCATATTATCCGTATTGGTGGCTGCCGCAAGCGTCCTGTTCAGCCCTGTGATAGCAGGCAGCGGCCCTTCGCCTGTCTGACCGCTGTTGGCCCATGCCTGGTCCAGCAAGGAAAGGTATTGCTGGCCATTGGTGATCACGCCCCTTCGGTTAGTGGCCTCCGTTACACCACCATAAGCATCAAGCCGCACTTCACCGCGGTTAACGGTAGCATTGCGCGTGGTGATCACAATAACGCCATTGGCGCCGCGTGCGCCGTACATAGCCGTAGCAGCGGCGTCTTTCAATACATCGATGCTTTGGATATCGTTGATATTGATATCCGCCAGGGGATTAAAAGTAGCGCCCCAGTTGCCGCCCACTCCGCTGGGCGCCATTTCCCGGGGACCGGTAAACAATGGTACCCCGTCCAGGATAAAGAGCGGATCTGTTTCTCCATAAATGGAAGACACGCCACGCAGGCGCAGGGCCACTTCACTGGCCGGCAGTCCATTGGCCTGTACCGTATAAAGGCCGGCCATCTGGCCCTGCAGGGCCGATTTAATACCATTGACCGGCTGGCTGGCAATATCATCCGCACGGACCGTGCTGATGGCGCCAGTCACCTGGCTGGAATGCAGTTTCCAGAAGCCGGCCTGTACTACGGGGTTGGCCAGCCGGAATCCTTTGCCATTGCGGGCAGGTACCTGTACCATGCCCGTGGTGTCCGGGTTTACCTGGGCGGAAGCCGATACAGCTACCCCCAGCAGGACAAATATCGTTTGTATGAATTTTCTGTTCATGGGAGATAATTATTGGGGGATGGCCTATCGTTTTATTTCCAGTTGCAGGTACTCGTTCAGTGAGTCCACCGTGGTAGTAGCTCCTACCGTGGTCAGGGTAACGGCAGGGAATTTCTTTACCGTCAGCCCGAAATAATAGGTACTGTCGGTCCTCACCACCTTAGCTATATAATAGGGATTAGCCGTGGACAGCAGTCCTACCCCGGCCGTTGTTTTTGACAACAGGGTGGTTACTCTGGTCAGCTCATTGGCTGCATTGATACCTGCGTAGATAGCAGGATATTTTTCTACCAGGTCATTGAACTGCGTAGCTGTCGCCTGTTTGAAAGTGGTCCCCGCAGCGGCTTTCCAGCCGGTGAGTATACCCAGCCGGTCGCCGGTAACATTGACCTTCAGCACAGCCGTATCGGCCAGCAGACTTTGTGTACCGCGCTCATCCTCTTTTGCCAGGCCGGCACCTGCCACCAGGTCCACCGCATCAAAATTGAAGTAGGTGGTATATTCCGGGTTGTACAGGCGCAGCAGCTGGCGGCCGGCACTCACCACTCTTACCGTGTAGTCTTTATCGTAAGTAGTGCTGCCGGTAACCGCTGTAAACCGGAACCGGAGCTGCGTATCAATGGTATCGGCGGAAGCCGGCACGGCATACTGGAATTGCTGAAAACGGGTGAAGTCCTGCGCGGCCGCTCCTTCCAGGTCGGGGTATGCAGGGAGTGTCACAAACTCCGTAGTTCCGGGCAGCTGCACGCGCAAGGCAAAACGGTTTACTGTTTCCGTGCTGCGGATCCTGAACTTAAAGCTCAGGATGCCTCCGGGCGCCGCTTCCTGGTAAGCAGTAGCGGGGCTGAACTCGATGCCGGGCGCAATATAAACGCCGGTATCTTTTTTATCGTCACAGGCCAGCAGCAGCCATTGGGCGGTCGCCAGCAGTAGTATCCATTGTAATTGTTTCATATCAACAAGCAGGTTTGGATCAGTAATTGTTTACCAGTTTGGGATTGCGGGCCATATCCTCCTCACTATACTTCAGCACCAGGTCCTTGCTGTCCCAGGCAATGGGCGTCACCCCTGCCCTGTCGCCAGGTCCTACCGGCGCCTGCATCCGGCGCAGGTTGGGCAGCCTGTCCCCTTCAAAGCACAATTCACGGATCCTTTCTGTGCGGATGGAGTCCACCAGGTCCTGCTGTGCAACAGGCATGCTGAGCAGTTCAGTCTGCGCTCTTCCGCGGATGAGGTTGATATCCTCCAGGGCGGCTTCCAGGTTATTGTTCATAGCGTTGATCTCGGCACGGTCCAGCACCATCTCTGCGGAGCGGATCAGCGGTATATTGAAATGCAGCGCCCGGTTGTATTTGGCAGGGGCCAGCCGTCCATCGGACTGACGCAGGAACCAGAGTGCCAGCCGCTGGTCAGCAGCCGAATATTTTGCATCGGCCACAAACTGGCTGGTGGCAAGACCTTTGGGGTTGGCGGTGGAGAAAATACTTTCCGGCGCCGAAGCATTCCACCAGGTGGCCAGGGAGCTGTTAACGGTAGTGACGCTGGTGGTCTGGGCCAGTACTTCCTCATCGGTACCTTCCACACCCCTGGCGGTGAAGAGTGCTACCAGGTTGGCCTGCAGCGGATGCCTGGTCATATTACCGGGGGTGGCCCCAATGATATCATTGATAGTGCTTACAGCATTGGTATAGTCCCGTTGCATCCAGTATACCCGGGCCAGGTAGGCGCGGGCGGCATCTTTGTAGAACCTGCCGGCAAACACACCGGAATGCTGGCCTGCCACATAGCCATCAGGCACCAGCCGCACAGCCTCTTTCAGGTCGCTGATAATAAAATCATAGACCTCTTTCAGGCTGGCCCGGGGTTTAACCTGGCTTTCCCGGTCTATCACCGGTTCATAATTGATGACCACACCGGGATGACTGTTATCTGCGGTAGTTCCCCAGGGCTGCGCCCAGAAATTGACCAGCTGCATATGACAGAGGGCGCGCATCAGGTAACACTCGCCCATCAGGCGGTCCTTGTTATAGGCAAAGGTATAATCGCCGCTGGCCTGGTCCCGCTTACAGGCTTCCAGGATCAGTGAAGTGGCATTGATAGGTACATACAGTTCGCGCAGCTTGATATCACTGAGCTTGCGGGAATCCGTCACACTGACCATTTCAGATACAATGGCGTTCAGGTCCCGGTTATAGAAGTACAGGTGTGTGGGCATAGTGCTCAGGTTCCTGATCTCCAGGTGATCCGCCAGGGCCTCATTCCAGAGGGTGAATGTGCGACCGGCATTGTTATGATAGGTCTGGTATACAAAATTCAGCCCGCCGTCCATCCCATCAACGGTAGAGAGGATCAGCTCTTCAGGAGCCACGTTGGAAGGCTGTATATCCAATCGCTTCTCACAGCTCTGCAGGATGAGCAGGGGAAGAAGGCATATGATCAAAAGCTTTTTCATGCGTAGACATTTTTACATTGTTCATCAGAATCCGACACTGAAACCAAGGGTGAAGCTCCGGGCCAGCGGCACCACGTTATTGATGATGCCATAGGCCAGGTTCCTGTCGCGGTTAGTACCCGTCACATTCAGCGCCTCGGGATCCACCCCATCAAATTTTGTGAGCAGGAACAGGTTCTGGCCGGTGAAGAATACCCTGGCCGATTTCAGTTTCAGCCGGCTATAGGCCTTGGCCGGAATAGTGTACTGCAGGTTGAGGTTCTTCAGCCGGATAAAAGAAGCATCGGATAAGAACCTGGTAGTATTCAGCGTCTTCAGCACGTCATTGGCGGCGTCATTGTAAAAAGGTTTTGGCACATCGGTTTCCTGTCCCGGTGTGGTCCAGCGATCCCATACCCTGGAAGAGATATTACCGATGGCCACGCTCTGGCCGGCATTGGAATAGTTGACAGGCAGGTTGCCTACATAGCTGGCCTGGCGCTCACCGGCATCCAGTATCCAGTTACCCACCCTATAGGAGAAGAAGACGCTCAGCGTCCATTGTTTGAAGCTGAAGGTATTGCCGATGCCGCCATAGAATTTGGGGGCGGGCAGCTTATCAAACTGCGGCTTGCGGGCCGCCGCCAGCTGCTGGGCATTGAGGGTGCTGGCAATTACTTTTTTGCCGTCCGCATCATAGATCATCTCCCGGCCGGTGGCAGGATCTACCCCGGCCCATTCTACCAGGTAATACACGGGGCCCTGGTTGCCTACATACAGCTGCGTATAACCGCTGCCGCCGGAAACCGTTTCAGGGTTCAGGCCGCCCAGGTCAACAATACGGGTCTGGTTGACACTGATATTGAAATTGGTTTTCCAGGTCAGCCTGCCGGTTGTATTGACCGAGTTGACGGAGAACTCAATGCCTTTATTCACCAGGGAGCCCCGGTTTTCCAGGAAGGAGATATTGACACTGGGCTGTGCATAGCCAAAAGTGGTGCCCACCGGGATCTCCAGCAGCATATCGGTGGTGGTATAATGATATACATCTACCGTAGCTTCCAGCCGGTTCCGCAGGAAGGCGATATCCAGACCGGCATCAAATTTTCTTCCCTTCTCCCAGCGCAAAGAAGTATTGCCGGGCCTGTTGGGAATAGTGGTAGCCGTATTCATATAACCCGATGAATTGACTGAAGTGCCCCAGGTACGGATGGAAGCGGTATTGGAGATACCCTGGGCATTGCCGGTGAGACCGCCACTGAAACGGACTTTCAGCAGATCAATCCCCTTCACGTTCCGCATAAAGGGTTCATCCGAAATGATCCAGCCCACAGACGCGGCGGGGAAAGTACCGAAGCGCTGGTTGGAACCAAAGCGGGAGCTGCCGTCCCTGTTAATGGTAAAACCTGCCAGGTAACGGTCCTTGAATTTGTAGTTGGTCCGGAAATAATAACCCAGCGTGGCGGCAGGCTCGCCAACAGCGCCGGTCTGCCAGCCATTGGTGACAAAGGCGGCTTGTGAAGGATTCACCTGGTGGCGGTTGGCAAAGTTCTCACCATACATCGCCTCGTACTTGGTGTCCACCTCATTGTAGCGGGTACCCAGCACGATATTGACATGGTGCTTTTTCCTGAAGCGTTTATCGTAGGTGAAATAGGACTCAAATGAATTGGCCCAGCCATAGGAGTTCTGCATGCCGGCCATAGAGAGCTGGTCGTCCGGGAAAGGCGTTACGCTGGAGCTGGAGCGCAGGCGCAGCAGCCCGTCAATATAGTAATCACCCACCTGGTCAAAGTCCTCGCGCTGGACAATGGTCTTGGACTTCAGACCGGGCAGCAGGTCGGCCTCAAAATAAGCGCTGGCCAGCAGGCGTACGCGGCGACTGGTATTCTCATACAGGTCCCTGTTCCGGTAGGCCATAGGATTGGTCCAGGCATTGAAATAAGTGCCATCTGCATTGCGCAGCGGATAAATAGGCAGGTTGGTAGTGGTGGCGGCACCATAACCGCCATACTGGATGGCAGTGCCGGACCCCAGGCGAAACTCTTTATTGAGCGAAGGCGCAATGCTGGCGCCGAAGCGGATGGCCTTATTCCAGCTATGGTCAATATTGATCCGGAAATTATATTGATTCATATCCGAACCACTGATATTGCCTTCCGTTCTTTTAAAGGTTCCGCTGATATAGAACTTGGTGCGCTCACTGCCATTCATGGCGGTGAGCGTGGCTTCATGGTAGAGACCGGTACGCAGGATCTGGTCCAGGTAGTCTATATTGGTGGTATCAGCCATGCCCCTGTCAAAATTCTTGATGCCCGGCATGGGAGTAGCCGTCAGGGGCAGACCGGCATTGGCCGGATTGCTGTAAAAGGTATTGCGATGGGCTTCGTCCAGGATGGTCAGCAGCTGGGGACCGTCCAACAGTTCCCTGCGGTTGGACATACGGTTGAAGCCATTGATGATATTCAGGTTGAAAGTGGTTTTACCTGCCTTGGCCCTCTTGGTGGTGATCAGTACTACCCCACCGGAACCACGGGCGCCATAGATAGCCGCAGAAGCGGCATCCTTCAGGACTTCGATTGATTCAATATCTGCGGGGTTGATATCCGTAAGACCATTGGTGCCGGAACCGCCAAAACCACCGTCATTGGTGATAGGTCCGTCGCCGTCGCCACCACCGCCCGAGATAATGGGAATGCCATCCACTACGTAGAGGGGACCGGCGCTGCCATTCACAGTATTGAGGCCGCGGATCCGGACATTGACAGCTGCCCCGGGCACGCCGCTGGACTCATACATCTCCACGCCCGGCATCTGCCCCTGGAGGGCCTGCTGGAAGCTGGTAACATTGTACTTCTCGATCTCGCCCGCCTTAATGCTGGAAATGGCGCTGGTGACCTCCCGCTTTTTCTGGGTGCCATAGCCAATGATCACCACCTCATCCATGGCTTTTTTGTCCGTGAGCATACTGACAGCCAGGGTGGTCCGTCCATTGAGCGGAACTTCTTTGCGGGTGTAGTTGACGAAGGTGAAAACAAGGGTGGCCCGGGTATCGGGGACCCTGATGGAAAAGCTGCCATCTTCGGTGCTGATGACGCTGGTGGCAGAACCCTTCAGTGTGATACTGACCCCGTCCAGGGGCTGGCCTTTGTCGTCCCGGACAATTCCTTTCACTACTGTTTGAGCAGGTTTAGGAGCGGGGGCAGTCTGGCCTGAAACGACAACTGAAGGTAAAAGACCGATGATCAGGATGATCATCCGGTGCAAGCAGTTTTTACATTTCATAAATGGCGCATCGTTGATTAAGAAAAGTGATGTCCAAATCTAAAAATTGGTGAATGAGGGGTGGTACACTATGATTGCAGAATGGTATACTACATGTTTAATTGTTGATTAACAGGAGAAAAGCTCCAGGTATTACAATTGGATGCGATATTGATCCCGGTACTCTTTGGGTGAGCAGTTATAGCGTTTTTTGAACTCCCGGAAGAAGTAAGACCGGTTATTGAACCCGGTTTTGTAGAAGATCTCGGAGACAGTAAGCTGGGTGGACTGCAACAGGTGACAGGCCCGCTGCAACCGGACATGCTTGATAAATTCAGCCGGCGCCATATCGGACAGAGCCTTGAGCTTCCGGTACAGCTGTGTTTTGCTGATCCGCAGCTTTTCTTCCAGGAAGGCGCTGTCCAGTTCCGTATCGTCCATATGCTCTTCTATCAGCCGGACAATCTCGTTGAGGAATTTCTTATCGGTATCTTCCAGCTCTTCCTCCGCAATGCCGGCCTTGATATCATCTTTCTTGAAAAGGTCCAGCAACCGCCCCCGGTATTCCAGCAGCTTTCGTACCCGCACCTGGAGGTGGGCAGTATCAAAAGGCTTGGGAATATAGGCGTCGGCCCCGGCGTCATAGCCCTCCGTTTTTTGTTCCAGGCTGCCCCGGGCCGATAAGAGTACAAAAGGTATATGGGAAGTGGCGGGAGCCGACTTTACCTTATGGCATAATTCAAGTCCGCCTATCTCCGGCATCATCACATCACTGATGATCAGGTCCGGCAGTCCGTTCTGCATGAACTCCAATGCCTGGCGGCCGTTCTCAGCTTCGTACACAATATAATGCTCGGAAAAAATATCCCTGAGCAGGAAGCGGATGGAAGGTTCGTCATCCACCACCAGGATGGATTTCTTACCCTGCGTGTCCAGGTCTTCCAGGATAGCGCGTTTGTTGTTCTCCCTGGCCGACAACTCCAGTGAAGGTTCACCACCCGCTGTAATAGAGCGCAGCAGGTAGGAAGGGCCAACAGGTGGCGCAGGCGTAGCTTCCGCTGTAATGGTATGCTCCGGCGCCGTTGCCGGCAGCCGCACCTGGAAACTGATCCAGTCGCCATTAGTGAACACCGACAGCGTACCCTGCAGCAGTTGCACCAGCTGGCGGGTAAAAGCCAGTCCAAAACCATGACTGTATTTATCGGGCGTAGCTTCATCGCCCACATAATATTTATCAAATAGCTGCTGCACCTGCGCTTCCGTCAGTTTGCAGCCCGAGTTACCAACTTCAATATCCAGCCAGCCGTTCTCCTGTTGCACAGAGAACACGATCTCCTGTTTGCTGTCCGTATGTTTGAAGGCATTGGACAGCAGGTTGAAGACGATCTTCTCCAGCTTGTCCTTATCGGTCATGACCAGGATATCCGGTTTAATATCGAGGGTGAAAGACATTTCTTTCTGCTCGCGCAGGGGTTCAAAGAGCCGGGCGATGCTGGTCAGCAGTGCGGACACATTGAGGTCCCCGGTCTGTATATTGAGATGCCCCGCTTCCGCCTTGCGGAAATCCAGCAGCTGGTTCACCAGGTAGGTGAGCCGGGAGGATTGCTGGTGGATGATGGACAGGAACCTGTTGCGGGCATTGTTCTGTTCTGCCGGCGGTGTTTTGTACAGGTAGCGCTCTACAGAGCCGTTGATCAGGGTCAGCGGCGTTTGCAGCTCATGCGCAATATTGGTGAAAAAGCTCAGCTGCTCCCGGTGCTGCTCTTCATCTTTCAGGCGCAGCAGCCGCTCCGTTTCAAAAGCATGGCGTTGCTGCGACTGGCGCACCAGGTAACGGGCCAGCAGGATCAGCCCCGTACCCACCAGCAGGATATACCCTGTAATAGCCCACCAGGTTTTCCAGGGGGGCGGCAGGATGGTGATCTGCAAGGTAGCCGGCGTTTCATTCCAGTTGCCCGATCCGTTGGAGGCCTTCACCTGGAAAGTATAATGACCGGGGTCCAGGTTGGTATAGGTGACGGCCCTGTCGGTAGCCCGGGCATTGATCCAATCCTTGTCAAAGCCTTCCATCTTATAGGCATAGGCATTGTTCTCCGGGTTGGAGAAATGCAGGCCGATAAAACCGATGGTGAACACATTGTTCTGGTAGTTCAGCTCAATCTCTTTTGTTTGACCGATGGCCTGGTGGAGGATCACATCTCCATTGAACTGCTGGCCGATGCCCACTTCCTTGTTGAACAATTTCAGTTCCGAGAGCAGGACCTCCGGCTGCGCACTGTTGGCCGACACCTGGGCCGGATCAAAAATGAGGAAGCCATCAGACGTGCCGAACAGGAAAGTATGTTCATTGTATTTATAGGCGCAGCTATAACTGAAATTGACAGTGGGCAGAAAATGCTGGAAGCTTTCTTTACCTATATGAAAACGCAGCAATCCTTTGATGGTGCTGATCCAGAGATAGTCCTTGCTGGGCAGGATGCCATTGACAGATTTATCGGGCAGGCCGTCCTGCTCCAGGAAATTCCGGATAGCCACATCATAGCCGCCGCCGGGCTTTTTGGCCAGCACCAATTTATTGAGCCCTAATTCAGAGCCCACCCATAATACATTGCTGGGATATTCTACAATGGAGTAAATGATATTGCCCAATACCTGCTGCCCTTCCGCTTGCTGTTTTACCCGCGTAAATTTCCCGGTGGCGGGGTCCAGCCAGCTCAGGCCGGAGGTTTCAAAGCCCACCCAGATCCTGCCGTTATGGTCTTCGTACAGGGAACGGATGAATACGGAACTCAGGCTGCTGCTGTCTTTGGGATTGTGCGTATACAGCTTCCTGCTGCCATCTGCTTTTATTTGCAGCAGCCCGTCGTTGGTGCCTATCCAGAAGCTGCCTTTGGAATCTTTGAGGAATGCAAATACCGCCTGCCCCTGCATTTCTTTGGGAGAAGCTGCTGGTGCGGCGGGATTGAGCTGTACGGCGCCACCGAGGGTGCCCAGCCATACATGCTGCTGGTCTACATAGAGCGAGCGGTGTGCATTGAAGGGCGAGCCCGCAGGCTGGAACTGGAAAGTGCGGGTAGACTGGTCCCGCAGGTTGTACTGGTAACAGGCATTCTTAGCCGTACCCAGCCAGATATTATCACCATCCACGGTGAAGATGCTGCGCACCTGGTCTTCCGACCGCGGATCCCGGAAAGTATAATAGTGAAAAGGCAGTACATGCAGGTTAAGCCGGTTGAGCCCCAGCTCGGTGCCGCACCAGAGATTATCCGTTCTGTCTATGAATACAGTATACACCAGGTTATTGCTGAGACTTTGCGGATTCAGTGGATTGCTTTTGTAAAAGCTGATCTGCCTGTCGGACCGCCCCATGCGCGCCAGGCCCCGGTCGGTGGCCAGCCAGAGATCGCCGGTGGCCGACCGGCAGATATCAAATACCTCCGTATTCTGGAGCGAAGGGTTCTGCTGGTTCACCGTATCATCCAGGTCGTACTCCCCTGTCAATGAATTATAGCGCAGCAGCAGGATGCCCTGTGTGGCCGTGGCAATGTAAAGATCTTTATTGTCTTCGAGGAGCGACCAGAAATAACTGCCATAAGGATCGGGCTCCACCTTGATGGGATAAAAACGAAAAGCATTGCTCCTGGTATTGTAATGCACCATGCCTTCCGTAGTGGCTATCCAGAGCGCATCACCCTGTGAGCGGATGATCCTGCTGACATAGGTCTTCAGCGGGAATTGCGAAAAACTGTCAAACACACCGGTGGCTGGATTCAGCCGGGCAAGTCCATTCTGTGTGCCGATCCAGAGCATGCCGGCATTATCAAATTGCAGGGCCGTGATCTTATTGGAGAACAGCGATTGTTTATTACCGGGAATATGCGTAAAGGAAGTGAACTGCTCCGTCCGGGTATCAAACAGGTTGAGGCCATTCAGCGTACCGATCCAGATATTTTTTTCCTTGTCCTCACAGATAGCAAAGGCCCAGTTGCCGGATATGCTGTTGGGGTCATTGGTATTGTAATATTTGCGGAAGGTATACCCGTCATATTTGCTGACGCCGTTCATAGTGCCTACCCAGAGAAAACCGCGACTGTCCTGGAATACAGAACGGATCCGGTTATCGGGCAATCCATCTTTGCTGGTGAAGCGGGTGAACAGTAGATCGGGAATGAATTTGGAGGTAGCGCCTTCCGTAGACTGGGCGATGGCGGCTGTAGTGCAGTGCGCTACCAGGATCAGGATAAAAAGCAATCGTTTCATCAACACTACTGGTTAAGCTGTTTACAGAACCTGTTGATAGCTGCTTGCAGATAAGGGTATGGTTGGTCAGCAGGCATCGTTAGCGCGTTTGGTTAGCTCAAATGTAATGGATATCCGCGGGATGCGGAAGAATTAATTGGCTGGCTGATAGGCTTCAAAATAGTCGATCCCGAGAGGCCCTTTATCCTGTGGGATCAACTCCAGCGTATGGGGTCCGTTGGGCAGTCCGCTCACCAGGGTGGTCCTGTATAACGCACGGGAATGAATGATGGCCGGCGGTTCATACGCCGCAGGATAAGCAGGCGCCACGGCCCATTTCACCTGGAAACCCACCCGCGTTACCGAGCGGAATGTTTTTTTGATATTACTGAAAATAATATCCGCAGGTTCTATCACTACCCTGCCTGATCTTGAAATGAATAAAGAATCAGATCGGCCATTTCCATCGGGACCGGTCACCGAACCTACTACCGTATACATATATACGCTGCTATCAGCATTGATACCCGTAACCTCCAGCGTCCATTCTTCCGGCGTCAGCGGGCTGTTATGGTGTACCTGCCGGATAGCAGGCCACCAGGTGCCTGGTCCTGCAGAAGGCCGGGTGATCATGTACCGTCCAGCATAGGCCGACAGGGGCTGCCCATCCAGCAGCAGCGTGGCTTTTCCGCCGGCTGCTTTTTGCAGTGTTGCCGTATGGGCTACAGCATCCAGTCGGGTACCGGTAAACCGGATAAGCTGCCGCTCACTTTTGCCAAGGGGCAATTGCTTCACCGTACCGGAATTGGGTGTGAAAGCGGGATCATACCGGATATGCCGGCCCACCAGCTGGACCAGCAGCCAGTTGCCATCCCGGTTGGGATGCACGTTATCCCGCAGCAGGTCTTTGGGCTGCAATTGATTTGCGGTCAGGTATTGGGGCCATTCACTGGAAATATCCACATATTCCAGCTGGTGCCTGTTGGCCACCCCGCGTAATGCTTCAGCAGTAGTACTGCTGGGCTTCTGCTGGTTGCCATTGGTATGATGTCCCATGAGGATGATATCAGCGTTGCTGGTTTTCCGGATGGCGCTGAAGAGCTGGTCCAGCTCAGCGCCGGGTTTCTCCCCGCCATACACATGGAAGATGACCAGGTCCGCACAGGTATTATAAATATCATGCGGCGCCACGCGGATCAGCTGGCTGGCGCCAAAGCCGCCGATGCTGCGGTTCTCCAGGTCCACAATGGCATGGGGGAATTGTAGTTCCAGGTATTCCCGCATATAGTCTGTGAAAAGTTTGCTGCCGGTGATGGACTGGCCGTAGATCAGCACTTTGACCGGTATGCGGCGTTTGGGCGTACTGCCTCCCAGCAGGGATGCCGCTCTCGCAATGCGGGCGCCCAGGGAGTCCGGGTTAGCAGCAGGTGCGGGAGCAGGCATGTATTGCCGGGGATGGTTAATGGTCTCATATTTTTGAAGGGCGTCCATTTCTGCTTTTTCCTGCGAGTAGTCGGGCAGGGTATCTGCAATCACGGTAAAGGCGGCGCCAGCTGCATAGGTATAGGCTTTCTCTGCGCTGATGGCCTTATTGCTTTCGAAGATAGTGCCAAGAATGCCGGGTGTTTCTTTATCGCGCGAGGGGCCTTTGGCTTCTTCATCTACCACATAGTTATAATAGCCCTCCCCTTTTACCCAGCCTGTTTTTACATTGGGTGAAAAGGCTTCAATGGTATTGCGACGGACTTCCAGCCCCAGGATACCAGTACCCCAGAGTTTGGCGGAACGCACCTGCGCCAGGTAAGCGGCAATATAAGCAGGCCGGATGCCATTGGTATTCTGGACAAGATTATTTTCCACCAGCAGCTTCCAGCCTATATTGTAGCGGTTGTTGAAGAGGCGCTGATCGGCTCGGATATAAATACCTTCGGAATTGATCAGCTGGTTGCCGGACACTACAATATCATTCCCGCCGCAATAGAGCCAGATACCCCGGTTATTGCCTTTGAGAATATTGTTCCTGATCAGCATCTGCCAGGCGGACCATTGGGTAATGATGTACTGGCTGCCTGCTTCGGGGATGATATCCCAGGGGCGGTCTACGGTGAGACTGGTATCGGTATTACCGGTGATCAGCCGCCACTGCCCTGCGCCTTTGCCATTGACAATGGCAATACTGTAATTGGTGGGATGCACCACGTATTGCCAGTCGGTACTGACGCGGTCTGTAAAATCCTGGTATTCGTTCTTATTATCTGTAATGCTGTTGGCGGTGGCGGCGCTGACCTTGCCCACGGTATTCTGGTGGGCCATGCCAGCCTGGCTGAGGATGGTTTCTCCCTGGTTGCGGACAGCAATGGGGGCTCCGGTAACATCAAAACTATTGCCCTGCACTACAATATCTTTTACATAGTCCAGGCTGAGGCCACCTGTTTCATGCTTCGACTGATGATCACCGTTACGTACAAAAAAATTATTCTCAAACACGGCCCGCTGGCAGCCGTTGGCGCCGAAGCGACCGGCATAGTAATCGTGCCGGTTATTCCGGAAACTGACCTGCGAGGAGTTCTTGAGATCCCAGGGCCAGGTACGGGTAGGTCCGTTGATGCCACGCACCTGGATAGCGGTATTGCTGAAGCGGCAATTTTCAATGAGCAGCTGGTGTATATTAACCATGGCCAGTCCCCAGCCAGTACCATTATCAAAATGGCAATCCTGGAGGATAATGGACGAACCACCTTCGGGCATATTCTTCACTGTGGTCATGAAGTTGCCGCTTTCATTGACGTTCTGGAGGCTTAACCCTACCAGCCCGCTGAGCTGGATAGCGCCGGGAAAAACCAGGCCCATGCCTTCTTCCCGGCTATCGGGCCAGCCCAGGGTCCAGCCGTAGCTCGCTTTTACACGTTCGGTGGAAAAGGGCTGACCATAACCATAGCAGAGGATGGTCTTCCCCTGCCCTGCTCCCTGCAGGACCACGCGGGACAACATTTTGAGACCGCAGCCGCTGCTATACTCAATGCGATAAGTACCGGCAGGTAATTGTACAATACCGCCACCATCCGCATGGGCGCGGTCAATGGCCGCTTGGATAGCCGCACGGTCATTTTTTATGCCGTCACCCGCGGCGTGCTGGGCCAGTCGCGGGTCCTTTTTCACATCATATATATTTTGGGCGAACCTAAAAGCCGCTACCCAGGGAACCTGGCTGTTGAAAGGGATAGGTTCCTTTGGTACGATGAGCAGTGAATCCGGAGTGGTAGCAGCCTCCTCCTGGGCGCCTGCGCCATTCCCTACCGTTACCCTGTATTTTCCAGGTGCAAGCGCGTCTGGTAACTGCAGCTGCAACTCGTAGGGGCTGGCTTTGATCACGGCAGCTTCCTGGATGCCGGATTGTCCTGCACCCCGTAAGTATACCCGGGGATTAGCTCCTTCCAGGCAAAGATTGCGACCAAAGATCCTGAACCTACCGCCTGGCATGCCTTCGTTGAATTCGGGAAACCAGATCCTGGGTCGGTTGATAAAAACGGAAGCGCTTTTAACGGTTCCGTTCTTTACCCAGACCTCGTAGATACCCATCAGCAAGTCCTTGGGAAGCACAGCGGCCAGGAAATTTTCGCTCTGTTGCACCAGTCGCAGCCGGATAATGGGCGGTCTTGTATGAATGAGAGGTCTGATAGTGAGCCAGACCTCGGGCTGCCGGCCAAAATTAGCGCCCTGGATGGCGATGGTTTCCCCGGGGCGTATACTTTCAGTGCAGTTGAGGATAACGGGTTGCTCCTGGGCAAGGCCAGGGACAAAACAGGAAAGGAGGAGTACGATGGCAAGGATCGGGCGTCTCACAGCGGTTTGAGTTTAAATCCGGAAATAAAGTTAAGGATCAGGCGGATTGAAAAGCCATCCGGCAGCCTGGTCAGGCCACCGGACGGGTGTTGATTGTTAAGCTATTCATGGGAAAAGGCGCCGGTTGGTATAAAATGAAGTACGGTAACGATCGTTGGGACGGGTGAAAAGGCATCACCCAGGGCAATGGATTCATGGTGCAATACATTAGTAGTTGGCAGGTATAGTATCTGGAATAAATATACAACCGATTGATTGGCAAGAGGTGTACTATAATTGCGGAATGGGATACTATATGACCAGGGGGAGGTTTGGAAGGGGCGTTACACAGTTTATCAGCGTTGACAGTGGTTTGGAATTGGCAGTAACCTGGGTTTGGGAGGCAACGGCGGTCAGGGGGAAAATACGAGGCGGGCGGGAAGAAAGATCAGGGGCGGGATGGTTTGGGAAAAGATCCACGATGATGCCGCGAAAATTTAGGTATGACTATGTAGTGGGCGGTATAGTACTGAGATTGTCAGGATGCTAAACCCGGGATCCTGGTACCAGCTGAATTTAAATAAGCCTATGCGGATGGTCCGGAAAGCCGGAGAAAACAATGGGGTTAAATGTGCTGAACTTCCAGTGTTGGCTGCTGCTTTATTGTCTGAAGATCTTTAAAAGCATAGCCCGCACTTTTTCGGCTTCCTCATCGCACAATCTGCCAAGCCGCCTCATGAGGTCCCCTTTACCCAGGCATCTTAGCTGGTCAAAAGCAATTGAACCCGGTATGTTTTGAAAATTGCTGGGCAGCCGGAACGGGGAGACTTTCTGATTACTCGTCATAGGAACAATCAGGACAGTACCAACCCGCCTGTTCATGCCAGGCGGAGAAATTATTATGCCCGGGCGGATCTTCCTCATTACTACGCCAGTCTCTTCTCCCAGGTCCATTAGCCAGATATCATATCTATTCATAGATCAGGTCTTTAAATTCTTCCAATTGTTCTTCCGTCCATTCCCAGGGACACTCGTAAATTGGATTATCAATATTATTATCATGGACGTGCGCATAGGGGATCTTACAGCCATTCTCACGGCACCATTTTTCCTGCTTAGCTTTCCTGCTCCTTTCAGCTGCACAGATCCTGCGATGCTCTTTTGTAGTAAGTACCGTGATCAGTCCCTTTTCTACTTTAACTGTCAATTTTTCTTTCCTTGAAATACCCGCATTTTTCAAATGCCTGGCCGTAATAATAACTGGCATAAAACAACTGTTTATTTTCCTGTAAAAAAATGGCAAAAAACACCCTTACCACCCGTCCTGCTGCAATAGCAAAACAGGCAGCCATAGCTCCTGTAACGAACCATTATCCCCGGAATGATTGAATGAGAGAAGCGAAATTAGAGAATAGAAAATTATCGGCCAAATATTTCGTTTATTATTTGGCGTTATCAAATTTCAGGTACACGTAAAAGATAGTAAATATAAAACCTACCCATTATCTTTTTTAGCACCCGGCAAGGTCAGCTTTTTCCCCATATTGGAGAAGTTATAACTCAGCGTCAGCCGGTAATTGCGTGTAGAAGAGCTGCTGAAGGATTCAAGATTGTAATTGGGACCATACGTAAAACTGGTATATTCCTGCCGGTTGAAAGGATCAATGACATTCACCGTTATCGCCAGCTTTTTCTGAAACAACTTACGCTGAACGGCAATGTCTAACCGGTAATTGCTTCGTACGGTTCCCTGTGGATTGGCAAAGCGGTTGTATTTGAAAGCGCTGGTGATATTCCAGACATCGGTAGGTACATAATTGGCGTTGACACTGGAATTAAAGCTGCCGCCGTTGCGGTACTTATTCACTTCCCGGTCAAACAGGCTGTACTCGTTAAAAGTGTAGTTGGCGCTGACATTGGCGCGCAGCTGCCGGGAAAAGGTATAGCCGGCCCAGGAGTTCAGCTCATATTCGTGGCGGTCGTCAATATTCTGCCAGCTGGTCTCCGTGGTCCCTTCGGGAGTCCGTTCGCGGATCTGGCTGAATACGTCCTGCACAATATTATAGCCTACGCCCAGGTTGGCATAGTACTGCTCCTGCGTGCGGCCCAGGACCAGGTCGAAGGTATGGGATACCGAAGGCAGCAGGAAGGGATTGCCATAACGGATATTATTGGGATCGCTGTAATCTATGCTGGGATTGAGCTGCCCGATACCCGGGCGACGGATGGTCTTCCGATAGGCCAGGCTCAGTTCCAGCAGCTCTTCCCATTTCTGTGTGAAATTGAGAAAGGGCAGCCAGGTGAAATAATCATTGTCCACTTCGGATTTGTCCTTCAGGTCAAACTGCAATTGTGTGGCTTCAGCCACTACGCCAGCAGTGATCCGGGCAGATTCCGTCAGTTTCTGCTTCAAAGCAAAACGCAGGTTGGTGATCTGCTGCCGGAAAGCAAAATCATTGCTGAGCAGTTCGTTCTTTTCGTATTGTTTGTCTGTTTTCCGCTGGAACTGGGAATGCAGCAGGATATGACTGCCGGTATAGGTATGCAGGCCGCCGGTGGAAATGGAAGTGGTCTTATTGTCCAGCAGTTTGTCGTAGTTCACACGCAGCTGATAGCCCTTGGTCCAGGTATCGTTCAGTTGTTGCTGGGTGGAGTCCAGGCCCGTGGGCCGGCCATCAGGATGCAGGAACTGCTGGAAAAAGGTGCGGTCGTTCTGACTATAGGTATAGTTACCCCCGGCGATCAGCTTGAGGGTCTCACCCGGCTTTTTCCCTTTTCGGGTATACGTGATATTCATGGAAGGGTTCACATTCTGCCCTTCTGTTTCAATGGCGCGGGTACTCAGTTTGTAGATCTCTTCAAAGCGGTTGCGGTTCACAAATTCATTGCTGCTCCGGTTGCGGAAAGCGTGCTGGTTCAGCTGCAGCTGTAAGTTGAGCTGCTGGTATTTGTCCAGCTCATAGTCAATATTGAGCCTTGCGTTGGGCCGCAGGCTGCGATTGCGGTATTCATTGCTGCTATGGAAATAGTTGACAGAATCCTTGTAGAGATTGGTCCGGTGCGAATAGCCCTCGCCCTGCACCCGGTTGTAGGCCGCACCTACATTGAGGTTGAGAGCCAGTCGTTTTTTTCGGTAATTGATATTGCCGCTGCTGCCGTATTCACCACGGGTGCCGCCGGTGAGGGTCAGCCTGGCGCCAATTCCCATCCTGCCCTTGCGGGTGATGATATTGATCACCCCACCCTGCTCATTGGCATACTGGGGTGGCGGGTTGGTCATGACCTCAATGCGTTCTATCATACTGCCCGGCAGGGATTCCAGGAAATCCTGGAGCTGGTCGGCATTCAGTTCAACCGGTTTATCGTCTATCAGTATTTTAGGCTCTTTACCCCGGACTACCAGCTTGCCATCCGGATCACTGGCCACCAGCGGCACATTCTTCAGGAGCTCCCCCGCTGAGGAGCCGGCGCTGAGGGCTGATTCACCGGCATTGAAAATGATATTGCCGTCACGGCTCTGGATCAGCGGCTTTTCAGCATAGACCACTACTTCAGCCAGCTGATCGCCACCGGTTTTCAGCTGCAGGTCTGCAAGATTGAAATCATAGCGTTCGGCACGCAGGTGGATACTGTCCAGCAGCAAGGGCTGGAAACCTATATAGCTGATGCGGAGGCGGTAATAACCAAAGGGCAGCTGTTCAAACAGGAAATTGCCGGCTTTATCGGTCAGTTGAGTTCTTTTGCGGAGGGTATCTCCCCGGGGGACCAGTTCAACGGTGGCATTGGCTACCGGCTTCTGCTGGGCATCCAGGACATTGCCTGTCAGCAGACCGGGCGATTTGGGCTGGCGGCCCATAACAGATAAGGAAAGGACCAGGAGTAAGGCAATCGAAAAGAGGCGGAACAGGGGCATCGACCGGCTATTTACGGCTAAAGATAACCTTTTCCCGCTTTGCTGATGCCTGCCGGACAATATTTTGTGTACTGGGAACGCTCCCTATTTCACCCCAACTATGCTTGTTTCCCGGATCCTATACAGGTAAACTGCGCGGGGCCTCCAATTGAGCCCAACTATGCGTGTACCTCACGCTTGTCCGGATAACCAGCAATAGCGGCCGGGCAACCAATTTCACCCCAACTATGCTTGTTCCCCCTGGCCTGCCGGTTCCCTGTAAAGCTCCAACAATACAGCCTGCTCCCAACAGCCCTGAACATAAACGAGCCTGTACAGACATCCGGTACCCCCGCCTCCAGTCCCTTCCACAAACAATCGCCGCGGGTACCTAACCGGCTCCAGCGCTGCCATCCCGCAGTTGCAGTGCCGGCTATCAGGCCCCAAACGCCGGGCGCCGACTCCCTTTTTGCCCGCCGCCAGGAACTGGCTGCCATCCTGTCATTATTTCCGTTCAATTCTTTATCTTTGCCCTTCAAACCATTAGATAGAAGATGTTGGATCTGATCACTGAAAAAAGGCATGATGAAGCGCGTCAGGGAGAGGCATTCGCTCCCTTCGCCCATGATATAAATCCTTACCACAAGAGATTTTACATAGAAAGCTATGGATGCCAGATGAACTTTGCCGATAGCGAGGTGGTGGCCGCCATCCTTCAGGAAGGTGGTTTTGGTGCTACCCGGAACTTTGAAGAGGCTGATCTGATCCTGATCAATACCTGCTCCATCCGCGAGAAAGCGGAGCAGACCGTTCGCAAACGGCTCACCGAACTGCGCAAGGTAAAACAGCAGAACCCCGGCGCCCTGATCGGCGTACTGGGCTGTATGGCGGAAAGACTGAAAGCAAAATTCCTGGAAGAAGAGAAACTGGTAGACCTGGTAGTAGGCCCTGACGCCTACCGGACCCTTCCGGGCCTGGTCACCGAAGCAGGGAACGGCCAGAAAGCAGTGAACGTACTGCTGAGCCGCGAAGAGACCTATGCAGATATTGCTCCCGTCAGATTAGACAGCAACGGCGTGACCGCTTTTGTAAGCATCATGCGCGGCTGTAACAATATGTGTACCTTCTGCGTGGTGCCCTTTACCCGGGGCCGGGAACGCAGCCGGGACGCCCATTCCATTGTAGCGGAATGCCAGGACCTGTTCAATACCGGTTATAAGGAGGTTACCCTCCTGGGCCAGAACGTAGACAGCTACTACTGGATCAATGGTACTACCACCGAAGGCGAAGTGGTGAATTTTGCCCGCCTGCTGGAAATGGTAGCCCAGATAGATCCCAGCCTGCGCGTCCGCTTCTCCACTTCTCACCCCAAGGACATCACCGAAGCCGTGCTGCAGACCATGGCGAAATACCAAAATATCTGCCGCTATATCCACCTGCCCGTTCAAAGCGGCTCCACCCGCGTGCTGCAGCTTATGAACCGCACCTATACCCGCGAATGGTATATGGCCAAGGTGGAAAGGATCCGCGCCATCATGCCGGACTGCGGCATCAGTTCCGATATCATTGCCGGTTTCTGCACAGAAACCGAGGAAGAACACCAGGAAACCATCAGCATGATGACATTCAGCCGGTATGATATGAGCTATATGTTCTTCTACAGCGAACGTCCCGGCACCCTGGCCGCACGCCGCTATACAGATGATGTACCCGAAGAAGTGAAGAAAAGACGGCTGGAAGAGATTGTGCTAT
This sequence comes from Candidatus Pseudobacter hemicellulosilyticus, assembly GCA_029202545.1. Lineage (GTDB taxonomy): Bacteria > Bacteroidota > Bacteroidia > Chitinophagales > Chitinophagaceae > Pseudobacter > Pseudobacter hemicellulosilyticus. Next base: position 5,464,128 of record CP119311.1, read on the forward strand.
TGCAGAACCGCCTGAGCCTGGAAAGCAACCAGCGCGATATAGGCAAAACATTTCAAGTATTGATTGAAGGCGATTCCAAGAGAAGTCCGGACGACTGGAAAGGCCGCAATTCTCAAAATAAAGTGATCGTATTCCCGAAAGGGGACCATGCATTGAACAAAGGAGATTATGCAATGGTTACTATTTCAGATTGCACCGTGGCAACATTGCTCGGCGAAGTGAAACGATAATGAGCAGCAGATAAAGTTATTTCGAAAGGCGATAAAAGCATTGTGACTATGGATATCCAATCAATTAAAAACCGTTTCGGCATTATTGGCAATTCACCTGCGCTGAACTTTGCCCTTCAGGTGGCGTCGCAGGTGGCCAATACAGACCTCACCGTTCTCATCAATGGCGAAAGTGGCGTAGGTAAGGAAGCTTTCTCCCAGATCATCCATGCGCTGTCCGCCCGTAAACACAATCCCTTCATTGCCGTAAACTGCGGCGCTATCCCAGAAGGCACCATTGACTCCGAGCTGTTTGGCCATGAGAAAGGGTCATTCACCGGCGCCGTGGACTCCCGCAAAGGGTATTTTGAGACCGTTAACGGCGGCACCATTTTTCTGGATGAGATCGGGGAAATGCCCCTGGGCACCCAGGCCCGTCTCCTGCGCGTACTGGAAACCGGTGAGTTCATCCGCGTTGGTTCGTCCAAAGTTCAGAAAACGGACGTCCGCGTGATTGCCGCCACCAATAAGGACCTGCTGGAATTCACACAGAAAGGCAGGTTCCGGGAAGACCTCTACTACCGCCTCAGCACTGTTCCTATCCGCGTACCCGCCCTGCGGGACCGGCCCGAAGATATTCCCCTCCTGTTCAGAAGGTTTGCCGTTGATTTTGCAGACCGTTATAAAACATCTCCCGTCCAGCTTGAAGAAGAGGCGAAAAATGTGTTAATTCACTATTCCTTTCCCGGCAATGTGCGGGAGTTGAAGAATATTGCAGAGCAGATCTCGGTACTGGCCAGCGATAAAATGGTCAACACCCAGGAACTGCAGCGCTTCCTGCCCTCAGACCGGGAAATGAACCGCCTGCCCGCTGTAGTGCCCCATAGCAATGGCGCCGGCAGCAATGGCCATGAATTTGCCAACGAACGGGAGATCCTGTACAAGCTCTTCTTTGATATGAAGAAGGATGTAACAGAACTGAAGAAGATGTTTGTGGAGATCCTGCAGAACCCGGGCGTGGCTGTGCAGAACCAGGCCCTGATCAATGAGCTGAAGAACAAGGAATATGCACCGCCAGCCATCATACAGCCGGCCGTACCGGCTGTAGCGCAACCGGTCATGATACACCATGAAGAGGATATCCACCACCACGAAGAGGTGGAAGAATCCCTCAATATCATGGACAAGGAAAAAGAACTGATCATCAAAGCGCTCAAAAAACACAAGGGCAAACGCAAGGATGCCGCCACCGATCTGGGGATCAGTGAAAGAACATTGTACAGAAAGTTAAAAGAATATGATATCAAAGAATAAGTTCACGGCCGCCTGGGCCCTGCTGCTGGTCCTGTTCTCGGGCTGTTACACCTTTAAGGATGTGAGTATCCCGCCCGAAGTGAAGACCATCCGCATCAATTATATTGAGAACAAGGCCCGGTATATCAACCCGCAGCTGAGCCCTCAGCTGACCGATAAACTAAGGCAGAAGATCAATAACCAGACCCGCCTCACCCAGGTGCAGACGGATGACGCCCATTATGACGTTTCGGGCACCATTACCGGTTATACGGTGTCAACAGCGGCTATCTCGCAGCAGCAGGCATCCAGTAACCGGTTGACAGTCACCATTGAACTGAGCTTTAAAAATAATCTGGACAACACCAAGGATTTTGAAGCATCTGTTTCCCGTAACTTCGACTTTGCAGCCACGCTCAGCCTGCAACAGGCCGAAGCGCAGCTGAGCGAGACCATCATCCAGAATATGGTGGATGAGATCTTCAACCGGCTTTTCTCCAACTGGTAATACAGCAGGAAGCAGGTTGCCTTTGTAATTTAACCGGTAATTCATGCAACACCACATTCAGACCATTGTACAGCACCTGTTCCGGAAGAACAGTCTCCGGGACGTGGCTGAAAAGGATATAGAACAGTTTGCGGCAAACTACCCCTACGCTACCATAGGGCAGTTCCTGCTGGCTGAAAAATGGCGGCAGACCCAATCCGACAAATTCCAGGAGCAGGCCTTCCGGGCATCGCTGTATTTCAATAATCCCACCTGGCTGTCCTGGCAATTGCGGGAAAACCAGGAGGTCCGGGAAACTGTAGCCGCCCTGCCCGCCGATCTCCGGCTGGCACTGGCCGCCGGCCATAAGCCTGGTCAGGCCTTAGCAGAAAATGCTACCGAAACCGCTTCAGGGACTGAAGTACCAGAACAAACCCCGGCCATAGAGAATGCCACCGGCACGCCCGGACCAGCTGTTCTCACGCCTGACGCACTGGTCAGCAGCCCAGCCGCTGAAACTGCCGGAAATCATGTAGCTGTTCAACCAGAGCCCCCGGCACCCAGTATCCCCGGCATACCCACCGTAGCCGCCGATGCCACTGAAGCCAGTTTTGAACCCTACCATACCATCGATTATTTTGCTTCCCAGGGCATTAAGCTGCGCCTGGAGGAACTGACCCGGGATAAACTGGGCCAGCAGCTCAAAAGCTTTACCGACTGGCTGCGCAGTATGAAAAAGGTAACACCCACCAATGCCATCGCCATTGACGACAGCACGCAGCAGTCCATCCAGCTGATTGCAGAGCATTCTGTAGAGGGCAAAGAGATTGTGACAGAGGCCATGGCCGAGGTCTGGCTGAAACAGGGAAACAGGGCCAGAGCCGTGGCCATTTACGAGAAATTAAGTTTGCTCAATCCCCCCAAAAGCACTTTCTTTGCAGACCGTATAAAACAAATAAAAGCGTTGTGATATGACCATTTTGTTCCTGATCCTGATCATTATTGCCTCCATCGCCATTGGCCTGTTCATCCTGGTGCAAAATCCCAAAGGCGGCGGTCTGGCCGGTAATATCGCGGGTTTCAACTCCCAGTTCATGGGTGTTAAACAAACTACCGATGTACTGGAAAAAGGTACCTGGGTACTGGCGGTAGTGATCGGGTTGCTTTGCCTGTTCTCTGCTGTTTTCATTCCTTCAGGCACCAGCAGCAATTTCAACACAGACACTAAAGCGCCGTCCAGCCAGCAGGCTACGCCTCCGCCGGCAGCTAACCCCGGTACTGCACCCGCACTGCCGACTCAGCCTTAATCAGACGAGCTTCATCAAAAAATACCAGACCCTGCTTTAACCAGCAGGGTTTTTTCTTTACTTTAGGTCCATCAACCAGGTATGTATGTTGAAAAAATTGTTTCTCGGATTGTTTATCGTGATCATAGCAGCGGCAGCATTTATAGGATGGCGTTTCTTTATGCCCAATACCGGTTTTTCGGAAAAGCACCGCTATCTCTATATCCGCACCGGCCATGCTAATTATACGGAGGTACTGCAATCCATCCGCGACAGTAACCTGGTGCGTAATCCCGGTTCCTTCAACTGGCTGGCCCAACGGATGGACCTGCCGGAGAAGATCAGGCCCGGCCGATACGAGATCCGCAAGGATATGAGCCTTACTGCCATTGTCCGCATGCTGCGTAACGGCCAGCAATCCCCCGTAAACCTGGTGATCACCAAACTGCGCACCAAAGAAGACCTGGCCGCCCTCATCGGCCGCCGCTTTGAATGTGACTCGGCCTCTGTCATGGCCTTTCTCAACAATGCCGATACCGTCAGCGCCCATGGCTTTGATACCAGCACTATAATGGCCACCATTTATCCCAATACCTATACCTATTTCTGGAACAGTACACCCAGCACCATCTTCCGCAAATTCTTTGCAGCATATGAAAAGGTATGGTCTGAAGACCGTATCCATAAAGCGAAGCAGCTGGGCCTCCCCCCTGCCGCAGTATACACCCTGGCCTCCATTGTGGAAGAAGAGACCAACGCCGGGGAAGAAAAAGGTACAATAGCCAGCGTATATTATAACCGCTACCAGAAAGGCATGCGCCTCCAGGCCGACCCCACCGTTAAATTTGCCCTGCGCGATTTTGGCCTGCGCCGCATCTATGAAAAACACCTCACCGTCAACTCCCCCTACAATACCTATCGGGTAACCGGCTTGCCGCCAGGCCCTATCTGCACACCTTCCCTGGCCACCCTGGACGCTGTACTGCAGATGCCTTCCACCAATTATATCTATTTTGTGGCCAAAAGCGATTTCTCCGGCAGGCATACCTTCAGTGAGACCTACCAGGAACACCTGAAGAACGCCAAAGCCTTCCAGAAAGCGCTGGACTCCGTTCAGGCATTGAAAAAAGCAGCTAAAGAAGATATCGGAAACAGCAAATGACAAAGATCGAACGAATTATACTGAACCTTTCCTTTGTTCGGTTCCTGACAGAAAAGAGCAAGCATATCGTTTTACCGGGCTTCGATAAAGTACCCCTGTATGATGTGATCGTGTTCTTTATGGAGCAGGTACGCAAAACAGGACTGACCGAAAGGGCCTCTGCCGTGTCCTATAATTTTATCATGGCCATCCCGCCCACCTGCCTGTTCCTGTTCACCATTATCCCGCACCTGCCCTTTATTCCCAAAGAAGCCATCAGCGTGCAGCTGCATTCGCTGATCACGGATATGATCCCCGCTCCTACCTATAATGCCGGTATCATTGATTTCATTGACAGTTTCCTGAACCAGACACAGGTAGGTCTGATCAGCTTCGGTTTTATCCTGCTGATCTTCTTTGCCTCCAATGGCATGATGGGCCTGATGCGCTCCTTCAACAAAAACTATTTCGGCTTTGAAAAGCGGTCGGACCTGCAATCCCGCTGGACCGCTATCCGCCTCACTATCATCATCCTGGGCCTGCTGGTGGCCACGCTGATCCTGCTGTCCCTGCAGGGCGTGGTATTGCGCTGGATAGGCGTCAGCCCGGAATGGATAGCCATCATCAGCCCGGTGCGCTGGCTCTTCATCATTGCCCTGGTACTGTACGCCATAGGTTTCATTTACAAATATGCCCCCGCTATCACCAAGCGCTGGAAGCTCATTTCACCGGGCTCTGTACTGGCCACTTCCATGAGTATTATCGCCACCCTGGGCTTCTCTATTTTTGTGAGCAATTTTGGAAAATATAACGCCCTCTATGGATCCATTGGTACGATCATTGTGCTGATGATACTGATCTATATCAATTCCCTGGTGCTGATCATTGGTTATGAGTTGAACGTCAGTATCCACTCACTCAAGGCATTGGCTGAAGAAAGGGCCAGGCATGAGCAGCACGCAGGAAATCTCTCCGTCCCTAATTGACGGGCGGTGCGGTGGATTGCTGTTTTTTTGTCAATTTTGTACAGACTCATCCATTTTACCATACCTCCAAAAATAGTTGACCATGCAAAAGAGAACATTGCGGAGCCTGCTGCTCCTTCCTGTTGCGGCTATGCTGGCCTTCACGGTCTCAGTTGTGGGCGATCCGCTGGAGATCGGCGCAGCACTGCCCAAAGCAGGACAATCGCTGAAAGATATTTCGGGTAAGACCATCACCCTGCAATCCGCCATAAAAGACAACGGCCTGCTGGTGATGTTCAGCTGCAATACCTGCCCGGTGGTGATCAATAACCAGTCGCGGGCCAAAGAAGCCTGCCAGGCTGCACTGGATAATAAGATTGGAGTGGTAGTGCTCAATTCCAATGAGGCCAACCGCAGCAGTTCTGAGTCACTGGCCGCCATGAAAGCCTATGCCGAAGGCCAGGGCTATACATGGTTTTATGCGGAAGACAAGAACAATGAGCTGGCAGACGCCTTTGGCGCTACCCGCACTCCTGAATGCTTCCTGTTTGATAAGAACGGAAAGCTGGTTTACCATGGCGCAATAGATGATAGTCCCAATAAAGCAGAAGCCGTTTCACGGAAACACCTCAACGAGGCGATATCGGAATTGGTGAGTGGAAAGGACATCAGTGTGAAGAAATCCAAATCCGTTGGATGCAGTATCAAGAGAATCTGATATTCGCTTCCCCGTTTTTAAAATCTTATTCCCCCCAGCAAAGCAGGCCGTTTCCGGTCTGCTTTTTTTAGGTTCGTCCCATTTTAAAACATATAGGGGAAGAACCGTTTGGCCACATCTTCTGCATCCACAACCGCCAGCAATACCTCTTCCAATGGCGTTCCGGCCACATTTACAGCCAGTAAGGCCCTCGTATGCGATAGGGCAAGCGAAACGATCAGGGTAATTATGGCGGAAGGAAGTTTCAGCAAATGATCCTCTACAGGAAATTCCCTCAGCCCGGGTAGTTCAAAGAGGTTCTGCACCTGGATATGCATCAGTTCAGCGCTATCTTTCAGATAGATCACCTTTAAAGTAAGCTCTACAGTATTTGCGTCCATCTGGTAGCCGAGCTTTGGCTGAAGCTCAACTTTTACAGGCAGGGAAGATGCAGCATAGTAAAGCATCTCATCCATAGAAAATGAAATAGCCTTAATACGTTTCACAGATAAAATACTTTCCGGCATAGGGTCGTTTTATCAAACACGAATAGTTGTTTTGGGGGCTATATTTCAAAAGAAGCCGGATTTTCCTTTCCTGGATAGATCATTGGCGGGGTCTTTTTAAACCTCCCGGCAGATGGTTTAACATGGGCCACTAAGGAATAGGTCTGGTCCTCTTCGTCATTCTGAATAAAAGTATTAAGATCAACAAAATGCAGGACAGGCGCCTTACCGGCAAACAAAGACAGATCAACCAGTTTGCTGATCTTATGGTCAAAATCACCCTTCAACACCTGGGTAATATATCCTTTTGTAACCTGAAGCTGCTCCGCTAAACTGGTACGATTCAGGCTATTTTTCTGCATGTACTCTTCAATAACAGCATACAGATCCTGCTGTATCTGTACCATCCAGTATTCCCTGCTCCGGAGCAGGTCCCTTCTTTTTATCTTTTTCATATTCAGTAGTTTTTCAAAGAGGTGAGGTATAATTCCTTCAGTCTGCGAAATTTTGAAATATCCGCCTTTTGGCTATTCTTAAAACCAGCCAATACAACGAGTTTACCATTGGCTATTTTGATTGCATAGGCCCGCAGGTCCTGGTATTTAAATTCGTATTCTTTAACCAGTTCTCTGGACGGGGTAATGTCCTTGAATTTGTACCGGGAAACGGTTTGCAAATTGGCCACCCTGTTCATGATAGCTTCCAGCCCACGAAAAGAACCAGCATACCTGTCTTCCAGCTGCCTTTCATAAATGTCCCAGACTCCGGCAATATCTTCAGGGTATATAGCTGACACTGATTGCTGCTCTTGCAGGATAACCAGTTGTTCAATGCTTTGCAAGCCCCTGACATTTGACAGCTTTCTCGTAACAAATCTATTCATAAAATAGTTTAGTTATAACTAAACAGTCATATTTATTTTTCCCCTCCCCTGCAAGGCAATAAATACCCGTTTCCGATCAATAAAGTCAATAATGATCCGAAAGCGGTAAATATAACGCTATATAGCAAACGAAAATAAAAAAACAAACAGCAATGAATAGCCGATCAATCCGTCGATAGCTCCAGCATCTCCCGGATAGCCGGCACTACCTGCCGGTGGGTCAGCTGGCGGGAAAAGAATTTTCGATATCCGGTCTTGTTATTGATGAAGAGACTGGCGGGAATATTGCCATCCCACCTGGCATCTATTTTCGGGCAGAAATAATCGGCATTGGTTTCATCCAGCCAGTACCAGGTAGCTTTATAATGATGCTTTTTGCGGAAGGCTTCAATAGCTGCGGGATAGTCCTTATCAAAATCCAGGCTGACCAGCAGCAGTTCCACTTTACTGCCGGCAAAGGCACGCACGGCAGAATCCAGCCAGGGCAGCTCTTCCACACAGGGCGCACACCAGGTGGCCCAGAAATTGACCAGCAACGGATGATCCGCCTGCTTTATATAGGTTTCCAGATCCGTGATCTTCACCTTCTTTATTTCCTGGGCAGAACCACAAAGGCCCACAGCCAGTAGCAGGATGCTCAATAAAGATCTCATGCGCTGCAATTTTATGTGTTTAACTATTTGGGACGAACCAAATAACTTACCGGCGGACAGCCATCCGGCTGTTAATGAAAAAATGAAAGTCGCTTACGAGCCTGTTGGTTCGCCCTCATAAAAACCCCATTCCGTCAGCAGGCCGGCCAGCTGGCCTCCTTCCATTTTACGCTGGTCATAATGACCCGCATTCGATTTCTGCCGGTAGGCTTCATACAGGGTTACGGCACAGGCTACGGAGATATTCAATGATTGGATAATGCCCACCTGCGGGATAATGAAATTACCGTCCGCCAAAGCCCGGATCTCCTCGCTCACCCCGCTGTGCTCATTGCCGAACACCAGCGCCAGGCTTTCCGTAAAATCAATGCCATAAACATTGACCGCATCACTGCTGAGGTGCGTGGTCAGTATCTTTGAATATTTCTGCCGCAACTGGGCAAAACAGGCAGTGGCATCCGTGAACTGGTGTACCGTTAGCCATTTGGCCGCACTGCTGCTGCTCCTGGCCCCCCATTTCTTATGGCGGGGAATACGGGTGTTCAATACATACACTTCCTGTACACCCACGGCATCACAGGTACGCATCACTGCGGATATATTATGCGGATCAAATACATTCTCCAGCACAATGGTGATATCATTCTGCCGTTTATTGAGGACACTGGTCAGTTTTTCAGTTCTTTCGGGCGTCATAGTCGTACTTTCAAACCCCAAACATAATAACTATCTTCGTAAACTATGCTGAAGAAAATTCTCAAAATCACCGGGTATACCCTGCTTGCTCTGATCATTATCCTGTTCACGGCGCCTTATATCTTCAAAGGCAAGATCATTAAGATCGTTAAGCAGGAGATCAACAAGAGCATCAATGCCAAAGTAGATTTTAAAGACCTCAGTCTCTCCTTTTTCCGGCATTTCCCCAAGGCCTCCGTGGCCCTGGACCAGCTGGAAGTGGTTGGCCTGGGAGAATTTTCAAAGGACACCCTGATCAGCGCCCGCGAGATAGATGCGGCCGTTGACCTGCTCAGCCTGATCAGCGGCGATGAGATCAGGGTCCATTCCGTCAATATCCATGCGCCCCGGATCCATGCCCTCGTCAACAAAGAAGGAAGGGCCAACTGGGATATCATGAAGCCCGATACCAGCAGCACTACGGAAACAACAGAAGAGCCTTCCTCTTTCCAGCTCAACCTGAAAAAATACGCCATTACCGATGCCTATGTCCTCTATGATGATGCCAGCAGCGGAATGAGCAGCGAGATCCTGCAGCTGGACCACGAAGGCAGCGGCGATTTCACCGCCGATCTTTTCACCCTGCAGACAAAGACCCGTGCCGATGCCGTTACCTTTACCTACGGCGGCATCCCCTACCTGGCCCGCACCAGAACAAGCATTGACGCCGATATTGAGATCGACAGCAAGACCAGCAAATACGGTTTTGAAACGGATGAAATAGCCCTCAATGATCTCAAGCTCTCCAGCAAAGGGTTCTTCCAACTGGTGAACGACAGCACCTATAATATGGACATCAGCTTCAAAGCGCCTTCTACTGAATTCAAGACCATCCTCTCCCTGGTGCCCGCCATTTACCAGCAGGACTTTGATAAAGTGAAGACCAGCGGCAAAGCCATCTTTGAAGGTTTTGTAAAAGGTATTTACAGCAACACGCAGATGCCCGCCTATTCCCTCCTGCTGGATGTGCAGGATGGCTTCTTCCAGTATCCCGATCTGCCCCGGCCTGTACAACATATTAACCTGCTGGTGAAAGTGGATAATCCCGACGGTGAAACAGATCATGTGGTGGTTGACCTTTCCAAAGGACATATAGAGTTTGGCAATGATCCCTTCGATTTTCATTTCCTGGTTAAAAATCCCATCAGCAACCTGTACCTGGACGCCGCCGCCAAAGGCAAGCTGGACCTGGCCGGCATTACCCAGTTCGTGAAACTGGGGCCCGGCACCAAACTGGCCGGCCTGGTCAATGCAGACATCGTGGTAAAAGGCAATATGAGCGGCTTCCAGCAGGCTATGAACAATGCCAGCGCCGCTACCGGCGGACAGCCCACCACTGTGAAAGCGGCCGGTGCAGAAGCCAGGGGATTTATTGACCTCAGCAATATCTATTATGCTTCCGGCGCCTTCCCCCAGCCCATCCAGAATACCCGCGCCCGCATTGAAGTAGAGAATGCCGATGGCATCCCCGACCATACCGTGGTACGTATTCCATCAGCCCACGTGGAAGTAGGCGCTGATGCGGCCGATCTGACCCTCAACCTGCGTACGCCGCTCTCTGATCCCGCGTTCGAAGGCACCCTCAAAGGCGGTTTCAACCTGGGCAGTGTAGCCCAGTTCTACACTTTTGAGCCCGGCACTTCCCTGGCCGGTAAGTTGCAGGCCAATGGCAGCTTCAAAGGCAAAAAATCTATGATCGACAAAAGCCAGTATGACGCCCTGCAGCTGGCAGGTAATGTCCAGCTGGCCGATATGGTCTATACATCCAAAGACTATCCCGATGGCGTAGCCGTTAAGAACAGCCAGCTGAGCTTCAATCCCAAAAATGTTACGCTCAGTAACCTGTCGGGCAGCTTCCTGCAAACCAATTTCAATGCCAACGGCAGCTTTGATAACCTGATCGGTTATGCGCTGAAAGATGAGCCGCTGGCAGGCACGCTGAACGTTTCGGCCGATAAGGTGGACCTCAACAAATTCATGGGCGCCACCAGTGAGGATGCGCCAGCGGATACCGCCGGCAGTTCCAGCGGTCCCTTCCTGGTGCCGAAGAATATTTCGCTCACGCTCAATACCAAAGTTGACAACCTGAAATATGATAAGGTTGATTACAATAATATCAATGGCTCCCTGCAATTACAGAACGAGACCGTCAGCCTGAAAAATGTACAGCTGCAGGCCCTGGATGGCAATATAGCCCTCAACGGCTCCTACTCTACCCGCGTCAATAAGCAGAAGCCCGATGTGACGCTGACCTACGATGTGCAGAACCTGGACATACAAAAGACCTTCCTGGCCTTTAATACCGTGCAGAAACTGATGCCCATCGGCCAGTTCATTGCCGGCAAGCTCAGCTCAAAGCTGACTATGAAAGGCCAGCTGGGCGGCGATATGATGCCGGACCTCAGCAGTCTCACCGGTGAAGGAAACCTGTTACTGCTGCAGGGCGTACTCAGCAAATTTGGTCCGCTGGATAAGCTGGCCTCCACCCTGAACATCACTGACCTGCAAAACATTTCTATCAAGGATATCAAGAACTACTTCGAGTTTGCCAATGGCAAGGTGCTGGTAAAGCCTTTTAACGTAAAGGTGAAGGATATGGACCTGGAGATTGGCGGTACGCATGGCCTGGACCAGTCGCTGGACTATGTCATCAACATGAAAGTGCCGCGTGAGAAGCTGGGCACACAGGCCAACCAGCTCATCAACAGCCTGGCTTCACAGGCCAGCAGCAAGGGCATCCCCGTGAATGTGGGAGAAACGGTGAACCTGAAAGTCAACCTGGGTGGCACTATCAAGAGCCCCACCGTTAAGACCAACCTGAAAGAAGCCGGCAGCAGCCTGGCTCAGGACATGAAGGAGCAGGCCAATGAATTTGTGGAAGCCAAAAAGAAAGCGGCCGACAGTGCGCTCAATGTAGCCAAAGCTGCCGCAAAGGATACACTGGAATCAGTGAAGAAACAGTTGCTGGAAAGCGCTGCTGAAGAAGCAAAGAAAGCCCTGCTGGGCAAAAAGGATACCACCACACAGGGTGGGACCGATAAAAAGAAAGCAGCAGAGGAATCTGTAAAAGGGTTACTGAACAACATCCTCAAGAAAAAGACGGACACAACAAAAAAGCAATAGCTGTGAAGACTTCCATGCAGGTGCATAGGCGCCTGCATGGAATTGATTCCAGGCTGAATATTACAGCGGTCATTACCTGGGTGGTAAAGCCGGAGATCAGACTGCCGGTTCCTGACACATAGCGCTGCAACAGGACGCCCTGACGCAGCAACATTTTTCTCCATATCAACAGGCTCCGCCGAGTGGTTTATACACTTTCGGCGGCAGTTTACCAACAAAAATCCAATCCCACAGGGAACTTAGGTGCTTTTCCCCTATTTTTGCCGTCCTTAAAACATCAATTAGAATAAGAATCAATTACTTATGGACAAATTGATCTATCTCGTTCCCGTGATGGGCATCATTGGCCTTCTGTATACCCTGGTAAAATTCAACTGGGTGTCCAAACAAGACCCGGGTTCTGATCGTATGAAAGAGATCAGCACTTATATCGCGGACGGCGCCATGGCTTTTCTGAAGGCGGAATGGAAGATCCTCGGTTATTTTGTTGTTATTGTTGCTATCCTGCTGGGCGTTATGGCCCAGGCCAACCCTCACTCTCACTGGTCCATTGCTATTGCCTTCGTCGTAGGCGCCGTGTTCAGCGCAGTTGCCGGTTTCATCGGTATGCGTGTAGCCACCAAAGCCAATGTGCGTACTGCCAATGCAGCCCGCTCCAGTCTCAGCAAAGCCCTCAATGTATCCTTCACCGGTGGTGCAGTGATGGGGCTTGGCGTAGCTGGTCTGGCCGTACTGGGCTTAGGCAGTATCTTCATTATACTGAAAGCATTATTTGTTCCCGATGGTACTCCTGTAAACAGCCATGAAATGGTGAAGGTTATTGAAGTACTCACCGGTTTTTCTCTCGGTGCTGAATCCATCGCGCTGTTTGCGCGCGTAGGCGGCGGCATCTATACAAAAGCGGCCGACGTAGGCGCTGACCTGGTAGGTAAAGTGGAAGCCGGCATCCCCGAGGATGATCCGCGCAACCCGGCCACCATTGCCGATAACGTAGGTGATAACGTAGGTGACGTAGCCGGTATGGGCGCTGACCTTTTTGGTTCCTATGTAGCCACGGTGCTGGCCACTATGGTGCTGGGCCAGGAAACAATTGCTGTTGACCAGTTTGGCGGTCTCTCCCCCATCCTGCTCCCCATGCTGATTGCTGGTCTGGGTATCCTCTTTTCCATTATCGGTACCTGGTTCGTCCGCATCAGTGACTCAGCCGGTATCAATACTCATAATGTACAGAAGGCCCTGAACATGGGTAACTGGGGTTCCATTGTACTGACCGCCCTGGCTTCCATCGGCCTGGTATATTATATATTACCGGAGACCATGGTCCTGCGCGATGAAGAGTTCACCAAATGGGGTGTGCTTGGTGCTATCGGTGTAGGCCTGTTGGTAGGTACCCTCATGAGCATCATCACAGAATACTATACAGCCATGGGCAAACGCCCTGTGCTGACCATCGTTCGCCAGTCCGGCACAGGTCACGCCACTAACGTGATCGGCGGTCTGGCCGTAGGTATGGAATCCACCCTGCTGCCCATCCTGGTGCTGGCTGGTGGTATCTATGGCGCCCATGCCTGCGCTGGTCTCTACGGTGTGGCCATTGCCGCAGCCGGTATGATGGCCACTACAGCTATGCAGCTGGCCATTGATGCCTTCGGTCCTATTGCCGATAACGCTGGTGGTATTGCTGAAATGAGTGAGCTGCCCAAAGAAGTACGGGAAAAAACAGACGTGCTGGATGCAGTAGGTAATACCACTGCCGCCACCGGTAAAGGTTTTGCCATTGCTTCTGCCGCCCTCACCTCCCTGGCCCTCTTTGCCGCCTATGTAGGCGTGATCAAGAGCAACGGTTATGAACTGAACAACGCTATCAATATCTATAAAGCGGATGTACTGGCCGCCCTGTTTGTGGGCGCTATGGTCCCCTTCATCTTCTCCGCCCTGGCCATCCAGGCCGTGGGTAAGGCCGCCATGGCCATGGTGGAGGAAGTACGCCGCCAGTTCCGCACCATTCCCGGTATCATGGAAGGAAAGGGTAAGCCTGAGTACGACAAATGCGTGGCCATCTCTACCGATGCCAGCATTAAAAAGATGATGCTGCCTGGCGCCATTGCGATCCTGTCGCCCCTGGTGATCGGATTCCTGATGGGTCCTGAAGCCCTGGGTGGATTCCTGGCCGGTGCTACCGTGAGCGGTGTACTGATGGGTATGTTCCAGAATAACGCCGGTGGCGCCTGGGACAACGCTAAAAAATCTTTCGAGAAAGGTGTTGAGATCAATGGTGAGGTCTATTACAAAAAATCTGATCCCCATAAAGCTTCTGTAACAGGTGATACCGTTGGTGATCCCTTCAAGGATACTTCCGGTCCTTCCATGAACATCCTGATCAAGCTGATGTCCATTGTATCCCTGGTAGTAGCGCCTACCCTGGCCCGGCTCCATGGATATGGCATCCCGGAAGTGAAAGCACCTGTCAAAGAAAGGACAATGGAAGCAGGCGCTGCTAAAACGGTTGCCGCTGAGAACACCGTGGCCCTGACAACCGCCCGTTAATAGATAAACCGCAAAATTTCCCCAATTTTTTTAACAAAAATCCATGGAAATTTCCAGATCTGCGCTTTATCTTTGTTGTCCATAACTAAGCACTATATCATACCAAATACCAAAAGTCCCTGTATTTCCATACGGGGACTTTACTTTTTATAAGGTTGCCCGTATAGCTGTTTCATACAGTTCCAGCAGCTGCTGTTGGATCTCCTGACGGTCGCAGTTTCGATCCCTCCCTTCGCAACAAACCAGGCCCCGATGCTTTTTATAAGGCCCATCCATTCCACTTCTGTGTTACTTACATTCCTTCAGGTAATTTTTTTCTCGGTCCAATCTGTAAAGAAGTTTTGGGACGAACCTAACCAGGTACCTGCCTAACCAGGAACCGGGGTTGATGCCCTGTACCCGACAGGCTGAGCCCGGACCTATATCTGCCAACATATGGCTGGAGGCGCCCGGCTTGCTCCGCCGTTCTCCCCTGCATTTCAGCCGCTCCTACTTTTTGGCCGCCTTTAACAGCTTCTTACGAAATTTATCGTAAATTGTATCAAATCATTGTTCCACTATGTCTACTATTAAGTCCATCAAGCCCACGGAAAGTGAACTGGAGATCCTGCAGGTGTTATGGGCAAAAGGCACGGCCAGCGTCCGCGAGGTACATGAAGAATTGCTGAAAACCAAAGAGGCCGGCTATACCACCACCCTTAAACTGATGCAGATCATGCATGAGAAAGGACTGGTGAAAAGAGACGACAGCATCAAAACACATATCTACCAGGCTATCCTGAGCCGGGAAAGAACCCAGAAGCATATGCTGGGTAAAATGATCGATACCCTGTTCGGTGGCTCCCCCACGCAGCTGGTCATGCAGGCGCTGGGCAACCACAAAGCTTCTCCCGACGAGCTGGAAGCCATCCAGCGCATGATCGACAACCTCAAAAAACAATAAGGCATGGAGCAGGTCTACCAATCGGCTTTCCTAAAAGCCTTGGGATGGTCATTACTGGACAGCTTATGGCAGATGGGGCTCTTGTGGCTCTTCTATGTACTGCTGACCGCCAACGGCAAACGCTTCAGCGCTGCCCGGCGGCATGGGCTGGCCTTACTCTCCCTGGCTGGCGGATCCGCCTGGTTCCTGGTTAACCTGGTTGTTCAACTTTATAGAGCGGCCGCCGCTCCCAGGATGATCAGTCTGGCTGAAACTACCAGCGCTACCTATCCCCACCTGCTGACCCGCGCATCCGATGCCATAGAACCTTTTCTCCCCGCATTGTCTATCCTCTATCTTTTCATGACGGTATTCCTGCTGATCAGGCTTTACCGTCAATACCATATTACCAACCGCCTGTTGCGTGTAGGCCGGACAAAGGCTGAGCCAACCCTGCGCATCTTCCTGCAACAGGCCGCCGTACACCTGGGCATTCAAAAGAAGGTAAGCCTCTGGCTCTCCACAGTGGCTGATGCACCGCTGACCATCGGTTTCTGGAAGCCCGTCATCTTATTACCGGTTGCCGCTGTTACCAGGCTCAGCCTGGCGCAGACGGAGGCCATCATCCTGCACGAGCTGCAGCATATCCGCCGGAACGATTACCTGGTGAACCTGCTGATCGCTTTTACAGAGGTGCTGTTCTTCTTCAATCCTTTCAGCCGCTGGATGGCTGCGGCCATCCGCCAGGAACGGGAGCATAGCTGTGACGACCTGGTCCTTCAGTTCAGGTATGATGCAGCAGGTTATGCCCAATCGCTGCTGCTGCTGGAACAGTCCCGTCAGCAGGCTGTACCGGCCCTGGCCATTGCCGCCACTGGTAAAAACACACCGCTGTTACTGCACCGCGTTCGCAGGATCCTGTACCAGGAACCGGTAAACACGCCGCTGGGCATCCGCTTTGCCGCCTTCTTTACTTCTGCCCTGCTGATAGGACTGATTGGCTGGTACAATCCCGGCAACGTGATTGCTGAAAGTATCCGGCCGGTAGCTCCCCTGGCAGCAGTTACGCCTGAATATGCAGGCGAATTTGTTACACCGGAAGAGCCGGCGGCTGAAGAAAAAATCAACCATGCGCCGGCAAGACTTGCAGCGCCCGTGCCGGACCAGCAACCTGTAGCGGCGGTTGAACCGATTACAAAGTCGCACCAGGAACTGGAAACCCGCTACCTGAATTCCCTGCTGGAATTGCAGGAGATCAATACGGCCATGAACACTATGCTTGCCAACCTGGATCGCCGGCAGCAGGCGCTTACCCTGGAGTCCCAGGGATCAATAGCTAAGTTTGTCAGTGAAGCAAACACCGGACAAACCCTTGAGTTCTCCCTGCAGCTGCAACAGCCTGCCCGGGAACCCGTTCAGGGCTCTGCGGAGATCAAGCCCTATGTCCCCAGCAGCAGCTACCATTACCAGCTGATGGAAGATACTACCCTTCCCAAACGGATTATAGCATCTACGACCGACCGCCAGGCCCGCGAAGCCATGGAGCAATCCCTCCGCGGACTACAGGCTGTTAACTGGAATAAATTACAGCAGCAGCTGCAGGCCGCGGGGCAGAAAGTGGATGTCCGCCAGCTGCAGGCCCTGGTGAAACAGGCCATGGCGGACGTGGACTGGAAACAGCTCAATGAAGAAGCGCAGGCCGCCCGCAAGGAGGGACTGCGTGCCGCGCAGGATGCGCTGACCGCACAACAGGACGCCTGGCGCGCCAAACTGGAAAACTTCCAGCGGGAGCGTGCCAAAAAGCAGGCTGAGATAGAAAAGCTCCGCCAGGAGATATTGATGGAAAGGTTACAGGAGAACCAGGATGTTCCTGTAAACGGGAAGAAAACGGTGGATATTTAAGTGATCCCTTAATTTGCCGGTACCTCCTCTTTGAGTGCCGATGCTATCTTGTTCAGGTAAAACTCGCTTCCAAGCTGGGTTAGTGCATATTCGTCGTACTTGTGCTGCTCCTCCAAATGGGCTTTATTGATCTCCTCATATTTCTTCAGGAACAGTTCCCAAAAAGACGGCGAGTCAGTGGACAGCTTCATGTCCAGCATGGCCGCGCTCAACTTCCTTGCATAGATCTCCGCAATATCAAAATGCGCCTGCTCATGCTGTAAAGTGGAAGGACCTGCCTCCCTGCTGATCCAGCTTCCTGCCGGATCAAAAGCGGCATAGACCAGTATCTCCAGCCGCTTACCTTTCATGACGGGTTCATATACGATACCAACTTTGGAATAGGCTTCTACCGCTATTTTTTTATGCCGGAACAGCAATGAGCTGTCTCTTAGCGCCTGTTTAAAATCAGCATGCGTCAACTTTCTGCCCGGAGACCATTTAATGGTGGTATCAGCAGCCCCCATTTGCTCTAAGCAAGTGGGGGCCGGTTTCCCCAATACCGCTTCGCCTGGTTGCAGGCATTGCAGAAGAAAAAATCCAGCAAGTACTATTGTAAAGTTCATCTGTTCATTTTTAGGCTGCCACTACCGGAGAGACACACCAACAAACCTACCAAAAGGATCGTTATACGCCACACCTGCCCGCGCATTTATTCTTGTCCCGTCTATTCTAAATTGTCTTATAAGGATATTTCTTACTGTCATGGCCCTGGCCCTGGTCACATTTTCCGTTGTTGATCTTTGTCCGTTTAAATAGACAAGGAGGTTATTGAATGCTCTTGCCGGCCCCAGGATCCTAACAGGTTTATTATCAGGATTTGCAAAACCTGCATTACCAGTCAGTGTAAGGCGAGCAGTTGAAGAAGCGTTCATGGCCCTTGCTAATATCTTTATCTGCCGGATAGCATCAGGATAAGTATCAGGATCAATTTGGTCTGAACTATGCACAAAATCAATACGCAGGTTTTCCCTGGCAGTTTCAACCGATCCGGGCGGCGATGGGAGCTGCGGAGCAGTTACATGCGCATCTATTTTTGCAGGCTTCGGCAGCTCAGTCATTTTGGGAGCAGGCAAATACCTGACAGTTTGTGTAAGCTCCAGTCCTCCATAGGCGGTTGGGCCGGTATATACTCTCGTGATCTCTTCAATCCCATTGGATAGATCTCCCCCTACCAGCAGGGTTCCTGTCTCAATGATTCCATAATAGGAATCATTAACAGGATCAAAAACCAAATTACTCCACATATACACCTTGGTGATGATCATCTTAAACCGGTTGGCATCTGATGTGGCAGTACTGATGGCAATAATAGATGTTGTTTTTTCAATACCTGGTCCAAATAAGTTAATACCAATGCCGGCGGCTGCCCCAATCCCGGCGCCCCATCCGGCATACTGCCAGGCATTGTCCGGATCCACTATAAGACCGGTTACAGTCCCAAGAATAAACCCACTGACCGTAGTGGCAAGCGTTGTTTGAAGCGCACTCAGTCCATCCAGCAACTGCCCGCCGTTAATATCAAGATTATTGACAGGATCATTCCCCATTCCACAGTACGGGCTGGCAAATTCATCGTATGGATCAATGCCGTTCCACCGTCCGATCTGCGCATCATACATCCGTAGATCATATTCCAGCAGGTCCGACTCAGCCTCTTCCTCGCTGAAACCTGCCTGGAATCCATACCGGTTTTCCAGCTTATTAAAAGCCCTGCTGCTGATAGCGTCAATTTTCAGTCCGTAAGGATAATAATGCGCTTCCTGCACAATAGCTCCCCGTTCATGGCTGACTATCAGGTCATCAAAATATACCGGCCAGTCGCTTTCATTACTAAGATATACATAGGCATATCCATTTTTAGGCGCTCTGATATTAGGCTGTGTAACACTTCCATCATTTGCCTGGCCGCTTACCAGCACTGCCCCGCTGCCATCCCCTATATAGTTAAAGTTCTCATCAAAGAAGATATAGTTCAGGTAAGCTTTCGGACGATCATTGGCAGGAGTAGGCCGGTTATTGAGAAATGGCAGCAGCGGGCTGACTACCGGGTCCTGCAGGGTATTACCGATTGGTACTATCCCGTCTTTTATGGATTGTCCAACCCCAGCTCCTGATAAGCCACCAAGGATACTGTTGACAAGGCTTGACAAAATATGCTGGTTGCCTACACTTCCCGTTGGTAAATCATAATAATACCTGGAAGTAGCATGTATATAATCTCCTCCCATCACTTTAAGCAGGATATTGGGGCCAACGCTTTTGGTACTACCAGTACCTGTAGTATACAGCTTGCTGACCTGGCCGGTACTATTACTGCTCCAGGTAACAGGTTTTGCATAGCGGGTATTGTACAATTCATTCCCGGGATGCCTAGGACTGCCCTGATTATCCACCTTGCCAAATAACGGCTCTTCTTCCCCCGCAGCGCTGTTCTCCATAGTTGCCTGATAGATCTCCTGGTGCGTTTCTTCCGTCAATACCATCCTTACACTACCCATATGATCCTTCACAAAATAATCGTAAACGCCCCATTTCCCTCCTGTGAGCAGCACATTTCCGTTTGTGATAAGAGAACTTGCCCCCAGCGGAGAAGTGTTGCTCACAGGCGTCATGATCCTCAGCCTTCCTTCCTCATGCAAAATGAACTGCAGTTCACTCTCTTCGTATACAAAAGCGCCCACATAGTAGGTAGTATGTGCAGTTCCGCCTGCCGGTGTAAGTTTTTTAACCAGTTTAGCCCCTGATGCATCATACACAAACTCTACAACACTTTTGTTCTCCAGGATGATCTTCTCCGGCTTATCAAGGTAGTTATAGCTGATGCCGGCATTGCTGCCATCCCTTATTTTTTTATTATTATCCCTGATCAGGTTGCCGTTAAGATCATACTGGTAATCATCCGTATCACTGTTATATACTTCATCCTTAAAATCGCCCAGACTTCCGTTGGCAGGGCCGCCAATACCCGGATCATTGTCAAATACCTTCAGCAACTGGTTGCTCCACTGTCCCCCGGCTACCTGTTTATACGTATAGACCAGCTTGTCAATAAACAATGGGCTGGCAATGCCAGGAACATTTCCCTTTCTGTACAATTGTTTCAAATTACCGTTTTCATCATACAGGATATTGGATTCCGAAAAATCCATTTTTGCAGCCGACCAGCCATTATCTGCCAGTGCAGACCGCTGGGTAAAATCAGCCCGTATAAAACGGCCTGCATTATCATAGTCAAAGTCGTACTTCCTGGGCGTATTATCACCCTGCGTTTTCCAGATCAGCCCTGTCAGTTTCCCATCAAAACGTGCCCGGTCAAACCGGTTGTCGAAGTTTTCATATCCCAGGTAAATACCGAAATAATTGGTCCACTGATCTGAATTATTGCTAGAAAGGGCATAGTCTTTATTGATACCTGTCAGCAAACCTGTGATATTGTAACTGTAGTTGAACGTTTCAAGGGGGTCGGAAGAAGCTGCCTTTTCCCCTATCTTTTTTGTTTTCGGACGGCCGAACTCATCGTAGGTATAACTGGCTATTTTTTTGAAATTGGCACTGCCAAACTTCTTCTCCACGCTGATCAGCTGCCCGATCTTATTGTAATTGTTTTTAGTGAGTATACTAAAGTTATTGAAAATGTTTCCCGGAGCCCCATGCTTCACATGTACGCTCATTACCCTTCCATCAAAATGGTACTGGGTAGTGGCAATATCAGTTCCGTTCCTGTAATTATCTTTCAACACCTGGACAGGATTTCCACTTTCATCATAATAGACAGTGGTATATAAAAAAGTGGAGGTCCCCAGCACCCGTATCCTGGATCCTGTACCCATGCCGGCAACACGTTTACCTGCTCCTATTGGTTCTATATTGGGATCTGAGGTCCCGTATGCCTGGTTGTTTGCGAAGGCCGCATCAAACTGTTTACGTCCTTCAAACCCATAATTATCATAATAATTAAAGGCCATGGCTGTATAGGTAGCGGCATCATTGACAGTAACGGGCGACGGGCCATCCGTTGTGATGGTGATGGTTTGCAGCTCATTATTGTACGGAACGGTATAAGTATTAGTAACGGCAGCCAGCTCAAGCGCATGCTGTAACTGGGGGACGGAGAGATCAGATCTGTAAATTCCGGTAGCAATAACCCTGTCCAGCTCATCGTAGAAATTGACTACCCATTCCCGGGGTGTCTTTGCTGCCTGGTTACCATCCTGCGTAAATACCAGCCTGTCCCGATGATCGTATACCAGGCTTAGGGGAGCAGCGCCAGGCGACTTCTTATAAATAACACGCCCTTTTTCATCATATTCATAGTAAAAGCACAATTCATCTGCAATTTCCCGGCTCATTATCCAATTATTGACGTCAAGATAAGCTACCGCCTTGGGTGTAATAATATAGCGTAACCTGTTGAAATCATCATATACCTGGTAGGTACAAAGCCAGCCTGCATGTTCGTTGCTCAGGCCGTCACCAGCCTCTTCCAGTTGTACTTTTTTCAACACCAGGTTTCCATCCAGGTCTTTATATTCAATTACTTTCTTGCCCTTATCGTTGATGGAAATATTTTTTACCAGCTTCCCGTCGGGACAGATTTCGTTGGCGGCCGTCACTGGCAGATCGCCTGGCGTATAACCGATCCGCCAGCTATGAACCTTTTCATTGTCTGTATAGGAATTATTATAGTCATATTCAAAGGAATTGCCAATATTATTGCTTAGTCGCTCAGTACCGGGGTCAATAGTCCTCAGCACCCGGTTCAGTGGGTTGTTTTCCATCTCCACTTTCCCCCAGGAGTTGCTTTCATTAAAATTGGTGCTGTAAAAATTCAGCTGCTCTGTTGCAGCGGCAGTTTTATACAGACCAGGGTCTGTTGCGGAAGGGTATGGAAGGTACTGCCGGGTAGACCTGCCCAGGTTATCATAAATGGTAAAACTCACCATATCCCTCCACCCATTGTCCGCCGAAAGGCTGATCCCTTTATCCACCTTCTGCACGGTTCTGCCCAATCCATCCAGGTAGCTGGTACGCTGAAATTTCTCTCCTGCATCCAGCACTTTTATCTCCATCCATGACTGAACCCCTCTTTTGGCTATAGAAATTTCACGAAGGAAGTTCCGGTTCTCTGCTATTTCGGGAAAATAAACCGGCTGCAGCTGGAGGGTATTGGAATACCTGGTATCGTTACCGCAAACAGTTTTCCTTCTTATCTGGCTGTTTGCTTTAAAGAGATAGTTGCTTAATGGCCATTGCTGGGTATTGCCAATGGGTATCCAGGTGCCCCCTTCTGTTGACATTTCCCAGGTGTACTGGTAGTCCAGTGAAGAACAGTAGCCATAAGAGGCTGGTGTACTGGTTATCTGGGCTGCTGAATTATAATCGGGTTGTTGAGCAAGTGTTATTGAGCCCGGATTTAATGCCGGCACTTCAACATACGCAATATCTGAGTAATCGTACCAGCCATTGCCGGAAACCAGGCAACGGACTGCTACTTTATCTGCAACAGCAGCCGGTTTAAAACAACCAGTAGTAACCCCCGCAACATTTTGCCATTGGCCTCCCGAAACAGCCATTTCCCAACTATAGGTTACCCCTTCATCCTCGAATACGGGGCAAATATTCTGTACAATTCCATTGAAATAGGTTACCTGCGAAATTGGCTCAAGATGTACGCCACCGATCCGGACCCTTCGTTCCGCCAATTCGAGAAATAAATAAGAGACATAGACTATATGCCCTTCTGTAGCGGATTGATCCCACTGGATCACACATCTGTTCTGATCTTCAGCCAGGACCGTTCCTCCTTCTATTATCCATTCATAGAGATAGTCAGTCGGGTTTTCAGGTCCAACAATATTATACAGTACAATATCACCTGGCTGAACCCTGGCAGATCCTTCAATAGCAAAAGACTGGGAAAAGGCATTGCTTATTGTGAAAGAAAATAATAATATGAAAAGCAGTCGCATGGCCGTGGATTATTGTTTGAAGTTGTATTGGTAAGCCTTGATGAGGTTGAAGTATTCATCCCGTACTTCTATCTCCCTGCCGAATGTATCATACCTGTGATAGATGGTCCGGCTGTTCTGATCGGTCTGGCTGGTGATGCCAATTCCTGGCTGATGGGTATAAGTTGTCATGGTGGATCTGGCGGGATACAGCCGCAGCTCGTCTATTAATCCATTTCCCTGCACACTCAGCGTAGTGATCTGCCCGATATCAGGTATTTGAAACTCGTAGTAGGTCCAGCCGTTGATGGTAGGACCAATATGTGCCGGCGCTACAGTTCCCGGCGTCTGGACTGTCAACTGAGTTCCGGTAGCCCAGACTGAAATGACAATGGGTTTGTTATCCATTTCAAGAGAAGTGACAATGGGTCCTCCGACGCCCAGATCATAGCATTTACTGCCAGTTCTGAAATAACCGGAAGCGGATACGCCAACTGCCGGGTAGCTCCATCCTCCTTTATTGTCAGCTTCAAAAGAGGTATACCTGATCTCATTGACCCTGGCATTCACTGCCTGGGCAACTACCAGCTTATTATTGTAATCATACAAATTGCAGCTGGTGGCGCCACCTTCATTGGATACCTGTTCCACCGGCAATTCTCCTATGTACCTGATAGCCGATACTGGTTTCAGATAACTATAGCCTTTCAGGTTTAAAGCATCAAAATTGGCTGCATTGGCAATAGTAGCTGCAAGTGGACTGGCAAGCCGGGATTGGTAGATCTGAACAGGCTTAAAGTCGCCATTTGCCGTTTTCATATATTCAGTTACTACGGCTTTGGTCAGCGTGTTGTCTGTTTGACCAGTCTTCCTTTTCCAGGTATTCACACTCAAGGGTACATTCAGGATATTGGCTTTTTTCATGGCATCAAGGGTACCTGCCGCCTCATAATCTGCCACATAATAGGTGGTGCTTCCAGTGATATCCCCTTTACTGTCCTGTTTGGAAATAGTGCGGACGGAAAAATTGTTGGGACTATAGGTGTAGTCTGTCTCAGCAGTTACCGCCTGACCATTGCCCTTATACATGGTTTCAATGGTTTTTGTCAGCTCTGAACGGCCCTGTAAGGGATAATAGGTTTCTGCGGTCAGAAAAGCATCCTGGAGATCAATATAAACATTATCCCTGCGGTAAGTGGTCAGCAAGTTGGTGTTGACCCAGTATGACCCGCAAATATTATTTGCATTGACTATTTCCCGCTGTACAATATTGTACTGGTTTTCAACTTTACGGACAGGCTGTCCTGCAGCATTGAACCAGGTAACAAAACGTGGCAGCCCATAAGCCCAATGAGCGTACCGTTGCCTGGCAGCGCTATAGGGAGGAGTGAAGCTACCGGACGATCTCAGGGGAAAATAGTCAGGATCTACAAACTGGTATACCACTTTGCCATTTGTTCCGGTCAATACGCCATTGGCATAAATCTCATCTACCACCTCTACCCTGCTGTATTGAAATGGCAGCGGGTTGGACAAACAGATATTATCACTTCTGTAGGTGGTAGCGTCATATTCCACGTAAGACGTTTGACTGTTGAAAATAAGGTTGAACAACTGAGTGAGAATATCAATGGCCATCATTTGAAAAAGTACCGGGCCACCGCCGGGGAATGCAGCCCCCTGCAATGTCCCATTGGCCATGCTGATACTCCTGGCGCGAAGCATTTCGGTAGCAAAGCTGGTTCCCAGTTGATTGGCAGAGCTGCCCTCAACATCAGAATTGCCCTTTTTTGTATGCCGCATCTTTTTGTTCTCTGTGTAAATTGCCGGCTCAAACCCCCATCCTGATGAGGTACCGTCTTCTTTTACATACCGGTACTTCTTTATAATATCTTTACTGTGGTCTTCCCCATCATATTGAATGGTGCTGGCAACACGTACACCACCAGCATATTTCTGCTGGTAGCTGCTTGACTCGTCCGTGTTCAATTCATATTCATAGGTAAGCTTTCCTCCTTCCGGGAACTGGATCTCCTTTAATACACCTACGTCCGGCCATTGTACAGCATACCCCACTGTTTTAGGCCCAACCTGGGTAGGAATGCCTGCCGCAGTTTCATTGACGCCCGCAATATCACCATTGAAATAACCGAAGTGATCAGAAAATATGGTAAATAATGGAATGTCTTTCTGATAGGCCGACGAAGTAGGCAGATGGTAGCTAAAAAGATGAGGAGGAAGCATCAGGGCGCCCGTACCTATTTTCTGTAATCCTTTCAGGCAAAGCCGTACATATCGCTTTTCATTTTCTGAGGGGAAAGCATAGTTGGTAGACACAATGGACTTACGATACATATATCCATATTCAAACTGGTAGCCATATAATTGCGTGTTATCATGGTACACAATTATTGAATTCAGCGCCTTATCGCCCGGCAGATCCACCCTGTCCTCCTGACGGTAATTAAAACCGACCTTTTTATTTCCGGGCATTTCAATAAGCCTGAGCCTTTTGGAAGCCGTAACAATTTTTCTGGCTATGGCGGTCCGGGAGGTTCTTGTACCGTCATTGGTGCTTACAGACTGCTGCGAAGCAGCATAAGGTCCAACAACATTCAGCGAATAATCATCATACCTGAAGGTGATTACTGCATTGTTCAGCGGGTTGCGTATTTTACTCAGGTACCACTTTGTAACAATTTTATTATTGATCTGGTAGAATGTAAAAGCCTCTCCTTTATACACTTTAAAGCTGGTAGTTGCGTCTGTAGTGGGCTTGTACTTCAATAATTCCGTAAACTCAAGTTCATTGAATGTATATTCTATACCCTGTTCGTCGGTTATAACAAAGGAGGAAATACGGGTCCTAACCCTGGAGGCTGTCATATCTGTTTCCTCAAAACTGATCTTCAGCCTGGAATCGTTCAGTATGACCGGGACCTTGTCTTTTCCGATCACAAAAGCTCCTTTCCGGTCATTGAACTGAAAAACATACCTGTCCTGCTCCCTGTCTTCCGCAAGGATCTTATAGGCAGCCCCTTCTCCGGAAGGCATATAAGGGCTCAACGCCAGAACCCTTGGCTTGCTGTTGGCCGCAGACTTACTGGTATACATGTATCCTCCCGGGTAGTGCGTATCCGCATTATCCGGGTGTATCAGTTGGTATTGTGGCGCCACAATCATAGTGGCAACATTATCTTCCAGGTAACTGTTATAGACCTTCTGATCATCTGGCTCACCAAACTGCAGCCTGGTAATAACGCCGCCAGCTTCCAGGTTCCACCCTACCCCTACATTGGCAGGAAACTCGTTCACCTTTAATCCATTTCCATATACATATTGTAATCCGATAGCAGTGGAGAGCCGGCTATTGGGATCCTCATAAGTGAAGAGAGGAAAGTTAGCTTCAGCTGCGCCTGTTTGCAGGTTCACCTGCGCCGATACCATTCCATTAAACAGCAGGCTGGCGATGATGCAGTATTTTTTCATATGTAAGGGGATTCGGTTTAACCGGATAATGTTTTCAGATGATCCGGAAAACCGGACTTTCTGGCACCAATAAATAGCTGATCAGCTTCAACAACTGATGGGTTGATCACCATTTCAGACAATAATAAAAAGAGGAAATAAGCTGACAAAAAGACCTGGATACAGGCTGGCGCCGGGTTAGGGTTAAGGTAAGATTCATGGTCTACATCATTTTCGTGATGAATGAATGGCCAGGGAGGCTCATTACTTTTCAAATGTAATGGCTATTCAGCAGGCTGTCCTTGTTATTTGGTAACTGTGCGTTTGGGCTGGTAATCGTGTCGTTTTAGAAGGTAACTGTGTAAGGCGGTTCCCGATTAATTTCTACTGCCTGTTGATCAATACAAACAGCCATTGAAAGGATAATGGGTGATCATTTTTAGCGGATGCCGGACCGGTATCGGCCACCGGGAGGGTCAGGCCGTACGGCCCTGCTGACCAATCAATTTTCCATTATTGGGCTGTGTACCGGGAACCCTTCCGGTCAATGGGAACAGCTGCTATCCGGAGCATAGCACCAGATAGCTCGCTTTTTAAACAGGCTGCAATGTGGAAGATGGGGCAAAACACATGATCCTAAAAGATCATGCAAGCGAAAAATCAAGGACCGGTTTTCTGCAGCTGCCAGCACAGAACCTGCTGCTTTTTAACCGGCAGGATGCCTGACTCAGGCAGTGGCTTTCCCATTTTCCAGAGTCCCTCTTTTACAGAAAGACTTACAAAATAAGTACCACGCAGTGCCTGCTGCGCCCTGGAGGTTGGGCAGTCCGCCGGGCCGGATCCCGGGCTGTCAGCTGTGGGAAGTCATCCGGTCATTGGTCAGCCATTGGCCTGCTCCAGGATATGCCTTGCATTTTTCCCTTCACAGAACAGCAGGTCCAGAATGGAGCAATGAGGGACAAAACCCACCCGGTCCTCGAAGACCTGGGGGTACCTGACCGGCTCCGGAAAATCGCTCAAAATAGATTTGGGGAGAAGCTTGTTCCGCAGATCCACCCATTCGGTTTCTTCATAATATGTCTGGTAGTGATCCGTGACCGAGGCGGTCATCGGCAAGCCCATTTTCCGGTTCACCCAATCCCAGCAGGCCAGGTTCCAGTCGACCAGGAAATCCCACTTTTTCAGAAACAACCCCTCCAGCTCATCCCGGTAAAATTCAAACCAGGGCGACCGGTTATAACAGGCAGTCAGGGTCCTCCAATGCTGGACCTGCCAGTTACGGTCATTGGCGATGCGCACCTCCTTCATAGGTCTTCGCTGGTCCCTGCCTTCCACCAACGGAACACTCAAATTGACAGGTCCCTGGGCGCCCACTACCAGGCACCGGTTACGAAAACTCATTTTTTGATAGCGATCATATATATCAAATCTTACATTCATCAGTTTTATTGAAAATTTATACCCTATAATGGTTCCAAAATACTGACTATCAATTAATAAACTTTTCGTTTTCATATTTTCACTCAGGCTGTTGAAGTTTGCTCAATTAATAGCCATTTTAAAGCAATTCAGGCTACTTAAAATTTAATCTTAAATAGCAATTTATAAGTTATAATTAATTGTAAAAAAGGTATTTATGGACTTATATTCTTACTAACTATTTTATCATCTGAAATTTCATTAATCTTTTGAAAATGAACCAGAAAATACTAAATTGGTTAGTAAAGATTTTGGGCATGAAATTCCCTTCCCCCGAAATTACTTCAAGCGGGGGCGAAAGTTGTTATAATTTACGCACAGGGAAAAATGGACGAAATGGCAGCCTCTCTCCCAGCCTTCCAGGCAGGTCCGGGGGAACTAAAAAACCGCCAAAAGGAGGTTAATTGTGGAACGGGCCATAGAAAGATGGGGAGCCTGAAAAATTAAACCCCTACATTGCGGGTACAAATCATCAGTATGAAAAAATGGTTGTTGGGGGCCTGTCTGCCCCTCCTGATCCTGGCCTGCGCCAAGCCCACTTCGCTCGACTATCTCGGCATCAATTCAGTCAGGGTCCTGAGTTTCGGTTTTAAGGAATCTACCGTGGCGGCCGGGGTATCATTTTACAACCCCAATAGATCGCCCTTGACCATGAAAAAGGCCGAAGTGAAAGTGTATATAAATGATAATTACTTCGGGACAACGATCCTGGATTCCACCATTCATATACCTAAAAAAGACACTTTCAATCTGCCGGTAGTGCTGACGGTGGATATGAAAAATCTCGGTTTGGGCTTCCTGCAGACCCTCGGTCAGGAGCAGGTAAAGGTGAAACTGGAGGGTTCAACCCGGATCGGGCGGAGCGGGATCTTTATCAATTACCCTATCAGATATGAAGGGATGCAGGAGATCAAATTGTAAAATTCAAACAATTTATACCACAGCCTTCGGGCGGGTCAACCCATAAAAAAGGGTGGCGTCAGTAAATGACGCCACCCTTTTTTAGTGCTCCAACGGAACGGGAGCAGCACTTTTTTGATTTCCCTAAGGAGCTTTAGCCCACCGCTTTGACAGGCCATCCGGGCTGCTGTAATGCTGATGCACTTATCCCGTTTTTATCATAGGTTGACGCCTATAGGGTGATCAGTCTTTTCAGCGGGCTTGTCAGGGTTCCTCTTCCTGACCCATTTTTGAAAGCTGCCCGCAGCCCAGGGCATTCAAAAAATACCGTAAAATATTCCATCCCATAAAAGAACAGTCCAGGCTGCGGGGCATAAGATAATCCGGAATGATCTTCAACTGCTGCTTCCAGGAATCTGCCCGCTGGCTTGGAAAGCCTTCCGGACCGACCCGATTTTCGGGCCTCCGGGAGTCCATTTTCGTGATTCCACAGCAGGCGTTTTTCAGGGAAGAAAGCTGTTTAATACCAGCAACTGCTGCTCCAATAATGCGCTGCCTGGCAGCCTTTCTCCTTGTCTGCCAGCAGCCCATTTATTTCGTTTCCCCTTGGTTCGTCCCAAAATAACTGACCCGCTATTTATTGAAACCAGGTGCAATTCTGTCAGCTTTTGCAGCCCTTACAGGGTGCCTCAAGGGAAAAAAATTCCTTCGCGAGCCCGTATACTGCCCGTAAACACAACTGGCCAGGAGGTCCAAAGACTGCCATTATTACTTCTTTCACCCCGCTCTTCCGGGGGTTGAAAAACCATTCTGTGGACTGCCGCAGCTCCCTGGCTCCGGATCCTTTTCTGCAAAAACTGGCTCCTCCAACGCCAGCTTACTCCATAAAAAAAGCGGCGATCCGTTTCCGGATCGCCGCTCTGGTATTTTTGCACCAGCACCCTTTATTCGGGTTTCTGGCAACATTTGGGTAAGCGTTTATAGGCTTCCTCATCTGCCTTGACATCATCAGCGTCATAACCAGCGTTGGCAATGGCGGCCTTGATATTCTCAATATTTGTGCGCTCGGCAACATAGGTCACCTTGGTCACTTTCTTTTTATAATCCACCGCCACTTTGGTGACGCCTTCTTCCCGTTTCAGGTGCTCTTCAATCTTTTTCTTGCACATATCACACTGCACGGTCGGCGTTTGGATAACGGCATTCTGGATGCCCTTTTTGACCTGCCCGAAACCCAGGGCAACAACGCCCAGGATGGCCACGGTCAGCAAAAGTAATTTCTTCATAGAGGCTGAGTTTAGTCCAAATGTAATCAATTCCCTTTCCAGTTACCAGGGTCTTCCCGCCATTTTAACAAAATATCCTGCTGGCCGGCTGAAACAATTCCCTTCTCAATAGCCAGCTCAATCAGCGTGGGATAATTGGTCAGGGAATGCAGGGGCAGGGCTGCTTTGTCAAAGGCTTCGGCCGCCACGGAAAAGCCATAGGTAAAGATGGACACCATACCAATCACTTCCAGGCCGGCAGCTTTCAGCACATCCACTACCTGGAGGCTGCTTTTACCGGTAGAGATCAGGTCCTCTATCACCACCACTTTCTGACCGGGGGTGAATGCGCCCTCAATCTGGTTGCCCATCCCGTGTTCCTTGGGTTTGGGACGTACATAGATATAAGGCAGCTTGAGCTGGTCGGCCGCCATAGCGCCCCAGGCGATACCTGCCGTGGCCACACCGGCCAGCAGCTCGGCTTCCGGGAACTGTTCAAAGATCACATTGCACATTTCTGATTTGATGAAATCCCTGATATACGGAAAGGACAATACCTTCCGGTTATCACAGTAGATAGGGCTTTTCCACCCGGATGCCCAGGTAAAAGGTTGCTCCGGATTCAATTTAATAGCATTAATTTGTAATAGCTTTTCTGCAACTGCCTTTTCGTTGGACGCCATAGTGTTATTTTAGGTGTGGGACGGCGGGCAGGTCTCAGCGAAACCTGCCCATCAGGTGGCGAAATTGAAATTTGAATCGGGAAAATTGAAAATTAGTTATGCACATAAAGATCTATTTCAACGATAAACCTTTATTCCTGGCCACTGAACTGACCCCGGAACTGGAACCCTATGCCCATCATGATGATGCCGTGCTGATAGACGAGTTCTCCACCCCCGGCGTCAATTCCATGATCCATGAGATGCGGCAGCAAAAGGTCCATGCCGGCATCTACCTGCATACCGACCTGGAAGAGCTGCAGAAAGCTTTCTGGAAAAAGTTCCAGCTGGTGCAGGCGGCAGGCGGCCTGGTCAATAATCCCACGGGCGACCTGCTCTTCATCTTCCGGAGGAACAAATGGGACCTGCCCAAAGGCAAGCTGGACCCGGGCGAGACACTGGAGACCTGCGCCGTACGTGAAGTGGAAGAAGAAACAGGGCTCAGGAAAGTGCAGCTGAACAATCACCTGGTAACCACCTATCATACCTACGATGAAAGCGGCCACCATATCCTCAAGGAAACCTGGTGGTACCGGTTATCCGTTCCTGGCCAGCAGGAACTGGTGCCACAGACAGAGGAGCAGATCACCGCCGTGGAATGGGCCCGGCCGGACGCCCTCAAAAAGTACACGGACAATACCTTCCCCTCCATCCTGGATGTGCTGGAAGCGGCAAACTATCTTCAATAAAATATAGGGGAAAAGACTGTTCATCAGTCGCTCAGGTGAAAGAAAAACTCCCTCCCGGTTGGCCAGTCTAACCTACCCGCCTGCTTTCTGTCAAGAGGAGGCAGGAAGGGGCCAGTGTTCCTTTTCCTAAGGCAGTTTTTGCAGGCCGCTATCAACAACTTTTGAAGGAAGCCTCAACGGCATGCAGGGCACAGCGACAGGACCTGAACATCCCAGGCAGCATAGGTCCTGTTCCCCATTGACAGTATGGAACAAGTCAGGTTTACCCCTGCGCATCCCAGGCAGCACAGTTACTGTCTCTCTCAGACGGGCTTGTCCTTCTTCGGCAGTACGGCTACTGTAAGCCGGCTGACGCAGACCAGCTTTTCCCGCTCATCATAGATCTTTGTTTCCCATACCTGCGTAGAGGCGCCGATATGGATGGGCGTGGCTATGCCGGTCACAAATCCCTCCCGGGCGCTGCGGATATGGTTGGCGTTGATCTCCAGTCCCACGCAGTTGAACCGGTTATAATCCACCGACATGGCCGCGCCGATACTGCCCAGGGTTTCCGAAAGGACGCAGGAAGCGCCGCCATGCAGCAGGCCATAAGGCTGCCTGGTGCGATGGTCAACCGGCATCCGCGCACGAAGGAAATCCGGTCCTACTTCGGTGAATTCAATACCGAGGTGTTCTCCCATAGTGCCTTTGCCCAGGGATTGCAGATCGGCCACCGAGAGATCTTGTTTGAACCAGCTCATAGGCTAATAAATATTTAGTGCAAAAGCGTTCAGGATTGCTCTATTCCCCTGATCACCACATCAGGCAGGAACTGGGTAACATTGCCACCATTCCGGATCACGTCCCGGACCAGGGTGGAAGCAACGGAAGTGTATTGGGGGAGACAGGTGAGAAATACGGTCTCAATATTGGTATCCAGGCTACGGTTCATATCCGCAATGGCTTTCTCGTATTCAAAATCGTTGACGTAGCGGATGCCGCGAAGGATAAAATTGGCCCCTACCTCCTGGCAGCAGCTGACGGTCAGTCCCTCGTAAAGGACCACGCTCACTTTGGGCTCCAGGGCAAAGATCTCTTTGATCCAGCCCACCCTTTGTTCATTGGTGAACATGGGCGTCTTGTTAACATTCTTGCCGATGCCGATCACCAGCTTATCAAAAAGAGGGAGTGCCCGGCTGATGATATCCAGGTGGCCGATCGTGATGGGATCGAAGGTGCCGGGGAACAAGGCTATTCTTTGCATGAGCAATGCGTTAAAAATGAAGAAAGCGTTCAATAAGAACGCTGACTATAACTTAGGGTAATTTAATTATTCTGTGCTTCCCTTCCCCTGCCGCCGGACAACAGGTACAGGACCGCCATCCTTACCGCCACACCGTTTTCTACCTGCTGCAGGATGATGGACTGCTTGCTGTCGGCCGCATCACTGCTCAGTTCCACGCCCCTGTTGATGGGTCCGGGGTGCATGATCAGGATCTCTTTTTTCAGGCTGTCCAGCAATTGCTTGTTGATACCGTAGGCCAGGCTGTACTCCCGGAGGGAGGAAAACAGTACCTGGTTCTGCCGCTCCAGCTGGATGCGCAGCACGTTGGCCACATCACACCATTCCAGCGCTTTGCGGAGATTGTATTCCACGCGTACGCCAAAAGCCTCCTGGAGGTATTTGGGGATCAGCGTGGGTGGTCCGGCCACCATCACTTCCGCCCCCATTTTTTTCAGGAGGTAGAAATTGCTCATGGCCACACGGGAGTGCATCACATCACCAACAATGGCTACTCTCAACCCTTCCAGCGTCCCAAAACGTTCGCGCATGGAGAAGGCATCCAGCAGTCCCTGGGTGGGGTGCTCATTGATACCATCGCCGGCATTCACGATAGCCGCGGGAATATGTTTGGCCAGGAAATGAGGGGCGCCGGTAGCGCTGTGCCGCATCACCACCATGTCCACTTTCATAGACAGGATATTATTGACCGTATCCAGCAGGGTCTCTCCTTTTGATACGGAAGAACCGCTGGCGGTAAAATTGATGGTGTCTGCGCTCAGCCTTTTTTCGGCCAGCTCAAAGGATATCCTGGTGCGGGTGGAGTTCTCGTAAAATAAATTGACGATGGTTACGTCCCGGAGGGAAGGAACTTTCTTAATGGGCCGCTGCAACACTTCTTTGAATTCAGTGGCAGTATCTAAGATGAGTTGTATATCCTGGCGGGTCAGATCCCTGATACCCAGCAGATGTTTTACTGAAAGTTGCATTTCAGGCAGCGAAATTAGGGTAAAAACTAAAACAAGGCAAAATTATAACAGGACAACCTCATCTTTCCCATCCCGCGTTTGCCAGTAGACCTTCACTTTCTGGGAGATGATGCTGTCAATTGATTTTCCGACATAATCGGCCTGGATGGGCAGCTCCCGGCTGAAGCGGCGGTCAATGAGGACACAAAGTTCCACCTTTGAGGGCCGGCCAAAATCCAGCAGTGCATCCAGGGCCGCCCGGATGGTCCGGCCGGTGTACAGTACGTCGTCTATCAATACTACGTTCTTATTCTCTATACTAAAGGGAATATCGGTATGATTGGGAACATGCAGGTTGCCGCGTACATCATCGCGGTAAAAAGTGATGTCCAGCTTCCCGTACTGTACCGCTTCGGGAGGTACCAGCTGCCGGATCTCCTGGACTACCTGGTCGCTCACAAATACCCCCCTGGGCTGGATGCCGATCAATACGGTATCAGTAAGGTTGGTATGGTTCTCCAGTATCTGGTGGCTCAGTCTTTTAAGTGTAATAGAAACCTGCTGTCCGTTCAAAACTGTTTTCAAGGAGAATTTTTTATAAAAATACTTGAATCAGGCTAATAAACGCAATTTTCCGGGCGCCATTCTACAGAACAGACCGGCAGCAGCATCCGTTACGGCCTCCGGACGGCCCTTTCAGGCAGCAGGCATCCGGTAAGCCGCATGAAAAAACGGGCTCCTCCTGTACCACCTGCCAGGCGCTCATCTCCCATTCATAACAAAGCGGCTGTCTCAACAATAAACGAACCACCTTAGCATCGCTTCAACAAGTACCTGTCTACAGGTGGGGAGCCAATAAAAAAGCGGCCGTCTCAAATTTTGAGACAGCCGCCTGTATTTTTTTCCGCACCGGTTGGGCTATACTTCAACCAGGCGGAATAAATGTTTGT
The DNA here is from genome assembly GCA_029202545.1 of Candidatus Pseudobacter hemicellulosilyticus. GTDB lineage: Bacteria > Bacteroidota > Bacteroidia > Chitinophagales > Chitinophagaceae > Pseudobacter > Pseudobacter hemicellulosilyticus. The sequence continues at coordinate 5,499,169 of CP119311.1, forward strand.
CCTTTATTAGTTGGTAGTACCCAGCTGATAGAACACACCGATCTGGAATACGCGGTTGAACCATTTGGAATCACCATCTTCATCCAGCCTGCTCAGGCCAAGATTGAAACGGGCATCAACACCAAAAGGGCTACCGGAAGGCTGATAGGCAGCACCGAAAACCCAGCCAAAATCAAATCCTTTCAGGTTATCCTTGATATTGTCCTTATCGCCATCTACTTTACGTTTGGCAGAGGTCAGAAAAGCAAACTGCGGACCGGTCTGCAGACCAAAACCGGAGGAAAAATTATACTTGGCCAGTACAGGAATGCTAATATAACCCAGGTTGTACTTAACATCATCGCCAGGCGCTTCAAAGGTAGCTCCCTGCGCACTGTACATGATCTCAGGACGGATCCTGAAACCTTCCGCGAGGTTGGCTTCCCCGTACATCCCAACGTGGAAAAGGATCCTTGCCTTGTTATCATCCACATCAGCCCCGCCGATATTAGAAATATTAAACCCGCCTTTTACCCCATAATCAAACTGAGCCTGGCTTGCCACAAAAGAAGTGACGCTAACAACAAGCAAAAAAAGCTTTTTCATTACATGTCTTGTTTACAGTTAAAGAATTAATGTGCTGGCAAAATTATAGTAAATATTATGCCAGCCTATAACACATTAGTGTGATTTTTTGATTCTGCAGCAAATCTGCCATCACATGAAAAGTTTATTTGACGCCCCAATGATAATAGATATTGTTCGATCATGCAAGTGGGTAATATCAGTCTTAAGAAAAAATTAAAAAAAAGAAACCCTACACAATAAAATAATCTTCCACTCAGTTTAAGGGCAGTTGAAAAATGCCCTCATAGCAGGATTCAACCAGCTACAATAACCTTAGTATAGTTTATACACAAACGTATATCCATGAAAAACACCATTACGCTTGCCGGCTCCACTTTGCGCATATTGTACACATTAATTACAGGGACAGTTACCCGAAATCTTCACTGAGCGACTATTACTTAATTGAGATTATTTTATTAAAAAATTGTGACCGCTTTATTTCTTTTTGAAATTCCCGGCTATTAGTTTTGCGACCGAATTCTTATTTACCAATAAAAAACCCAAAAAAATGAAAAAGGTTTTATTTGCTGCATTCTTAACAGTATGTGCAACCGGTGCTTTCGCTCAGATCAACAAAGGACAGTGGTTAGTTGGTGGTACAGTAGGTTTCAACTCCCAGAAGTTTGGTGATGGTGACGAAAACAAAGTGAGCATGCTCAACATCTCTCCAAACGGCGGATACTTCTTCATGGACAAACTGGCTGCTGGTCTGCGCCTGGACTTTACAAGCACAAAAGTAAAATCCGAAGATGATGCTTATTCAGACTTCGCCGTTGCTCCTTTTGTACGTTACTATTTCCTGCCCACTACTGAAAAAGTGAACCTGTTCCTGGACGGTAGCTACGGCTTCGGCAGCGCTGGTCAGGAAGACAAGACCAACCAGAGCTATTTTGCTTTCGTTGCAGGTCCTGCCGTATTCCTTTCTCCTTCCGTTGCACTGGAACTGGGTATCGGTTACAAATCTTACAAATACAAAGACATCGACGACCGCGACAACAGGTTCGGTGTGAACGTAGGCTTCCAGGTTCACCTGGGTGGCAAAAAATAAGTTTATCCCGTATAAACATATTGATACGCAATAAAAAGGCGGCTCCCGGAAAGGAGCCGCTTTTTTATTTTTTGGGACGAACCAAAGAGCAATAAATGAAATAGGAATGCAATTGCATTCCTATTTCATTTATACCACAACAAATAAACGTTGTCTTATTCTTCTCCCAGGAACGGATAACCGTAATCCACCGGCGGATTGAAGGTTTCCTTGATAGTCCGGGGACTCAGCCAGCGGAACAGGTTCAGGATACTACCCGCTTTATCATTGGTGCCGCTGGCCCTGGCGCCGCCAAAAGGCTGCTGCCCTACCACGGCCCCTGTAGGCTTGTCATTGATATAGAAATTGCCCGCAGCATTGCGCAGCCTGGCTGTGGCCAGTTCTACCGCAGTCCTGTCCTGCGCCAGGATGGAACCTGTCAGCGCATAGGGAGAGGTCTGATCAACGAGGGTCAGTGTTTCTTCAAATTTCTCCGCATCATATACATATACCGTAAGCACAGGCCCAAAGATCTCCTCGCACATGGTAATATAATTGGGGTCCTTTGCTTCAATCACTGTAGGCTGAATGAAATAACCTTTGCTCTTGTCGTAGCTGCCACCCACCCAGATACTTGCCTGGGGATCTTTCCGGGCATTATCAATATAGGAGCTGATCTTATCAAAGCTTTTTTCATCAATCACCGCGCTGATGAAATTCCGGAAATCTTCCACGGAACCCATCTTAAAGCTGTTCACGCCGGCTACCAGTTTCTCTTTTACTGCAGCAGCTATATTGGAAGGAATATAGGCCCTGGAAGCCGCAGAACATTTCTGTCCCTGGAATTCAAAGGCGCCACGGAGCAGGGCCGTTGCCACCACATCCGCATCAGCACTTTTATGCGCCAGTACAAAGTCCTTACCACCTGTTTCACCAACAATGCGGGGATAGGATCTATAGAGGTGCATGTTCTTACCAATGGTCTCCCACATATTGTTGAAGACGCCGGTAGAACCGGTGAAATGCACGCCGGCAAAATCGGGGTGATTGAAGCAGACCTTACCAATAGTAGGTCCATCTACATATACGAGGTTGATGACACCATCGGGCAGACCAGCCTCTTTCAGGATGCGCATGAACATTTGCGCGGAATAAACCTGGGTATTGGCCGGCTTCCAGACCACTACATTGCCGCACATGGCGGCGGAACTGGGCAGGTTACCGCCGATAGCAGTAAAATTAAAAGGGGTAACAGCCAGTACAAATCCTTCCAGCGGACGGTATTCCATCCGGTTGTGGATACCGGGGCTGCTGATGGGCTGCTGGCGGTAGATCTCACTCAGGAAATGTACGTTGAAGCGCAGGAAATCGATCAGCTCACAGGCGCTGTCGATCTCGGCCTGGTAAGCGTTCTTGCTTTGTCCCAGCATGGTAGTGCCGTTCATGTAGGGACGGTATTTGGTAGCAATGAGGTCAGCGGCTTTCAGGAAAATATTGGCCCGGTTCTCCCAGCTCAGGCTGGCCCAGCTGTCGCGGGCAGCCAGCGCAGCGGCAATGGCGTCTTTTACATGCTGCTCTTCACCGGCATGAAAATGTCCCAGGGTATGGGCCCTTTCATGGGGCGGATGCATGGCCACTTTCTTACCGGTACGGATCTCCTGGCCGCCAATATACATGGGTACATCAATGGTTTCCTGTTTCAGTTCGGCCAGAACGGCTTTTAGTCGTTTTTTCTCCGGGCTGCCCGGGGCATAATTAAGTACGGGTTCATTGGCAGGCAGCGGATAGGAAAAATAACCAAGGCTCATGGTATTGCTGTTTATATTGATTTGATGTGAAAACTAACTATTGCTTTCTTTCTCCATCATCAGGTAGGCTTTGATAAAACCATCCAGTTCCCCGTCCATCACGGGTTGTACGTTGCCCACCTCAAAATCGGTACGGTGGTCCTTGATCATTTTATAGGGATGGAATACATAGCTCCTGATCTGGCTTCCCCACTCTATCTTTTTCTTGCTGGCGTTGGTGGCGTTCTTAAGCTCCTCACGCTTGCGCAGCTCTTCCTCGTACAGACGGCTCTTCAGCATCTGCAGGGCCATCTCCCGGTTCTCCCCCTGGGTACGTGCTTTCTGGCATTCCACAATGATGCCGCTGGGCATGTGTTTCAGGCGAACGGCGGTTTCCACCTTGTTCACGTTCTGACCACCTTTACCGCCACTGCGGTAGAACTCCCATTCCAGGTCGGCGGGGTTTACAGCCACTTCAATACTGTCGTCCACCAGCGGGTATGCAAATACCGAGGCAAAGGAAGTATGGCGGCGGGCGTTGCTGTCAAAGGGGGAAATGCGCACCAGGCGGTGTACACCACTTTCGGCCTTAAGGAAGCCATAGGCAAAGGGACCGTCAAACTGCAGGGTAGCACTTTTGATGCCGGCGCCATCACCATCCTGCCAGTCCAGCTCAGTGACGGACCAGCCCTGCTTTTCGCCGTACATGCGGTACATACGCGCCAGCATTTCGGCCCAGTCCTGGCTTTCGGTGCCACCGGCGCCGGAGTTGATCTGCAATACGCCGGGCAGCTCGTCCTCGGGCTTGTTGAGGGTGCTCTTGAATTCGGCTTCATCCAGCTGGTACAATGCCTTCTGATGGGCTTCCCGGGTTTCCTCTTCAGAGGCCTCCCCTGCTTTCCAGAAATCGAAAAGCACGGCAAAATCCTCAACAGTGGTCTCCGTCAGCTCATAGAGTTTCAGCCAGTATTCGTTCAGCTTAATGTCTTTGAGTATCTCTGTGGCGCGTTTGTTATCATTCCAGAAGCCTGGTGATAACGACAATTGTTTATCCTGGTTTACTTTATCACGTCTGTTATCGACGTCAAAGAAACCTCCTCAGGACCACCACACGGTCCCTCATATCCTTGATTTGTTCTTGTGTCATAAGTCGGCAAAGGTAAGGCAAAATGGTCCTTATGCCAATCCCGAATTTTTTACGACCTTCACGTCACACAAACACACTATTTCCTTCACTATCCAAGCGATGATTTTATGAAACGTACAGCGCTATCATTAAGCGGCCTGCTGCTCATGGGCCTGCTCTTTACTGCCTGCAACGACTCGGCCAATCAACAGGAAACCGAAGCCACTGCAGCACCGGAGATCAAACTGAAAGAAGAAGACATCACGTACACCGACCAAGGTGATTCACTCAAAGGATTTATTGTATATAATGAGAATGATACCGTCCGCCGGCCGGCCGTGCTGGTGGTGCCTGAATGGTGGGGACTGACCGATTACCCCAAATACCGTGCGCGTGAACTGGCCAAACTGGGCTATGTGGCCATGGCGGTTGATTTCTATGGCAATGGCCGCACGGCTGAAACGCCTGCCGATGCCAAAAATCTGGCCGAGCCCTGGTACGGCAATCCCGCCGGCGCCAAAAGCCGTATTGAAGCCGCTATGGCAGTGGTAAAAGGACTGCCTGTAACGGATACCGGTAAAGTAGCGGCCATCGGTTACTGTTTTGGCGGCGCCATGGTCCTGAATGTGGCCAAACTGGGCGCCGACCTGAAAAGCGTAGTGAGTTTCCACGGTACACTGGATGGCGTACCGGCTAACAAAGACCTGCTCAAGGCGAGTATCCTGGTCTGCCATGGCGGGGCCGATAAATTCCTGACCCCGGAAAGCATTGTGAATTTCAAAAAACAAATGGATTCTATCGGCGCTGACTATACTTTCAAGGAATATCCCGGCGCCCTGCATGCGTTCAGTAATCCCAAGGCAACAGAAAAAGGCAAGCAGTTCAATATCCCCATTGCCTATGATCCGGCTGCGGATACCGCTTCCTGGAATGACATGAAAGCCTTCCTGGAGAAAACGCTTAAATAAAGTATGCAAAGTCTCTTTGCCGGTAACCGGCAGGAGCAGCAATATTTATATGGCCAGTGCTTATGCACTGGCTTTTTGTATTATGGGAAGATGGAGGCCGCCGGCCGTGCATAATTTTCCCCAATCCGGGGTGCCCGGCAGGTAGCTGTAAGCGACAGATCCCTGTCTGTAAGCGGTATCCTTCTGTCCCGCTTCCCGGTATCACACCAGGCCCTGCCGCCGCCAGGAACAGTACTGCTGCCGCTTTCATCACTGTGCTGACCATCCCCGAAGATCTGTTTTTCACTCATTGTCCGGTCATTGATCCCCTATGCATAGCAACAGGAATTGCGCGCAGAATAGCTGGCAAGGTTATTGAAAAATTGTTGTAAATTATCCATACTAAAACTCTATCGCATGAGCACGCAGAAAGTAATATTGGGCACATTGACCGGAGTACTGGCAGGAGTAGCAATCGGCCTGCTGGCAGCGCCCGCCTCCGGCGCAGAAACGCGCCAGAAGATTGCCGATAGCGCAGGTTCCCTGAAAAGGAAATTCAATAAGCTCATTGGCGTCACTTCAGATGAGCTGGATGAGCTGAAAGATGTATTTCAAGAAGAAGTGGCCGGCCTGAAAGATGATGTGCGGGAAAGAGTACTGGAACTGATCAAGGCCGCCAAAGCCAGTGGCAGCGCTATCAAAGAAAAAACACTATCCTGATCTTACAGAAAACCGTTTATTGATCCGTACGCTATAGTGGTATTGATTGTACCGTTAACAGCACCCTTGTATGCCAGGGCCTCTTCTCAGAAAGGCCCTGGTATTTTTTATAATACCACTACCCGTTAGTATGGGCAACCGCTACTGGTATATTAATTATAAAAGTCTTAACATTGTACCCGGTAATCGTAGTTTAAAAAAACCAATTAGGGAAGTATGAAAAAATTCAACACTCGTTTCTTCGCGCTGCTTATGCTGATCAGCACCACAACCATGACTGTTCCTGTTCTGGCCATTGAGCCCGTTGTGCCTGCTGCTGCCGCTCCTGCCGCCGAACCTGAGCCTGAGGCTGTGAAATCCGCCATGCGGGAATTCAAATCCCTGTCCCGGACAGAAAGGAAAGCCCGGATCAAGGATGCCAAGAAATTAATGAAAGAATACAAGGCCGACAAACGCGCCGGTAAAGACGCCGCCGAGACTGACCAGGTCCTCCTGGCTATCCTGGCCATCCTGCTGCCACCACTGGCCGTATACCTGAAAACAGACGAAGTGGGTTCCAAATTCTGGCTGAGCGTGATCCTCACCCTGCTGTTCTGGATCCCCGGTGTTGTATACGCTTTACTGGTAGTATTTGACGCCGTATAAACAATTAAAATCATCCGCTATGAAAATGGGTTTGCTTGTATGGGCAGGCATCAGCGCCTGCTGGCTCACCGCCTGCAACAATAATGTGCCGCCTGCCGGCAGCAGCAGTCCGCTGGAAGGCACTACCTGGAAACTGACCGGGCTCAGCAGCCTTCCGGAAGGTTTGCCCGCCCTGCCACAGGACGTAACCCTTCGGATGGATACCGGCCGGGTGACCGGGCATGCCGGCTGTAACCGGTATTTTGGTACCTATACCCTCAGCGGCGCCAGCCTGCAGTTCAACGGGGTAGGCAGTACCAAGATGTTCTGCGATGCCGCCATGAAAGTGGAAGAAGGCCTGCTGCAGTCCATCAGTAATACCGGCAGCTACCATGTACAGGAATCCGGCATGGTGCTCCTGAAAGGCAGTGATACCCTTGCCCGTTTTACGGTACTCAGGGACACGGCCCAATAATGACGCATCTCCATTGCATAGAACAACAGCGCAGGCCTACCCTGCGCTGTTGTTGTTTACAACACCGTGATTGCTGAAAGCTATGCCTCCGGACCAGCCGGGCGGCGCCAGGCGCCAATAAAAAAAGGTCTGTCTGCTGCTGATAGCGGTCGCAACGGACAAACCTCGGGAGGTACACAATTGGGAACGGATCGGTAATCTTTTGTGGCGGGGTAAGTCACCGTTAAAAAGGAAAAGTCCCGAAAAATGGTATGTACGGAACTGCAGTGTCACCGGATTGCCAAAACCGGTCAAGTTATCGACTTTTCAACTAAATTCGCAGGCATGATGTCTGTCGACCTGCGCTCAGATACTTTCACCAAACCCACGCCCGGCATGCTGAAAGCCATGCTGGAAGCGGAAGTGGGAGACGATGTTTTCGGAGAAGATCCAACTGTGAACCGGCTGGAAGCCACTATGGCTGCCCTGTTTGGGATGGAAGCTGCGCTTTATTGCCCCAGTGGCACTATGAGTAACCAGATTGCTATTAAAGCGCATACCCATCCGGGTGATGAGGTTATCTGCGATAAAACCGCCCATGTATACCAGTATGAGGCCGGCGGCATCGCCTTCAACTCCGGGGCACAGGTAAAACTGCTGGACGGGGACCATGGCCGCTTTACCGCCGCCCAGGTCCTGGCCGCCATCAACCCGGATGATATTCACAAACCTCCCAGCACCCTGGTCTGCCTTGAAAATACCGCCAACCGGGGCGGCGGCAGCTGTTATTCCCTGCCGGATATCCAGGCTATCCGGGCCGTTTGCCAGGAACAGGGTATGGCCCTCCACCTGGACGGCGCCCGGCTCTTCAATGCCATGGTAGCCACCGGCACCCGGCCCGCCCAGTACGGCGAACTTTTCCACAGCATCTCCGTCTGCCTCAACAAAGGCCTTGGCTGCCCCATGGGCAGCGTACTGCTGGGCAACCGAGAGTTTATCCGCAAATCCCGTCGTATCCGCAAAGTATTGGGAGGTGGTACCCGCCAGGCCGGTTATATGGCCGCCTCGGGCCTCTATGCCCTGGAAAATCAGGTGGACCGGCTGGCCACAGACCATGAACATGCCCGGCAACTGGCCGCGGCCCTGACCGAGAAGGAATTTATCAGCGGGCTGCTGCCCGTTGTGACCAATATTGTAATAGCTGAAACAGTTCCCGCATACCCCGCCGCCCGGTTTACGGAGGCCCTGCGCCAGGAAGGGATCCTGGCTATCCCCATTGCCGCTCACCAGTTCCGGCTGGTGCTGCACCTGGGAGTTACCGAAGAGATGGTGCAACACAGCATCCGCGTGATCCGGGACCTGCCGGGCTAAAACAGCGAATGGACAGCTTTCGCTGCCCATTCTTACGCCCTTCACGTGGGTTGTAGGGTTTAGGGGGTATACGTAGGGTAAAAAAACAACTGCATAAAGAGAATATATTTCGGGCTCCGGTCCTTTAGTATTCCTACTAATTTTGGTCCGACTAAGCATTTTCACTTATCAGCTGATAAGAAATAATCATGTAAATAATTCCTTATAAAGCTCAATTCTTACAAAATGTTACCTAAAATCAGGCCTCATCGTACCCAAGTGTGGAAAAAACTGGACAGCCACTTCAAAAAAGCAAAAGAGCTGGAGCTATCCACCCTCTTTGCCGAAGACAAAAGAAGGTTCCAGCGTTTTTCCCTTCAGTTTGAAGACATTCTGGTAGATTATTCCAAGAACCGCATTACCGACAAGACCCTGGGCCTCCTGCTGGACCTGGCCAAAGAATGCGAACTCAAGGATGCCATCAACGCTATGTTCAAAGGCGCTCCCATCAACGAGACCGAAGGCCGCGCCGTACTCCATACCGCCCTGCGCAATTTTTCCGGTAAACCCGTTAAAGTTGACGGCAAGGACGTTATGCCCGATGTTAAAAAAGTGCAGGAACAGATGCGCAAATTCTGCCAGCGTGTACACAGCGGCGAATGGCTGGGGTATACCGGTAAAAAAATTAAATACATCGTCAATATCGGTATCGGCGGCAGCGATCTCGGCCCCTTCATGGTGACCGAGGCCCTGAAGCCCTACTGGATGGAAGGTATCCAGCCCTACTTTGTGTCCAACGTGGATGCCACCCATATTGCAGAGACCCTCAAAAAGGTAAACCCCGAGGAAACCCTGTTCCTGGTGGCCAGCAAGACCTTCACCACCCAGGAAACCATGACCAACGCCCTCACCGCCCGCACCTGGTTCCTGGAAGCAGCCGGCGACGAGGCCCATGTAGCCAAACATTTCGTGGCCCTGAGCACCAATGAAAAAGAAGTGGTGAAATTCGGGATCGACAAAGCCAATATGTTTGAATTCTGGGATTGGGTTGGCGGTCGCTACTCCCTGTGGAGCGCTATCGGCCTGTCCATAGCCCTCACCGTAGGCTATCCCCATTTTGAACAACTGCTGAAAGGCGCACACAGCATCGACAACCATTTCCGCCAGGCGCCCCTTCAGAAAAATATTCCCGTGATCCTGGCCCTGATCGGCATCTGGTACACGGATTTCTTTGGCGCCCAGACGGAAGCCATCCTCCCCTATGATCAGTACCTGCACCGCTTTGCCGCCTATTTCCAGCAGGGCAATATGGAAAGCAATGGTAAAGGGGTTGACCGGAAAGGCAAACCCGTTGCCTATGCTACCGGTCCGGTGATCTGGGGCGAACCAGGAACAAACGGACAACACGCGTTCTACCAGCTGATCCACCAGGGTACTGTGCTGATCCCCTGCGATTTCATTGCACCCGCTATCAGCCATAATCCCATTGGCGACCACCACGCCAAACTACTGTCTAACTTCTTTGCACAAACGGAGGCGCTGATGAACGGCAAATCTGAAGAAGTAGTAAAAGCAGAACTGGTGAAAGCCGGTAAAAACGCCCAGGAGATCAAAGCCCTGGTGCCTTTCAAAGTGTTTGACGGTAATCGTCCCACCAACTCCATCCTGGTAAAACAGATCACACCGTATACACTGGGGCAGCTGATTGCCATCTATGAGCACAAGATCTTTGTGCAGGGGGTGATCTGGAATATCTTCAGCTTTGACCAATGGGGTGTGGAACTGGGCAAGCAACTGGCCAATAACATCCTGCCTGAGCTGCAGAACGACAAGCAGATCTTCAGCCATGACGCCTCTACCAATGGCCTGATCAATGCCTGGAAAGAAATGAAGAAAGCATAGCATTAATGGGTTCTCCCAATAGAAAAAGCCCTTCGGAAGTCCGAAGGGCTTTTTTATGCAAATATTTTTTTTACAGAGCGATTACCATTTGTCTACTTCCTCACCGGCATCAGCGGAGGGAGCGGAAACAACTTCAGCAGCTGCAACAACATGTGCTGTAACCGGAGCACTGCTGGTTACTACTGTTTCTTCTTCTTCAATCAGTCCCTCTTCTCCAACTTCTCCACCTTCGTGGTCAGCAATCTGATCGTGGTTGTATGCGTCGAAATCAAAGTTAGGCATCAGGTCGGTCTTAACATAATCAACTGCCTCTGTGAGCGCCTTCAGGAACTTGTTGAAATCCTCCTTGTACAGGAAGATCTTGTGACGGTCGTACCCGTTTTCGTTGAATTTCTTTCTACTCTCCGTGATGGTAATGTAGTAGTCATTGCCGCGGGTAGCTCTCACATCAAAGAAGTAAGTTCTTCTTTTTCCAGCCCTGATGCGTTTACTGTAAACGCTCTCCATTCGTTTGTCGTTATTTTCGTACGCCACAGTCTTTAAAATTTTTGCAGTTTAATAATTGGCAGTTTTAAACAAAAAAGTAGGCACAAATATAATATTGTTTGGGAATCGGCCAAATTTCCCGCCCCATATTTGCGGGTATTTCTTTCTACGAACTGAACAATTTAATGCCTCAGTTGTCTTCGGGGCGCTGCCTGTTTTCCTGTAATTGTTGCGTATACAAATACGTATAGTACCCGTTGAGGGCCAGGAGATCCGCGTGGGTGCCCTGTTCTACGATTTTTCCTTCTTCCAGCACAATGATCTGATCGAAATCAAATAAGGTAAATATTCGATGCGTAATTATAATAGCGGTCTTCTCCTTCAAAAACCGGTTCAGGTTGCCCAATATCTCCTTTTCAGTCCGGGCATCCACTGCACTGAGGCAATCATCAAACACCACAATGCCGGGATCCTTGAGCAATGCCCGGGCAATGGAGATCCGCTGCTTCTGGCCGCCGCTCAGCGTTACGCCTCTTTCACCGATCATGGTGGCATACTGCTCATGAAAACCCTGGATCTCTTTCTCCACACTGGCATAGCGGGCCGCCCGCTCAATGTCTTCCATAGAGGCGGCCGATACGCCGAAGCGGATATTGTTGGCAATGGTATCACTGAACAGGAACACGTCCTGCGGCACATAGCTGATCTGCGTGCGCAGGGATTGCAGGTCCAGGCTGCTGATGGGCTGCCCGTCCACAGCAATACTGCCCCGCGTAGCGTCATACATGCGCAGGAGCAGCTGGGCGATGGTGGTCTTCCCGCTGCCGGTATGGCCAATGATGGCGATCTTCTGTCCTTTTTTTATGTGGAGGTTGAACTGCTTGAGCGCGTGAATACCAGTATTGGGATAGATGAAATCAACATCCCTGAACTGGATATCACCTTGTAAAACAGGCGTTAGGGCCTCAGCAGGGCTGCTGATGACCGGCGTGGTATCCAGGAACTCGTTCAGCCGCTTCTGCGAAGCTGCCGCCCGCTGGATCATACTGGCCGTCCAGCCGATGGCGCTGACCGGGAAGGTCAGCATATTGATGTACATCACAAATTCCGCAATAGTGCCGATGGTGACCTCGTGGCTGCCATAAATGGCATAGATGCCGCCGATCATGATGGTCAGCAGGGTGCTGAAACCAATGAGCAGGGCCATGGAAGGGAAATACACCGCCTCCAGCTTCGCCAGGCCGATCGCATTCTTTTTGTATTCCTCACTGTTCTTTTCAAAATGCGCATTCATGGCCTGCTCCTGTACAAAGGATTTGATGACCCGGATGCCGGAATAGGACTCCTGCGCATTGGTGGTCAGATCAGAAAGGAGCGCCTGGATCCTTTCGCTTTTTTTGTTGATGACGGTATTGACAAAATAAATGGTCACCGCCAGCAGGGGCAGCGGGGCCAGCACATACAGCGTAAGCCTCGGCTCAGTGGCAAACATGAAATAGAGACTGAAACCGATGGTAGCGGCCAGGTTAATAAAATACATAAGCGCCGGACCGGTATACATACGCACCCGGCTCACATCTTCCGCAATGCGGTTCATGAGGTCGCCGGTATTATGTGTTTTGTAGAAATTGCTGTCGAGCTTCAGGTAATGATTGAATACTTCATTCTTCTGATCGTATTCTATATGCCGGCTCATGACAATAATGGTCTGTCGCATCAGGAACATAAAGAAGCCGCTCAGTATAGCCAGTCCCAGCAGGATGATCCCCGCCCAGACCACCAGCCGCCCGAAGCTTATATCCGCATTACGGAATACAGCAATCAGCTCCTGTACGCTGATATCATAGCGGGACTGCTTCTTTTCCAGTCCGGCCACTTTGGCGTCATAGGTTTCCGGGCTGGTCTTCTGCACCAGCTCCGCCTGCACTTCATCAACCACAAACCCGGTAAGCTGGGGCGTGAGGATCTTAAAATAGTTGGACAATACGATGAACAGGATCCCAAAAAGGAATCGCCACCGGTATTTCCAGAAGTATTTATTGATCGCCTTCAGTTGTTTCAAACGTGAAAATTTACGCAAAGGTAAGGGTTGCAGGGGGTGAAATTGTACAAAGAGTTGTAGTTTGCAGCCCCCAACCAATATGTAACCAACATTGTCCGCTAATAGTTCATACGTGGATAAAGAACTGCTTCTACAGATCGCCGCCGGCAACGAAAAGGCTTTCGCAATTTTTGTACGGCATCACCTGCGCAATATCTACGGGCATTGCCTCAGCTATCTCAAATCCCCCCAGCAAGCAGAAGAACTGACCCAGGATATCTTCCTCCAGCTCTGGAAACAGCGGGCTACCCTGCCCACACTGGATAACCCGGAAGACTATATCTATATCCTCTCCCGCAACCATATTTTCCGCTCCTACCGTAAAAAAGTGATGGAGCTGGCGGAACTGCCGGACAATTTTGACCAGGCAGCGCCGGAACTGGCCGATGAGCTGGCAGAATACAAGGACGCCTATGCCCTGCTGATGCGTGGCATTGACCAGCTCCCGGAAAAACGCCGCGCTGTATTTATCATGAGCCGTATAGAAGGACTGAGCCATGCCGAGATAGCTGAGCGGACAGGCCTCCACAAGGTCACTGTGGCGCAGTATATTATGCTGGCCCTTGACTTCCTCAAGAAATATTTACAGGAAAACAATGGAGAGTCCATCGGCGTCATCCTGCTATTGCTGCAAATTTTTTCCTGACATTTTTTTACCCGGCTACTTAGCTGGCGGTTGCAAATGGACTCTTTAACTATTGGTTGCCTGAAATCTCAACAACTATGACTGTGCAGCGATTATATGAACTGACGGACAAATACCTGAACAATGAGCTGGGTCCCGGCGAGCTTAAGGAGCTGCATGCGCTGCTTGGTAAGCCGGAAGGACAGGCTGCTGCGGAAGAACAGCTGCTGGAGCAGCTGCGTAACAAAGCGTTGATACTGCCCGAAGCCGATGGCCCCCTGCCTGCCGGCCTGGAAGAAAGGATCCTGGCAGGCGCCAAAGCTCCTGCTTCCCGACTTTCCCGGATTGTCCGGATAGGCAGGCCCGCACGGGCTGCCGCCATCCTGGTACTCCTGGCAGGCATTGCCGCCTGGCTGTTCTGGAAACCCGGCTCCGGGAAAGCCGGCGCCCCCGTGACGCAGCAGGAGATCCTGCCCGGCCGCAACGGAGCGGTACTGACACTGGCCGACGGGCGCAGTATAGTACTGGACAGCGCCGGCAACGGCCTTATTGCCAGCCAGGCCGGCAGCAAAGTGGTCCTGCAGGACAACCAGCTGCTGTACCAGTCCAATGCAGACAGCACGCAGGCTGCGCCGGAAATGAATACCCTGACAACACCCAGGGGCCGCCAGTTCCATATCACCCTGCCTGATGGCAGCAGGGTATGGCTTAACTCTGTATCCTCCATCCGCTATCCGACCCGTTTTCGCGAGACGAACCGGACAGTGGAGATCAGCGGAGAAGCCTACCTGGAGATCAAAGACAACCCCAGTCAGCCCTTTCGGGTGATTGTCAACAACAGCACTATTGAAGTGCTGGGCACCCGCTTCAACGTACATGCTTACCAGGATGAAGATTATCTGACCACTACCCTGCTCGGGGGTAAGGTCCGGGTATCCTCCCGGAAAGGAGCCGTTATCCTCCAGCCCGGCCAGCAGGCCCTGCTCCACCAACAGGAGCTGACCCCGCAGGTCCGTACGGCGGATACAGAAAAAGTGATGGCCTGGAAAGACGGATTCTTCGAATTCGACCAGCTGGATATTCCGCAGATGCTGCGGGAGATCAGCCGCTGGTATGATGTAGAGATCCGTATCCGGCAGCCCCTGCCCAAAGTTCAGCTGGGCGGGCGCATCAGCCGGCAGCTGCCGCTGTCCGAAGTGCTGCAGTCACTGGAATCATTCGGCATCCATTTCCAGCTGGAAGGAAGGACCCTGATCGTTAAGCCTTAATCTGTCGGTTTGCCCGGAATACGGGTATTTACTTTACTTAAAAACCAAAACATACTAACTGCTATGCATGTTGTTTTGCAGGGCCTGTCACGCCCATACCCCGGACAGTCCCATTCCACACCATTGTCCATTCAACGCTCCGGAACAGCGGGAAAAACCACCCGCCGCCGGCAGCCCTTCATCGTCCTGCTGCTCCTGCTCTGCTGCTGTTGTAGCCGGCTGCAGGCGCAGACCGCCACCATCAGCATGAAAGCCGTGCCGGTCCAAAAAGTACTGAAGGAATTATCACGTCAGACAAAGATCTCCATCGTTTACAACGAAGCTATCTTTAAAGACCTGCCGCCCGTTACCATTGATGTCAGGAATGCGCCCATCAATGAAGTGCTGGACAAATGCCTGGAAGGAAAAGGCTTCCAGCGCAATATGGAAGGCAATATCATCAGCATCAAAAAAGCACCGGCGCCTACCCCGGCCGCCGGCAGCAGCCAGGACGCCGCTATCCGCGGTATGGTGCTGGACAAAGAAGGTAAACCTGTGGAAGGCGCTACCATCCTGCTGAAAGGCCCTATCTCCCGCTCCACCACTGCTGACGCCAGCGGCAGTTTTGTATTCACAGGCGTACCCGCCGGTAAATACATGCTCACCGTGACCAGTGTAGGGTTTGAGAAACAAGCCAAACAGATCAGTATGGGCGACAATAACAGTAGTCTGAATTTTGTACTGGATAAACAATGGGCGGAATCAGAACAGGTAGTGGTGAATGGTATCTATAGCCGGCCCAAAGAGAATTTTACAGGCGCCGCCACTTCCTTTACCGGCGAAGAGCTGCGCCAGGTGAACCCTACCAGTATATTACAGGCCCTCAAATCACTGGACGCCTCTATCCAGATGCCGGCCGATAACGTGATGGGCTCTGATCCCAATACCCTGCCCCGCTTCCAGGTCCGCGGCACCAACAGTATTATGCAGACCGATCTCAAAAGCGAGTATGGCTATATCAGCAATCCGCCCCTCATCATCATTGATGGTTTTGAATCCACCCTGCAGGCCCTCTTTGATATGGACATCAACCGCATTGCCCGGGTGACCGTGCTGAAAGATGCAGCCGCCACCGCCATCTATGGCTCCAAATCGGCCAACGGCGTACTGGTGATACAGACAGTCCAACCCAAATCCGGCAAAACACAGGTCAACTATACCACCACCCTGGGGATCAATATGCCGGACCTCGGCAGTTTTGACCTGATGAATGCACAGGAAAAAATGGAGCTGGAAAGGATCGCCGGCCTCTACCGCAACCGCAATTTCTCCGACCAGCAAAAACTCAATGATAAATACAACCTGGTGCTGCACAACGTGGAGCAGGGCGTAAATACGTACTGGCTCTCGCAACCCCTGCAAACGGAGTTCAGCCACGCCCATACCCTCTCGCTCAGCGCCGGCACCGAACGGTTTGTCTATATGGGGACCTTCTCCTATAAAAATAATGGCGGTATCATGAAAGGCTCCATGCGCAATAACCTGGATGGGATCCTCAATGTACGCTATACCAGCAAGGACAAACGGCTGCAGTTCCAGACCCAGTTCAGCATTGGCGCCATGACCGCACACAATTCTCCCTACGGCGATTTTGGCAATTACGCCAAACTCAATCCCTACTGGATGGCCAGGGACCAGCATGGCAATATCACCCGGTATGTAGATATCTACCCTACCACGGAAGGTACCGGCCTGATCAATGCCGCCCATACGCCCAGTGTGGTGAACCCGCTCTGGAATACTACCCTGAATACTGTTGACAAGAACAGCAGCCTGAATATCCAGCAGAATTTCTGGGTGGAATACCTGCTTGTCAAAAACCTGAAAGTGAACGCCACTTTCAGTTACAATACCGGCAGCACGGAATCCCATAAGTTCCTGCCGGGCACCGCCTCACAGTTCTTTAATCAGTCGGACTTCACAGAAAGAGGCAGCTACGACAAGGGCACCGGCAAAAGCCATATTTACCAGGGCAACGCTACCCTTAACTACGGCCGCAATTTTGGCAAGCACACCCTCTATACCACTGCGGGCCTGAGCATCCAGCAGAACAGCAGTGAGAACCTGGCTATTTCAGTGAAAGGATTTCCGAGCAGCCGCCTGGACGACCTGCTCTTCGGGCTCACCTACAGCGGTACAAAACCTACCGGCGCCTATACCATCACCCGTACCGTAGGTTACCTGGGCAATGCCAGCTATGCTTACGATAACCGTTACCTGCTGGACCTTTCCCTCCGCTCTGACGGCTCTTCTGTGTTTGGGACCGACAAACGTTTTGGCCAGCTCTGGTCCGTTGGTACCGGCTGGAATGTCCACAATGAACATTTCATCAGGCTGCCGAAATTTATGAGCCGCCTCAAACTTACCGGCACCTACGGTTTCACCGGTTCCGTGAACTTCCCCAGCTATGCAGCCGCCACCACCTACAAATACATCACTACCGGCCGCTACCTGGATTTTGTGCCCGCTACCATTACCGCTATGGGTAACCCCGACCTGGTATGGCAGCGCACCAAGAAAGGCAACCTGGGCGCAGACTTCGGTTTATTCAATAACCGGTTAAGCGTGAACGTTGATTTTTATAATGAGACCACGGACGACCTGATCATGGCCAACCAGAGCGCTCCCTCCACCGGTTTTCCCGAATACCATAATAACCTCGGCAAAAGCCAGAACAGGGGTTATGAGGTGAGCGTCAGCGCTTTCATCCTGCGCAACCCCGCCCGCAAACTGTACTGGAGCATCTCCACCTCCTTCTACCGGAACGAGAACAAACTGCTCCAGATCACCGATGTGCTGAAAGCCCAGAACCAGGCGGCTAAAGACCTGCAGGCTTCCGGCGGTTACAACAAGCCCGTACTCCAATACCAGGAAGGCAAAAGCCTCAGCACCCTGTATGCTGTGCGCTCCCTCGGCATTGATGCCGCCACAGGTTATGAGATCTTCCTGACAA